>NZ_CP120742.1:2347777-2651388 GCF_029581275.1 Micromonospora sp. WMMD1155
TCCCCGGGCCGCCCGTTCCGCCACCCGGACCGCCCGTGCCCGCACCACCGGCGCCACCCGGCCCGATGCCGGCACCGCCGTTCCCGCCGCCGCCCGCGATGGGCGACACGCCCGGCGTACGCGCGACCGCGTCGGTCTCCGCACCGCCGGCCGGATGGGCCGCCACCGCCGAGACGACACGCTCGACGTCAGGCGGCGGGTGGGCCGAGACACCCGTCTCCGCACCGCCGGTGGTGCCGGCCCCCGCCCTGCCGAGTTGGCCGCCGTCCAGCGTCGGCGCTCCCCCGTCCACCGGAAGCGGCACCGGGAACACCCGGACCACCGGGCCGACCGCCAGGTCGGAGGTCGATTCCGGCCCGGGTCCGGCCGGTGTTCGTGACGGGCGACGCGGCGGCTCCGACCTGGCCGGCACCGTCTACGGCAGCGGTGAGGGGCCGGGCTTCACCACGATCGCGATGCCCACCAACGCGGTGGAGACGTCCGGCTCGCTGACCGGGCACATCCTGGCCCAGGGCTGGGCGGACACGCCGGCCGAGCGATCCCGCAACACGCGTGTGGTGATCGTTCTGGTCGCCGCGCTGGGGCTGCTGGTCGCGATCAGCGTCATGATCGTCCTGCTCGCCGGCGACGTGTTGGACGGTCTGGTGGGCGGCGCGCTCAACGGGTGAGCCGCCGAGTGGACGCGATGGTGAGTCCGCCCACTACGGTCGCGCAACCGGCTGGCGGGTTCGTCGGACCGCCGTACACTGGCTTAGATCACTGACCCGGCGCGCGTGGTGCGCGCCCCTGGGCGATCTTGCGGGCGATCCGGCGGCACAGCCGCGGCAGGCCATCGCGAAGATGCGCCCCGCTCGAAAGGCTTTTGTTGACCACCTCTGCTGACTCCAGCACCGTCACGTCCGTTTTCGACCCCACCCCGGCGACCGACGCCGCCGATTCCATCGACTTCGCCGCGCTCGGTCTGCCCGAGCCGCTGGTCCGCGCCTTGGCGCGGCAGGGCATCACCAGCCCGTTCGAGATCCAGCGGGCCACCATGCCGGACGCGCTCGCCGGCCGGGACGTGCTGGGCCGTGGGCAGACCGGTTCGGGCAAGACGCTCGCGTTCGGCCTGCCGCTGCTGGCCCGCGTCGCCGCCGCCGAGCCGGCCCGCCCGATGCGTCCGCGCGCCCTCGTCCTGGTCCCGACCCGCGAGTTGGCCATGCAGGTCAACGACGCTCTGCTGCCGCTGGGCAAGGCGCTCAACGTGTTCCTGAAGACCGCCGTCGGCGGTGTGCCGTACGACCGTCAGATCGACGCGCTGCGGCGCGGCGTGGAGATCATCGTGGCCACCCCCGGTCGGCTCGGTGACCTCATCGAGCGGGGCATCTGCCAGCTCGACGACGTCGAGGTCACGGTGCTCGACGAGGCCGACCAGATGGCCGACATGGGCTTCCTGCCCGAGGTGACCGAACTGCTGGCGAAGACGCCCGCGAACGGTCAGCGGCTGCTCTTCTCGGCCACCCTTGACGGTGACGTCGACGCGTTGGTCAAGCGGTTCATGAACGACCCGGTGACCCACTCGACGGCGCCGTCGACCGCGTCGGTGTCCACCATGGACCACCACATGTTGTTGATCCCGCCGCACGAGAAGTTCCCGGTGGCGGCGTCGATCGCCGCTCGGGACGGCCGGACGATGGTCTTCGCGCGTACGCAGCTCGGGGTGGATCGGCTGGTCGAGCAGCTCGCCGCGGTCGGGGTACGCGCCGGTGGGCTGCACGGCGGCAAGACCCAGCGGATGCGCACCAAGACCCTCGCCGAGTTCCGGGAGGGCCGGATGAACGTGCTGGTCGCCACGGACGTGGCGGCTCGGGGCATCCACGTCGACGGGGTCACCCTGGTCCTGCACGTCGACCCGCCGAAGGACCCGAAGGACTACCTGCACCGGGCCGGGCGCACCGCCCGGGCCGGTGAGTCGGGCGCGGTCGCCACGCTGGTGCTGCCCAAGCAGCGCCGCACCACCCTGGCGATGATGGAGAAGGCCGGCGTCGCGCCGGCCGAGACCCGGGTCCGGGTCGGCGACCAGGCGTTGGCCGAGCTGGTCGGGGCGCGGGAGCCCAGCGGTGTTCCGGTTCGCGTCGAGGCCGAGCCACGCGGCTACGGTGACCGCTCGGGCGGCCCGCGCCGATTCGGTGACCGCACGGGCGGCGACCGCCGCTACGGCGACCGCCCGCAGGGCGAGCGCCGCTACAGCGACCGGCCCACCGGCGAGCGGCGTTACAGCGACCGTCCGCAGGGTGAGCGCCGCTACGGCGACCGACCGACCGGCGACCGGAACTACGGCGACCGCCCGCAGGGCGAGCGGCGCTTCAGTGACCGACCCACCGGCGAGCGCCGCTTCGGCGACCGGCAGCACGGTGACCGGCAGCACGGTGACCGTCCGCAGGGCGAGCGGCGCTACGGCGACCGCCCCACCGGCGACCGGAGTTACGGTGACCGGCCCGGTGGCGAGCGGCGTTACGCCGATCGCGACTCCCGGGGCTACGGCGACCGGCCGCAGGGCGAGCGCCGGTTCGGTGACCGGCCACAGTTCGGTGACCGGGACGGCCGGGGTGACCGGCCGACCGGCGAGCGGCGCTTCGGTGACCGGCCGCAGGGCGAGCGCCGCTTCGGTGACCGGCCACAGGGCGAGCGGCGCTTCGGTGACCGCGACGAGCGGCGGTTCGGCGATCGGGACTTTCGGGGCGGCTTCCGCCCGGAGGGCCGCGGTCGGGACGACCGTCCCCGCGACGACCGTGCCCGTGACGACCGTCCGCGCGACGACCGGCGCGGTTTCGGCGGGCGACCGCCGGTGCGTACCCACTGATCTGCTGATCCACTGAACGCCGTCGCGGAGCGCACGCTTCGCGGCGGCGTTCGCGCATGCCCTGCCGAGGCGGGCCGGGTCGCGTAACGTCCGGCTCATGCCGACCATGCCGCAGTCAATCTTCTGGTCCCGGACGGACACCGCCGGCAGCGAGCAGGTCCTCTTCGACGACAGCCGCGGGTTGGCGGCCCGGGGCACGCTGCTCGCCGTGGACCCGATCCCGTGGACCGCCCGCTACCAACTGACCACGGCACCGGACTGGTCCACCGCCCGGGTCGAGGTCGAGGTCGAAGGGCTGGGCTGGCAGCGCAGGGTGACCCTGGAGCGGACGGCTGACCGGTGGCGGGTGACCACCGCGGAACAGGGCGACCTGGACCGGGCCCTGGTCGACGCCGGTCATCCCCGGGCCGGCCTGCCGGGCACCGACGACCCGGACCGGCTGGCCGACGCGCTCGACGTCGACCTCAGCGGCTCGCCGCTGTTCAACACCCTGCCGGTCCATCGGCTCGGGCTGGCCGCCGAGCCGGCCGACATGGCACACCGGATCACCGTCGCCTGGGTGCTGCTGCCCGGTCTGGAGGTGGTGCCGGCCGAGCAGATCTACACCGGGCTCGGGCCGGGCCGGGTGCGCTTCGCCAGCGGCACCTTCACCGCCGACATCGATCTGGACGACAACGGCTACGTGGTGCGCTACCCCGGGCTGGCGGAGCGGATCGACCCGCGCTGAACGCCGGCCGATCGGTCGCGCCCGCGCCCCAGGTCAGCCGACCGCTCGCGCCCGCGCGGCTCAGGCGGGCCAGGTGCCGCTGGTCAGGAAGCGGTCGATGGTGGCCAGGTGCGGCGTCAGGTCGAGGCCCTGGGCGGCCACCCAGCCGTCGGAGTAGTAGGTGTCCGCGTACCGGTCGCCCGGATCGCAGATCAGGGTGACGACCGAACCGGTCCGGCCCTCGGCGAGCATCGCGGCGATCAGGCCGAACGCGCCCCACAGGTTGGTGCCGGTGGAGCCGCCCACCCGGCGGCCGAGCACCGCCGAGCCGGCGCGCATGGCGGCCAGTGACGCCGCGTCCGGGACCTGGACCATCCGGTCCACCACGGAGGGCAGGAACGATGCCTCCACGGTGGGACGGCCGATCCCTTCGATCCGGGAGCCCTTCCCGGTACGCACCGACCAGTCGGCGGCCAGCCACGCCGGGTAGAACGCCGAGTTCTCCGGGTCGACCACGCAGAGCTTGGTGGCGAGTCGGCGGTACCGGGCGTACCGGCCGATCGTCGCGCTGGTGCCCCCGGTGCCGGCGCCCACCACGACCCAGGTGGGGATCGGGTGCCGTTCCAGCTCGAGCTGGGCGTAGATCGACTCGGCGATGTTGTTGTTGCCCCGCCAGTCGGTCGCCCGCTCGGCGTAGGTGAACTGGTCCATGAAGTGCCCACCGGAGTCCTCGGCCAGCCACCGGGCCTCGACCACCACGCTGGCGGGGTCGTCCACCAGGTGACACCGGCCGCCCTGGAACTCGATCTGCGCGACCTTCTCAGGCGAGGTGGAGGCGGGCATCACCGCGATGAAGGGCAGACCGAGCATGCGGGCGAAGTACGCCTCGGAGACCGCCGTGGAGCCCGACGACGCCTCGACGATCGTGGTGCGTGGCCCGATCCAGCCGTTGCAGAGGCCGTAGAGGAACAGGGAGCGGGCCAGCCGGTGCTTCAGTGAGCCGGTGGGGTGCGAGGACTCGTCCTTGAGGTAGAGGTCGATCCCCCACGCCCGGGGCAGCGGGAACGGGAGCAGGTGGGTGTCGGCCGAACGGTTCGCGTCCGCCTCGACGGCGGCGATCGCCTCCGTCACCCAGGTTCGGCTGGCCTCGTCGCACCGGTCGAGATGAGTCACGCCGGAAACCTAGCAAGCAGGTCAGGTGCCGGTCAGGGCCGGTCCGGCCGGGTGCTCCGGCGGTGTTGACGACGTTGACCGGCGCGGCCGGCGGCCTGGACGAGCGGGGTCAGCGCGATGGCCAGCCGGGGCAGGGCGTCCAGCAGTCGCACCTGCGCTCCCCGCCACCGGGGCAGGCTGACCACCGGGCGTGGCCGGTGGGCCAACCGGACCGCTCGGGCGGCCACCTGCTGAGCGGTCAACATCGACCCGGTGAAGGAGGCCACCGCGCCCGGGTCGTCCAGCCGGTCGTGCAGCATCGGGGTCCAGATGCCGTCCGGGCAGAGGCAGGAGACGTGCACCCGCCGGTATCCCGCGATCCGCAGGTCGGACAGGGTGCCCAGGCTGAATGCCAGTAGGGCGTGCTTGCTGGCCGCGTACACCGTCTCGCCGGGCGCGGCGATCAGCCCGGCCAGCGAGACGACGTTCAGCACGTGGCCGTGGCCCTGACCGCGCATCACGGCCAGCGCGGCGAGGGTGCCGTTCATGGCGCCGAGGGCGTTGACGTCGAACATCCGGCGGCGGGTCGGCCCGTCGTGCTCCCAGGACGGCCCGGTGGTCAGGACACCGGCGTTGTTGACCCAGAGGGCGAGGTCGCCTCGGTCTGCCGCGCTCGCGGCGACGGCGGCGCAGGCGTCATCGTCCCGGACGTCCAGGGCTGCCGACCAACCGCCGAGGGGTGCTGCGGCGGCGGCCACCGCCTCCGGGTCGAGGTCGGTGAGCAACACCGTCCAGCCGTCGGCGTGCAGCGCGGTCGCGATGGCGCGGCCGAGACCGCCGGCAGCGCCGGTCACCACTGCCACGCGAGGTCCCGGCGGGGTCATCGGCGCACGCTACCGCCGGCCGACCGGGCGACACCAGGGGTACGCGGCGGTCAGGCCGCAGGCGGGCCGACCGGCTGCGGGCGGTTCTCCCACTTGGTGGAGAGGGCGATGGCGGTACGGGTGGAGGCCACCCCGGGTGTCCGGTTCAACCGCACGATCAACTGCTCCAACTCGGCGATCGTGCCGACCCGGGCCTTGAGCAGGAACGACTCGACGCCGGCCATGAAGTAGCAGGACTCGATCTCGGGCAGCACCCGCAGCGACTCGAGCATGTCGTCGGTGTCGGCGCCGGAGTCCTCGACGATGCCGATCAACGCGGTGACACCCAGCCCGATCGACTCCGGGGCGACGTCCGCCCGGTAGCCCCGGACCACGCCGCTGCTCTCCAACTTGCCGACCCGTTCGTGCACGGCCGGAGCCGAGAGGCCCACCTGTCGGGCCAGCTCGGCGTACGAGAGGCGGGCGTTGCCGCGCAGCAGGTCGACGAGATTCAGGTCGATGGCGTCCACAGAGAGTGACCCTAGCCGCTGAGGCATAACGTGCGGGCTTCGGCATCCGTTGGACTGAGTGGTGAGTCACTGTTGACAAACCGCCGGTCAAGGCGGAGGTCGCACAAGTACCATTACTAACTCCTCACTCAGTGCATTTTTCGCGTTTGGGCGGACAGGTCATGTCCGCGGTGCTGTAATTGCCATACGTCCCTCATGACGGCTCTGGGCTACGCACCAGCCGGGGGCAGTGTGTTCAGCCGGGGGCTTCGTCGACGCGAGGAGGGGGCTGTGGACACTGGAGATCGCCTGCTGACACCGGGTGAGGTCGCCGCGCTGTTTCGGGTAGACCCGAAAACTGTGACGAGATGGGCGGCGGCCGGCCGGATAGGAAGCATCCGGACTCCAGGCGGGCATCGCCGGTTTCGGGAATCCGAGGTGCGGGCCCTGCTTGAGGGGGAGGGCATGCTGGACGAGGTGGACGAGGTCGGAAAGCCACGCAATGTGGGGCCGGCCGCATCCACGGGGCCGGGTCCGGCCAACGCCGGCATGTACTGAACTGGTGCGGACATCGCTACGCGGACCGGACTTCGGCCCGGTCCGCGTCCCGCCTCGGCCGACCACCGGGCGGTCTCGCGGCGCGGGGCGGATGCTCGCCGACCGGTCGGCTCAGCTCCGGGCCGTGCCGAGCCGGCCGGACCACCGCCGGAACAGGGTGTGGGGGACGCCGAGCGCGTCGAGTACCTTGCCGGCCACGAAGTCGACCAACTGCTGGGCGCTGGCGGCCGCGCCGGCTCCGTAGAAACCGGGGCTGGCGGGCAACACGACAGCGCCGGCGTCGTGCAGTGCGATCAGGTGCTCCAGGTGACTGCGGGTCACCGGTGTCTCCCGGGGGACGACCACCACCGGACGGCGTTCCTTGAGGTTGACCTCGGCGGCGCGTTGTAGGAGGTCCTTGGAGAGCCCGATCGCGATGCCGGCACAGGCTGCCGTGCTGGCCGGTACCACTGCCATGCCGCGTACCCGGTAGGAGCCACTGCTCGGCCCGGCGGCCAGGTCACCGGCCGCCCAGTGCCGCACGTCCGCCCCGGTGAGGTCCCGGTCGAGCCAGGCGGCGAGATCCTCGGCCCAGTGCCCGTCGCGGAACGGTCGGCCGGTCTCGTCGAGCACGGTGAGTCGTGCCGCGCGGGAGACGATCAGGTCGACCGGCTCGCCTGCGTCGAGCAGCCCGCCGATGACGGCCGCCGCGTACGGCGTGCCGGACGCTCCGGAGACCCCGACCACCCATGGTTCCCGCATGCCCCCAGCCTGCCTGGTCCGGCTGGTTCGGTGGGGAGCACCCCCGGGATCTCCGGATCGGCATGGCCGGCGGGCTACGTGGGCATTCCGTCGACCTGACATGCTGCTGGTGGGGATTCGCATCGGAACCATCTCGCGCAGGAGGCATCGGTGACGACCGGCGAGACCCTTCGGGTGTTGCGCACCGAGTGTCCGATCCCGTCCCGGCTCTCACCGTACGCCGACGACGTGCAGGAGTGGCTCCTCGGCCTGCTGCCCGACCTCGACCTCGCCTTGGACGACGCGGCGGTGCACCGGCTGGCCCGGGGACGGTTCGCCAGGTACGCCGGAAGGCTCTACCCGGACGCCACCGAGGCCGATCTCCAGGTGTTGACGGCGCTGTTCACCTGGTTCTTCCTGGTCGACGACGCCTGCGACGGGTCGGGTCGGCTGACCTCGGAGCAGATCCGGGCCCTGCGCGACGACACACTGATGCTGCTGCGCGAAGGCCCCCGGCTGCGCCCGGCCGGGCTCACCGGCCCGCTGCGGAGCCTGCTGGTGCTGGCCTGGGAGGAGCCGCGCCGCCGGATGCCGGCCCGGTGGCGGTCGCGTTTCACCGACGCAGTGGGCCGGCACCTCGACGGCACCTGGCAGGAGGCGGTCAACAAGGAGGCCGGCCACCGGCCCGGCGTCGACGAGTACGTGGAGCTGCGGCGGGCGACCTCGGCGGCGGAGGTGTCGTACGCGCTCGTCGAGTTCGCGGGCGGGCGTCCGTTGCCCGACCCGGTCCACCAGCACCCACTGCTGCGTCAGATCGCCCAGGTCGGCAACGACCTGCTCTCCTGGTACAACGACCTGGCCTCGCTGGAGAGGGACCGGGCCACCGCGGGCGGGCACAACCTGGTCCTGGCCATCGAGGCCGAACTGGCGGTGCCGTCGGCGCACGCGGTCACCCTGGCCGTCGAGCGCTGGCGGGAGTCGATGCGACGCTTCGTCGCGCTGCGGTCGGCGGTGCCGTCGTTCGGCCCGACGGTGGACCGGGCGGTCACCGACCACCTCGACGTGATCGCGTACGCCGTCCGCGGCACCATCGACTGGACCCTGGAGAGCGCCCGCTACCCCACCGGAGACGACGAGCCGGTGGTCACCCGGTCAGGGTCGTAGGTCGAGTCGGATCACCAGGTCGAGCAGCGCGAAGACGAACAACGCGATGCCGACGAACCCGTTGGCCGTGAAGAACGCCCGGTTGACCTTGCTCAGGTCGGTCGGGGTGACCACCAGGTGCTGGTACCCGAACGCGACGGCCGTCAACACCAGCCCGATCCACCAGAGCCAGCCGAGGCCGATCAACGCGCCGAACCAGACGAACAGCGCGAAGGTCACCACGTGCGCGATCGTGGAGGCGTGCAGCGCGAAGCGCCGGCCGTACCGGGCGGGCACGCTGTGCACGCCGATCTCCTGGTCGATCTCGGAGTCCTGGCAGGCGTAGATCAGGTCGAAGCCACCGATCCACAGCCCGACCGCTGCGCCGAGCACCCACGCCGGCCCGGATCCGTCCAGGGTGCCGGTGACGGCGAGCCACGCGCCGACCGGCCCGACCGCCTGGGCGATCGCCAGGATGGCGTGCGGCCAGTTGGTGAACCGCTTGCCGTACGGGTAGACGACCAGCGGCACCACAGCGAGCGGCGCGAGCACCAGGCACAGCGGGTTGAGCAGCGCGGCGGCGGCGAGGAAGACCACCAGCGCGACGGCCGCGCCGGTCCAGGCCGTCCGCACGCTCACCGCACCGGTGACCAGTTCCCGCCCGGCGGTACGCGGATTCCGCGCGTCGATCCGGCGGTCGAGGATCCGGTTGGCGGCCATCGCGAACGTCCGTGCCCCGACCATCGCCACGGTGATCAGCAGCAGGTCCAGCCACCGCACCCGCCCGCCGTCGACCTGCATGGCGCTCAGCGCCGACAGATACGCGAAGGGCAGCGCGAACACCGAATGCTCGATCGCGACGAGCTTGAGGAAGGACTTGACCCGGCCCGGCTTCTCGGCGGGAGCGTCGAGGACGACCATCAGATCCCGTACTCCTTCCAGCGCTTGTCGACCAGGGCCGTGACTTCCGGACTCATGCTCATCTCCTCCGGCCAACCCCGGGTGTAACCCTCGGTCGGGAGCTTGCGGGTCGCGTCGACGCCCGCCTTGCCGCCCCAGAACTGCTGGTACGACGAGTGGTCGAGGTGGTCCACCGGGCCCTCGGTGAGCAGCAGGTCGCGGGCGTAGTCGACGTTGCCGAAGGCGCGGAAGGCGACCTCGTTGTAGTCGTGCACGTCGCAGTCCTCGTCGACGATCACGATGAGCTTGGTCAACGACATCAGGTGCGCGCCCCAGATCGCGTTCATCACCTTCTGCGCGTGCTTCGGGTACCGCTTGCGGATCGACACGATCGCGCAGTTGTGGAAGACCCCGGCGGCCGGCAGGTCGTAGTCGACGATGTCCGGGATCATCAGCTTCAGCAGCGGCTGGAAGATCCGCTCGGTGGCCTTGCCGAGGCCGTGGTCCTCCTGCGGCGGCTTGGAGGTGACGATCGAGTGGTAGACCGGCTTGCGCTGCATCGTCATCGCCTCGACGTGCAGCACGGGGAACGGCTCGACCGGCGTGTAGAAGCCGGTGTGGTCGCCGAACGGCCCCTCGGGCAGCCGCTCACCGGGCTCCAGGTAGCCCTCCAACACGATCTGCGCGTGTGCCGGGACCTGCAACGGCACGGTGAGGCAGTCGACCATCTCCACCCGTTCGCCGCGCAGGAACCCCGCGAACAGGTACTCGTCGATGTCGCCGGGCAGCGGCGCGCTGGCCGCGTACGAGACGACCGGGTCGCAGCCGATCGCGATGGCGACCGGCAGGCGCTGCCCGAGCCGCTCGGCGACCGCGTGGTGGGCGGTCGAGTCCTTGTGGATCTGCCAGTGCATGCCCAGGGTGTTGCGGCCGTGCTGCTGGAGCCGGTACAGGCCGAGGTTGCGCTTGCCGGTCTCCGGGTGCTTGGTGTGGGTCAACCCGTAGTTGTGGAAGATCCCGCCGTCGCCGGGCCACACCTGCAACCCCGGCAGCCGGTTCAGGTCGACGTCCTCACCGCGGTAGACGACCTCCTGGCAGGGCGCGGTCTTCACCTTGCGCGGTGGCACCGACTTGAGCTGCATGACCTTGCCGAGGCCCTCCCGGATGCCCGACCAGCCGACCGGCAGCTCCGGCTTGATCAGCGCGCCGATCCGGGCACCGATCTCGTCCAACGAGTCGACGCCGAGGGCCATCGCCATGCGCTTCTCGGTGCCGAACAGGTTGATCGCCACCGGCATCTCGCCCCGGGTCGGACGCTCGAAGAGCAGCGCCGGACCACCGGCCCGGACCGTGCGGGTGACCACCTCGCTGATCTCCAGGGTGGGGTCGACCGGGACGTCGACCCGGCGCAACTCCCCCGCGCGCTCCAGCGCCGCGAGAAAGTCCTTGAGATCGGTGTACGGGAAGCCACGAGCCGCCATACCCGCCAGTCTCCCGCACCGGGTGTGGCACGACCCAAGCCGGGTGCTGTGACACCGGCGACGGCTCAGTGCGCGCCCGGCGCGCCCCGGCGTGCCCGGCGCGCCCCGGCGTGCCCGACGCGCCCGGCCTGCCCGGCCTGCCCGGCCTGCCCGGCGTGCCCGGCCTGCCCGGCCTGCCCGGCGTGCCCGGCGTGCCCGGCGTGCCCGGCGTGCCCGGCGTGCCCGGCGTGCCCGGCGTGCCCGGCGTGCCCGGCCTTGATCCACTCGGGTTTCTCGAATTCGGGGTGTCCGGCGGCCTGGGACAGCCCGACTTTCTGAAGACCGAGTCGATCAACGTTCGAGCGCAGCGCCCGCAGGCATGCGCGGTGACCGCAGGCATGCGCAGCGACCGCAGGCATGCGCAGCGACCGCAAACATACGCAGCGACCGCAGGCATACGCAGCGACCGCAGGCATGCGCGGCGACCGAGCGGGTAGCCGGGCAGCCGGCGGACGGAGGCCGCGAATGGGTGGAGATCGGGTTCCGGCAGGGTTCACCGAGCAACGAGCACGGGTCGGCCAGATCACCATGAACTACGTCCGTGGCGGCAGCGGCCCGCCACTGGTGCTGCTGCACGGGTACCCGCAGTGCTGGTACATGTGGCGGCACCTGATGCCCGAGTTGGGGCGCTCCTTCGACGTGGTCGCGCCCGACCTGCGCGACCCGGCGCACCTTCGGGCGAGCTTCGCCTACTTCCGGACATTCGATCGGGACATCGCCGACAACGCGACGTACCGGAACACGAAGCTGACGATGCCGGTGCTGGCCGTCGGCGCGGCGGCCAGCCTCGGCGGGCAGGTCGCCGAGCAGGTTCGTCGGTACGCCGACGCGGTTCTCGGTGAGGTGATCGAGGACTGCGGCCACTGGCTGTACGAGGAGCGCCCGGACGAGATGCTCGCCCTGCTGCGCGACTTTCTCGGGGCGACCTGAACAGCGGCTCGGTGCGGCGACCTACGGGTGCCCGGAGGTCAGTGGGTGCGGGCCAGCTCGACGAAGGCCCGCCATGCGGCCGGGGTGAACGTCAGCAGGCCGCCGTCACGGTCCTTGGAATCACGGACGTGCACCCGGTCGGGCAGATTGTCGGCGACCTCGACGCAGGCGCCACTGTTGTTGCCGCTCCGGGTGGATTTGTGCCAGCGGGCTCCGGTCAGATCCATGGCTTCACGATCTCCTCGAGCAGGTCGATGGACTGCTGCCGGGGCAGCGCGTCACTGCGCAGACTCTCCCACCTTCCGAGCAGGGTCGCCACCTCGTTGATGTCGTCCACTGCGGTGCCGCCGGTCTGGCTGTCGAGGAAGCCGAGCCAACTGCCGTCGGCCGTGCGGCCGAGGATGAACGGCCCGAAGAGGCCGGCGTGCAGCCCCACCCCCTGCGGCAGCACGTGCACGCGGATGTGCGGACGGCGGGCACATGCCACCAGATGCCGCAACTGCTCGGCCAACACCCCGGCGCAGCTCTCCGCGAAGCGCTGCAAGGCGGCCTCGTCGATCACGACGGTGACCTGTGGCGGGTGCTCCCGATCGAGGATCGCCTGCCGCTCGAGCCGGGCCGCCACCAACTCCTCCACCCGCTCGGCGGTGAGCCCCAGGTCGAGCCGGAACACCGCGCGGGCGTAGTCGGCGGTCTGCAACAGCCCGGGAACCATCGTCGCCTCGAAGCAGCGCAACTGGGTGGCGACCCGTTCGACCTCCAACCAGGGGCGGAACCAGACCGGCTCGCCGTCGCGTCGACCCAGCTCGCGCAGCGAGACCAACAGGCCGCCGGTGTCGAGCACCTCGTCGGCCCGGGTCAGGTAGGCCAGATTGGGCACCGTCTGGCCCAGCTCGACCGACGAGACCATGGAGGGCGAGTAGTGCGCCCGTTTGCCGTACTCCTCCTGGCTCAGCCCGGCCGCAAGCCGCGACCGCCGGAGCTGATCCCGGATCATCGCCGCCGTGGACACCCCTGAGGTCATCACCCCCACCTTCCTGCCGCCGCACGAACTCCTTCGGCGCAAGGTAGCGGATCCACAACCGAGCGTCAGCACCCAACCGGCATGTTGCGGTAACGCAGTGCCGCCTTACCGCCTCCTCGGCTTGATCCACTCGGGTTCAAGGAAGTTGCGGTGTCCTGCGGCTGGGACACCGCCATTTCCCGGAACGCGAGTGGATCAAGCCGAGGAGGCGGTGGGCACAGGTGTGGCGGATCAGGCGGCCGAAGTCCAGGCGTGGGCGGCCAGCGGTGGGTCCAGCGGCGCTCGGGTGAGGCGGTTGGCGAAGGTAGACATCGTGTACGCGCCGACGCCGAGCACGACGTCCAGCGCATGCCGGGGCAGGTAGCCGGCGGCGAGGAAGTCGTCCAGCTCGTCGTCGGGCACCGCGCCCCGGTGGTCGAGCACGGCCAACGTGAACCGGCGCAGCGCCTCCAACCGCGGATCGGGCAACGCCGAGCCGGCACGAAGTGCGGCGATCAGCTCGGCACTCGCGCCGAGCCAGGCACCGAGCCGGAGTCGGTCAAGGTCTCCGGGGCACATCTCACCCGTCGTGGCGTGGCGGTGGGGCTGGGGCGCAGGCTGGGGGGGATGTCGGATGCGTACGTCGTCGGCGACCCGGACGGGTTGTCGCCATTGCTGATCGCGGTACGCGACGCGGTCGCTCGGGAGCTGCACGCACAGGTGGCGCTACGTGGTGAGCGAATCGAGCTGGCCGATGTTCCGGAGGTGTCCTACCAGGTCACGGTCCAGGTCGAACGGACCCTGCGCGCCTGGCAGCCTGGGTGACAGTCGTCCGGCCAGACCCCCGTGTGGGGCCACCCGCCGCACGATCGGCCCATCCAGAACTGTCATAGCTGATCTCTAGGATCGGGGGTGCCGATCGGGTCGGGGACGTCGATCCCGGCTTCTTCCGATCGGCTCATCCCTCACCAAGGAGATCGATGAGATCTGTGCACGTGACGCGTGGCAGGCTCCTGCGCGGCCTCACCGCGTTGGTCGTGGGCACCGCGACGGTCGGCGTGGCGGCTGGTCCGGCCATGGCTCAGGACGACCCGGGCTGGGTCGGCGCCTGGCTGGACGACCTCACGGTCGGCGGTCCGGGCGCTCCCGGGCGTACCGTTCCGCTGACCCTGACCAGCACCGGCGCCACCCAGCCCCGGGTGACCGTCGACCTGACCGGCCTGACCGGCGTGGCCACCGCCAGCTTCCCCGATTACTGCACCACCGAGGGCGCCTCGGTCACCTGCCCGATGCCGCCGACGGCCGTCGACGATTTCGGCACGCTCACCGGCACCGTGCCGGTGGTGTTCCGGGCCGCGCCCGGCGCGACCGACGGCGCGACCGGCACCCTCGCCTACACGGCGCTCGGCGAGCAGACCGAGCCGTCCACCCAGCAGGCGACGATCACCGTGCGGTCCGGGCCCGATCTGCTCGACCTCGTCCACGAGTCCGTCTCCGGCGTCGCGGTCGGTGACAGCCTGCCCGTGCCGGTGGCCGTGATGAACGCGGGTGACCAGCCGGTCGTGGACCTCCGGCTCACCATGAGCTTCCCGGTGGGTCTGATTCCGGCCAGCTACCGCAACTGCCGGTACGGCACCAACACGTCGCTCGCCACGGTGGTGGTCTGCACCGTGCGGGGCACGTTCGCCCCCGGCCAGCGGCACGAGCTGCGGCAGAAGCTGGCCACCACGGTCGGCCCGGCCACCCTGGGCAGCAAGCGGATCACCCAGTTCGTGGAGCCGCTGGCCGGTGCCGGGCCGCTTCCGAGCGGGGTGAAGCTCACCCGCCGCGAGGCCGAGCAGGGGCTGCGGCTGCGGCCGGTGGGCGACCCGCTCGACGTGATCCCGGCCGGGGTGACCGGCGCCGCAGGCCAGACCTACCTGCGCTCGGTGCAGGGGGCCTTCGACGTCGTCGCCCGGGGCGCGACAGTCACCGGGGCCGTCGGTGACACCGTGCGGGTCACCGTGGGCCTGCGCAACGAGGGCCCGGGTGTCCCGGACGCCACGCTTTCCGGCGGCGGCGTCGGCAGCTTCCTCTTCGTGCCCCCGGTCGGCACCACGGTGGTCGGCAACCCGTCGAGCTGCTGGCTCAACGGGGACGAGGAGTCTGCCGGAGACGCCCCGACGACCTATTACTGCAACGGCCCGGGGGGCGTGTTCCCAGCCGGTCTGACCCACACCGCGGCGTTCGATTTGCGGATCGACAGCCTCGCCGGGACGCCGGGCGAGGTCCGGCCGTTCGAGCGCTACCCGCGGGTGGACGACAACCCGGGCAACGACGTCGCCCCGGTGACGGTGGGCTGATCCGGCACGCCACAACGACGCGGGCCGGTCACTGACGGAATCCGTGACCGGCCCGCACGCCGTTTTCCAGGTCAGTCCAGCCCACCGTACGAGTGCAGGCCGGTGAAGAAGATGTTCACGCCGAACAGGTTCATCAGCATGGTGAGGAAGCCGAGCACCGCGAGCCAGGTCGCCACGTTGCGTCGCACGCTGGGCGTGGCCCGGGCGTGCAGGTAACCGGCGTACACGACCCAGGAGATGAACGCCCAGGTCTCCTTCGGGTCCCAGCCCCACGGCCGACCCCACGCCGCCTCGGCCCAGATGGCACCGGCGATCACCGCGAAGGTGAAGATCGGGAACGCGAAGGCGTGCAGCGCGAAGGTCAGCCGCTCCAGGCCGGCCGCGCCGGGCAACCGCTTGGCGAGGGTGTACGGGAAGCTCCGCTTGCCCTTCTCGTACCCGTTGCGCATCAGGAAGCCGACCGCCGGCACCGCACCGAGCAGGAAGATGCCGGACGCGAACACGATCGTCGAGACGTGGATGATGAACCAGTACGAGTTCAGTGCCGGCACCAGCGGCACGATCGGCACGTACAGGACCAGCTCGGCGGTGGCCACCAGCAGCACCATCACCAGGGTGAGGAACAGCCCGAGCTTGCGGAGCGACGGCACCTTCCAGAGCACCACGAGCCAGGCCGCGACGCCGATGAAGGTCACCGTGAGCACGAACTCGTACATGTTGCCCCAGGGCATGCGGTCCGCCGCGAGGCCGCGGGTGACCAGCGCCGCCAGGTGCAGCACGGCGGCGACTGCGGTGGCGCCCACCCCGAACAGACCGGCGAGGCGGGCACGCCGGGCGGAACGGTCGGCCCCGGACGACGGCGGGACGGGCGCGGGCGGCTCAGCGACCACACCACCGCCGGCACCCACCAGCTCGCGGATCGGAGCCGCCGCCGCGACCCGGGTACGGGCGTTGCCCAACGCGTACTCGACGGCGTGGCCGATCATCGCGACCAGGTACGCCAGGATCGCGAAAGTGACCAGATTGTCGGAGAGTGCGGACATCACTCGGCTCCTTCTCGCACACCTGCCCGGTCGCCGGAGTCAGCGCCGTCGTCGGCCCGTCGGTCACCGCTGACGGCTGCCACGAGATGGGCGAACTCCTCGGCGAACCCTGGATAGTCGGTGCGCGGCAACCCACCGGCCTCCACCAAGCTACTACCGCCCGTCGGAGATCCTTCGTCGGGGTTGGCCGGTACGACCCGGAAGAACACCCGGCGACGCCGCCCGAACAGCGAACCCATCAGCCCGACCAGCAGGACGCCACAGCTGATCAGCAGCGGCGTCGCACCGGGGTCGTGTCGGACGGAGAGGGTGACGTACCGCTCGGTGCCCAGGAACTCGACGGTGGTGCCGTCCGCCAACGTCCAGGTCTCGCCCTTCTTGAGGAGCTTGGTGCCGACCTCCTTGACCTTGCCGGCACGCACCTGACGCTGGTCGAGCTGGTAGACCGAGCCGGGGATGCCGGCGTCCATGCCGAGGTTGCCCTGGTAGGCGACCAGGTTCAGCACCGGGTTGCGCTCGGTCGGGTACTGCGAGCGGACGAACGGCCCCTGCTCGGGCGCCGTGGGCAGGTAGATGCCGGTGAACGCCATCTGCCCGTCCGGGCTGCGCCGGCCGGTGGCCGGGTCGACGTTCGCGTCCGGGAACGCGGCCAGACCCTCACCGGTCAGGCCCATGTCGCCGGTGGTCAGGAACGGCTCGTCGCTGACCTGGCTGTTGCCGAACCGGTCGGTGTAGCGGATCACCGGGGCGTAGCCGTGGCCGAGCAGGTAGACGTTCGCGTCGGCGAGACGCAGCGGCGAGTTCACCGAGAAGTCGGCGCTGCGGGTCGGCTCGTCCGGGCCATCGACGGTGACCGTGGCGTTGAAGAACTCCGGCTGACCGGACGGCAGGAACCGGGCCTCGAAGTCGTCCAGCCGCAGGCAGAAGCGGGGCAGATCGGCGCTGTCCACCCGGGGGCCGAGCTTCGCCTCGGCGTACTGCTGGCGGGTGTTGCAGAAGGCGTTGTCCGCGCCCGCCACCAGCAGTCGGTTACCGCTCCAGCCGTACCACGAGCCGAGCGCGACGCCGATCAGCACCGCGATGAGCGAGGTGTGGAACAGCAGGTTGCCGGTCTCCTTGAGGTAGCCCTTCTCGGCGGAGACCTCGTCGCCGCGCACCTCCACCCGCCAGCGGCGCTTGCGCAGCACGTCGGCGATGGCAGCCACGCCACCGGGCGGGGCGGGCAGCACGGTGTGCTGCGGCAGCCGGCTCATCCGCTTCGGCGCGGCCGGCGGCCGGGACCGCAACGCCCGGATGTGGTCACGCAGTCGGGGCGTGATGCAGCCGATCAGGGAGGTGAACAGCAGCAGGTAGATCGCGGAGAACCAGACCGACCCGAAGACCTCGAACGCGCCGATCCGGTCCAGTCGGGGGGCCCAGTCCGGGTGGTCGACGAAGTACTCGTTGACCTTCTCCGGGCTGATCCCGCGCTGCGGCAGCACCGAGCCGGGGATGGCGGCGACAGCGAGCAGGAAGAGCAGGATCAGGGCGGTACGCATGCTGGTCAACTGCCGCCAGGAGTTACGCAGCAGCGCCAGCAACCGGTTCGGCCGGCGGCGTGGTGCCGGTGCCACGGTCTCCGGCCGGTCGTCGACGACCGTCATCAGATGCTCACCTCGCCCACCCCGACGGTGGTCTGCAACCAGATCACGAAGCTCTGCCATCCGCCGGTGACCAGCGCCAGGCCGATCAGGATGAGCAGGGCGCCGCCGACCCGGGTGACCCAGCGGCTGTTGCGCCGGACGGCGCGGAAGACCCCGAGCAGGCGTTCGAAGCCCAGCCCGAAGACCACGAACGGTATCCCCAACCCGAGGCAGTACGCCACGGCGAGCACCACGGCGCGGTCACTCTGGCCGGAGGCGGTCGCCATCCCCATCACCGCGCCGAGCGTCGGGCCGGTGCAGGGCACCCAACTGAGTGCGAAGACCGCCCCGAAGACGGGTGCCCCGAGCAGCCCGGCCGAGGGCAGCCGGGAGATCCGGAACTCCCGTTGCAGGGCGGGGATCATCCCGAGGTAACCGAACCCGAGCACGACGATCAGCACGCCGACGGCGATTTCGAGCTGCCGCTCGTACTCGAAGAAGACCCGGCCGATGCCGGCGAACAGGATGGCGGTGGCGACGAAGACGACGGTGAAGCCGGCGATGAAGAGCAGCGTGCCGGCGAGCACCCGGCCCTTGACGGCGACCGTGGCGGCCCGCTCACGGACCGCGACGCCGCCGCCGGGAGCCGGGTCCGCCGGTGCCCGACGACCTTCGAGGTCCGCCCCGGCCAGCCCGGTGACGTACGACAGGTAGCCCGGAACGAGCGGGAGCACGCACGGGGAGAGGAAGCTGACCAGACCGGCGAGCGCCGCCGCGCCGATGGCGAGCAGCAACGGCCCGTTCACGGCCAGGTTCCGGAAGGTCTCGCCCATCAGTTCGACGCCGGCTTCTCGGCCGCGATCCGCTCGACGATCGGTTGCAGGCCCTCCTGCTTGACGGCGGCCCGGATCACCGACGCGATCCGCCCCTCCCGGTCGAGCACCACCGTCGCGGGGACGGTGTTCGGCGGGATGTCGAGGTCGAGTGCCAGGCGGCTGGCCGGGTCGAACAGGCTCGGATAGGTGACCCGCCCCTGCTCGAACGCCTTGGCCTTGTCCCGCGAATCCTGCACGTTGATGCCGAGGAAGGTCACCCCGGAGCCCTTGGTGGCCTGGTAGACGGCTTCCAGGTCGTCCGCCTCCGCCCGACACGGCGCGCACCAGGAGCCCCAGAAGTTGACCACGACGACCTGGCCCCGGGCCTGGGTGACGTCATAGGTGCCGCCGAGCAGCAGCTCCCCGGCGAGCTTCGGAGGGGCCGAGCGCTGGTCCGGTGCGCACTCGAAGATCCCGTCGGTGGTGGTCGTGCAGGTCTTCTCCTGCCCCTTGGACGACGTGCAGCCGACCAACGCCACCGCGGCGACTCCCGCGAGCAGGCCGGCGGTCCACCTCCGGGCGTTCATCAGGCCCCCTTGGCCGTCCGGGCGGTCGCGGAGAGGGCGATCAGGTGCGCGGCCGGCTCGCTGTAGCCGATGCCCACCACCTTCGCGCCGTCGAAGTGGAACGAGGTGAGGCTCGCCAGCCCGCACTGACGCTTGCGCGGGTCGTGCCAGAGCCGCTTGCGCTCGACGTGGCGGCGCAGGGTCCAGATCGGCAGCTGGTGCGACACCAGCACCGCCTCGCGGCCCTCGGCGGCGACCCGGGCGGCCTGCACGGCGGCGAACATCCGCTCGGCGATCACCCGGTACGCCTCGCCCCAGGAGGGGGTCACCGGATCGCGCAGCACCCACCAGTTGCGCGGGTCACGGAACGACCCGTCGCCCGGGGACACCTTCTTGCCCTCGAACCAGTTCGCGCTCTCGATCAGCCGCTCGTCCACCCCGACCGGCAACCCGAACTGGGCGGCGATCGGCTCGGCGGTCTGCTGGGCGCGTTCCAGCGGGCTGGCCACCACGTGCACGATCTCCCGCTCGGCCAGGCCCTGCGCGGCGGCCTTCGCCATCTGCACACCCAGCTCGGAGAGGCGGAAACCGGGCAACCGACCGTAGAGGATCTGATCCGGGTTGTGCACCTCGCCGTGCCGCAGCACGTGGACCACCGTCTTGCTCACCGTTGACTACCCCCCGTGACCAGCCGCCGCCGCGGCGTTCGCCGCCGTCGGCAGCGCGTCGGCGATGTGCTCCAGAGCGGCGTCGTCCAGCGCCGCCGACACGAACCACGACTCGAACGCGCTCGGCGGCAGGTAGACGCCGGCGGCGAGCATCGCGTGGAAGAACGCCTTGAACGCCGGCACCTGCTGGGTGCGGGCGCTGTCGTAGTCGACCACGTCGGCGTCGGTGAAGAAGATCGAGAACATGCTGCCCGCGTACGACAGACGGTGCGGGACCCCGGCGGCGGCCAGCGCGTCGGAGGCCAGCTTGCCCACGACGGCGGCCGTGTCGTCGAGCTTGCGGTAGAGCGCGTCGTCGGCGAGCCGCAGCGTGGCCAGGCCCGCCGCGCAGGCCAGCGGGTTACCGGAGAGCGTGCCGGCCTGGTAGACCGGGCCGGCCGGCGCGAGTCGCGCCATGATGTCCGCCCGCCCGCCGAAGGCCGCGGCGGGCAGGCCACCACCCATGACCTTGCCGTACGTCCACAGGTCCGCGTCGGAGGCGTCGAGGCCGTGCCACCCGGCGCGGGACACCCGGAACCCGGTCATCACCTCGTCCACGACGAGCAGGGCACCGTGGGCGTGGGCGATCCGGGCGAGCTGCTGGTTGAAGCCGTCGCGGGGAGCGACCACCCCCATGTTGCCGGCGGCCGCCTCGGTGATCACCGCCGCGATGTGCGGGCCCTCGGCGGCGAACGCCTCCTCGACGGCGCGGATGTCGTTGTACGGCAGCACGATCGTCTCGCCGGCCGCCGCGCCGGTCACGCCCGGCGAGTCGGGCAGACCCAGCGTGGCCACGCCGGACCCGGCGGCGGCGAGCAGCGCGTCGACGTGCCCGTGGTAGCAACCGGCGAACTTGACGATCTTCGAGCGGCCGGTGTAGCCGCGGGCCAGCCGGATCGCCGACATGGTGGCCTCGGTGCCCGAGTTGACCAGGCGGACCTGCTCCATCGGGGTCCGGTCGACCAGCTCCGCGGCCAGCTCCACCTCACCCGGGGTGGGAGTGCCGAAGCTGGTGCCCCGGGCGGCGGCGGCCTGCACGGCGTCCACCACCTCCGGGTGGGCGTGCCCGAGGATCAGCGGTCCCCAGGAACAGACCAGGTCGACGTAGCGGCGGCCGTCGGCGTCGTACAGCCACGGGCCCTCGCCACGGACCATGAAGCGTGGGGCACCACCGACCGCCTGGAAGGCACGCACGGGGGAGTTGACCCCGCCCGGCACGATGGCGCGGGCGCGGTCGAACAGGGCCTCGGAGGCCGGCGCAACGGCTGGGTAGCGGCCGGATCCGGCGGGAAAGATGTCGGTCACGATGCCGCCATTGTGTCAGCGGCGAACGGCTCACCAGCAGCCACCCCGCGACGGGGTTACCCGGCTCACCCACAGCCGGTGCCCGTCGGCGGCGCCGACACCGGGCGTTCCGCCTGGGCGGCGATGGCTCACGGCTGGCGCGGCGACCTCTCGCGGCCTGGGCGGCGAGGGCCTGCGGCCTGGACAGCCACGGCCCCGGCCTCGGCGGCGAGCGCTCCCGGCCTGCCCGCCGACGGTTCACGGCCTCGACAGGCCGGACCGGTCGGATCGCGCTAGGCTGACCGGGTGGATCGTGCCGAACTGTCCATCACGCTACACCGGACGGGCGACGAAGCTGTGCTTCGCCTGGCCGGTGAGATCGACATGCTCACGGCGGCCCAGCTCTCCACCGTCGTCAACGAGGTGCTGGCCGACCCGCCGCCGCGGATCGTGCTCGACCTCGGCGGTGTCACCTTCTGCGACTCGCAGGGCCTGGGCACCCTCGTCGTGCTCAGCCGCAAGGCCAGCCACGCCCAGAGCCTGCTGATGCTGACCCACGTGGGCGACTTCCTCATCCGGGTCCTGGACATCACCGGGCTCCGCAGCGCCCTGATGATCCGCAACGACCAGCCCACCGGCTGACCCACCCGCCGCGTCAGGCGGTGTTGCCCCAGCGGGCCTGCTCCAACATCTCCACCGCGCGGTCCCGGGCCTCGGCGTCGTCGGAGCGCAGCAGTGTCGTCGCCTCGTCGACCGCGTCGGTGAGCCTCCGCCACTGCGTGTCACGCTCCCGGACGAGGTCCGACTGGGCGGCCAACTGCCGGGTCTTCACCCACAGCTCGACGAAGACCGACACCTTGGCCCGGAGCACCCACGGGTCGAACGGCTTGGTCAGGTAGTCCACCGCGCCCACCTGGTAACCCCGCAGGGCGAGCTGGGCGTCCCGGTCGGCAGCGGTCAGGAAGATGATCGGCACGTGCCTGGTCCGCTCGCGGCGCTTGATGTGACTCGCCGTCTCGAAGCCGTCCATGTCCGGCATCTGCGCGTCCAGCAGGATCACCGCGAAGTCGTCCACCAGGAGTTGCTTGAGCGCCGCCTCGCCACTCTCCACCGCGACGGACTGCACCGGCAGGCCCTGGAGGATGGCCTCCAGGGCCGTCAGATTCTGCCGCCGGTCGTCCACGAGCAGCGCCTTGGCCATCTGGGTCACGAAGTCTCCTCGGTGCGGCTGCCGTTGATCCAGGACGACATCAACTCGATCAGATCGTCCAGGTCGACCGGCTTGGTGATGTAGTCGCTGCCCCCGGCAGCGAGCGCCGACTCGCGATCACCAGGCATGGCCTTCGCGGTCAGGAAGACCACCGGCAGGTCGGCGAAGCGGTGGTTGCGACGGATCTGGCGGGTGGTCTCGTAACCGTCCTGGTCGGGCATCATGGCGTCCATCAGCACGATGTCCACCTCCGGATGCTCGGCCAGCAGGCGGACGCCGTCCGCCCCGTTGTCCGAGTACAGCACGGTCATCCCGTGCAGTTCCAACGCGCTGGTCAAGGCGAAGACGTTCCGGACGTCGTCGTCCACGATCAGGACGGTGGCACCGTCCAGTTGACGGGTGGCCGGTGCCTCCGGCCGCTCCGGCAGCAGCTCCAGCGGCGGCATGAGCAGCGACGACGGCAGGCCGGCGCGCTGCGGAGACGGCGGCTGGGGCGCGACCACCGCGTCCGGAGCCAGCACCTGCGGCACGAACAGGGTGAACGTCGAACCCTGACCGGGCGCCGACGACACGGTGATGGTGCCGCCGATCAGCCGGGCCAGGTCGCGGCTGATCGACAGACCCAGACCGGTGCCGCCGTAGCGGCGACTGGTCGTGCCGTCCGCCTGCTGGAACGCCTCGAAGATGATCGACAACTTGTCGTCGGAGATGCCGATCCCGGTGTCGATCACGGTGAACGCGATCACCTGCTGGGCGTTGGTCAGCGCCGGCACGTCGAACACCGCGTTCTCCGCCGCCGGAGCGATCCGCAGCGTCACCGCGCCGTTGTCGGTGAACTTCACCGCGTTGGAGAGCAGGTTGCGCAGGATCTGCTGCAACCGCTGCGCGTCCGTCACCAGCGCCGGCGGCAGATCCTTGCTCACCCGCACCTGGAAGTCCAGGTTCTTCTCCTCGGCCTGCGGCGCGAACGCCTGCTCGACGAAGCCGCGCAGTTCGGTGAAGCGGATCTCGGTCGGCTCGACGTCCATCCGACCCGCCTCGATCTTGGACAGGTCGAGGATGTCATCGATCAGGCGCAGCAGGTCGGAGCCGGACCCGTGGATGGTCCGGGCGAACTCGATCTGCTTCGGGCTGAGGTTCTGCTCCGAGTTCTCCGCGAGCAGACGGGCCAGCAGCAGCAACGAGTTCAGCGGCGTACGCAGCTCGTGGCTCATGTTGGCCAGGAACTCCGACTTGTACGCCGAGGCCCGGGTCAACTGCTGCGCCTTCTCCTCCAGGCCCAGCCGCGCCAGCTCGATCTCCCGGTTCTTCGTCTCGATGTTGCCCTTCTGCTCGGACAGCAGAGTGGCCTTCTCCTCCAGCTCGGCGTTGGTGCGCTGCAACTCCGCCGACTGCTCCTGCATCTCGTGCGCCAGGCGCTGCGACTGGGCCAGCAACTCCTCCGTACGCCGGTTGGCCTGGATGGTGTTGACGGCGATGCCGATGGTGAGCACCAACCGCTCCAGGAACGCGAGGTGCAGCTCGGAGAACGCCGACACGCTGGCGAACTCGATCACCCCGAGCAGCTCGCCCTCGAACAGCACGGGGAGCACCACCAGGTCCGACGGAGGTGTCTCGGCCAGACCGGACCGCAGGGTGAGCCGGCTGTTCGGGGAGGCGCTGACCCGGATCGTGCGGCGGGACAACGCGGTCTGCCCGACCAGCCCCTCACCCGGCCCGAAGGTGACGTCGGTGCCCCGCGCCACGTACCCGTAGGAGGAGGTCAGCCGCAGCCGCATGCTGCCGTCGGTGTCGTCGGCCAGGAAGAAGGCGCCGAGCTGGGCGTCGACCAGCGGCGTCACCTCCGTCATGATCATGCGGCAGACCTCGCCGAGGTCGCGCTGGCCCTGCAACAGGCCACCGATGCGGGCCAGGTTGGAGTCCAGCCAGCCCTGCTCGGCGTTCTTCTTGGTCGTCTCCCGGAGGGTGACGATCATCTGGTTGATGTTGTCCTTCAGCTCGGCGACCTCGCCCTGCGCCTTGACCGCGATCCGCTGGGTCAGGTCACCCCTGGTCACCGAGGTGGACACCTGGGCGATGGCCCGCAGCTGCGTGGTCAACGTCGAGGCGAGCTGGTTGACGTTCTCGGTGAGGTCCCGCCAGGTGCCGGAGACGCCCTTGACCTGCGCCTGACCGCCCAGCTTGCCCTCGATGCCGACCTCGCGGGCCACCCGGGTCACCTCGTCGGCGAACGACGACAACTGGTCGACCATCGTGTTGACAGTGGACTTCAGCTCCAGGATCTCGCCCTGCGCATCCACCGTGATCTTCTGGCTCAGGTCGCCCTTCGCCACCGCCGTGGTCACCGACGCGATGTTGCGGACCTGACTGGTCAGGTTCGACGCCATCGAGTTCACGTTGTCGGTCAGGTCCCGCCAGGTGCCGGAAACGCCCTTCACCTGCGCCTGGCCACCCAGCTTGCCCTCGGTGCCCACCTCGCGGGCCACCCGGGTCACCTCGTCGGCGAACGACGACAACTGGTCCACCATCGTGTTGACGGTCGACTTCAGCTCCAGGATCTCGCCCCGCGCGTCCACCGTGATCTTCTGCGACAGGTCACCCTTGGCGACCGCGGTGGAGACCTGGGCGATGTTGCGGACCTGGGCGGTCAGGTTCGACGCCATCGAGTTCACGTTGTCGGTCAGGTCCCGCCACGTGCCGGCGACACCGCGCACCTGGGCCTGACCACCCAGCTTGCCCTCGGTGCCCACCTCGCGGGCCACCCGGGTCACCTCGTCGGCGAACGACGACAACTGGTCCACCATCGTGTTGACGGTCGACTTCAGCTCCAGGATCTCGCCCCGCGCGTCCACCGTGATCTTCTGCGACAGGTCACCCTTCGCCACCGCCGTGGTCACCGACGCGATGTTGCGGACCTGACTGGTCAGGTTCGACGCCATCGAGTTCACGTTGTCGGTGAGGTCGCGCCACGTACCGCTGACGCCCTTGACCTGCGCCTGCCCGCCCAGGTTGCCCTCGGTGCCCACCTCACGGGCCACCCGGGTCACCTCGTCGGCGAACGACGACAACTGGTCCACCATCGTGTTGACGGTGTTCTTCAACTCCAGGATCTCGCCCTGGGCATCCACCGTGATCTTCTGCGACAGGTCACCCTTCGCCACCGCCGTGGAGACCTGGGAGATGTTGCGGACCTGGCTGGTCAGGTTGCCGGCGAGCTGGTTGACGTTCTCGGTGAGGTCCCGCCAGGTGCCGGACACGCCCCGCACCTGAGCCTGACCGCCCAGCTTGCCCTCGATGCCCACCTCACGCGCGACCCGGGTCACCTCGTCGGCGAACGACGACAACTGGTCCACCATCGTGTTGACGGTGTCCTTCAGCTCCAGGATCTCGCCCTGCGCCGCCACGGTGATCTTCTGCGACAGGTCACCGCGCGCCACCGCCGTCGAGACCTGCGCGATGTTGCGGACCTGGGCGGTCAGGTTCGACGCCATCGAGTTGACGCTGTCGGTCAGGTCCTTCCAGGTGCCCGCCACGTTCGGCACCTCGGCCTGACCACCGAGCTTGCCCTCGGTGCCCACCTCGCGGGCCACCCGGGTCACCTGCTCGGCGAACAGCCGCAGCGTGTCGGTGAGGTAGTTCATCGTGGCGGCCAGCTCGGCCACCTCGCCGCGCGCGCCGACAGTGATCTTCTGCGACAGGTCGCCCTTGGCCACCGCCGTCGCCACCTGCGAGATCGACCGCACCTGGCCGGTCAGGTTCGACGCCATGGTGTTCACCGAGTCGGTGAGGTCCTTCCAGGTGCCGGCGACACCCCGCACGTCCGCCTGACCGCCCAGCTTGCCCTCGGTGCCCACCTCACGGGCCACCCGGGTCACCTCATTGGAGAACGAGGACAACTGGTCGACCATCGTGTTCACGGTGCGCCCGATGCGCAGGTACTCACCGCGCAGCGGCCGACCGTCGATCTCCAACGCCATGTGCTGCGACAGGTCGCCGTCGGCCACCGCCACGATGACCCGGGCGATCTCGGTGGTCGGTCGGCCCAGGTCGTCGATCAGCGAGTTGATCGCCCGCTGCCCCTCCGCCCAGGATCCGTCCAGCCCTTCGTCGTCGAGCCGCTCGGTGAGCCGGCCGTCGCGACCGACGATGCGGCTGATCCGCCGCAGGTCCAGGTACTGCCGCTCCTGGAGCGAGACCACCTCGTTGAAGGCGTCCGCCACCTCACCGGCCGCGCCGGCGCGGCGGGGAAGCCGGACCTTCAGGTCGCCGCGACCGATCCGTCGCAGTGCCTCGGTCAACTCACCGAGGAGCGCCTCGTGGTCGGGCGCGGACGGATCCGCCACCGACTGCTTCGCCGTGGTCATCATTCCTCGCTCAACTCGGGGGCACCGGTCCGTGCGGACACACCGGCACCCCATATTGTGCCCGCGCGAGCCGTAGTGCCAGGGTGCGCGACCCGCCAGGTGGCCGGGATCGCCATCGGGACCGCCTCGACGACGCTGGATCGGGCACGGCCCACCGCAGACCTCGCAGAGGTGACCGACGGGCCCGGAATGCCTGTTCCGTACGGGCGCTCACGCCGAGGCGCAGTCCGGACACGGCTCGGTTGCTCTCTTGGCCCGCGCAAGGCTCGCGAGGGTGATCGGCTTGGCACCCGGCAGGGGGACGGTAGAGGATACGGGGGTGTCAGCCGAGGCGGGGACGGCGACGAACGGAGCCCGGGACGGGGCGGTCCGGCGTGTCCGGCTGCCCGCGGATCGCCGTACCCCGGCCGCCGCCCGCGCCGTGGTCCGTTCGGTGTTGACCGAGTCACACCTGGACGAGTTGGTCAACGAGGCACTGCTGCTCACCACCGAGCTGACCACGAACGCCGTGGAGCACGCCCGCACCGAGTTGGACATCGAGGTCGTCGCCGACGAGATCGGGCTGACCGTCACCGTCCTCGACTTCGCCCCCGGCTCCGGCGACGAGCTGACCGTCGGCACCCGCAACGACTCCGCCGAGATCAACGAGGTCTCCGAGCGGGGTCGCGGCCTCCTGCTGGTCGACCACTTCGCCAGCCGCTGGGGCACGACCTACCTGCCCACCGGGAAGGGCGTCTGGTTCCGGCTGGACCGCCCCGGCGTCGAGTCGTCGGCCGAGGACGTCGCCGGTGGCGCGTCGGCACCGACCAGCGCCGGCCCCGGTACGACCACGGAGAAGTCCGCGCCGAGCGCCAGCGCGATGAGCGAACTCATGCAGACCGCGCCCGACCTGTACGCGGACGACCCTCTGCCCGACTTCGCCACCAGCCTCCTCAGCCGGGTCGCCGAGATGGTCGGCGCAGCCGGCGGCACGATCCGCCTGGACCGGGGCGACGGGCAGGGGCGGCAGGTGTTGGCCCGCTTCGGTCGACCACCCCGCCCCGACAGTGAGCTGCTCCGGGTGCCGTTGACGGTGCACCGCCCGTACGCCGGGGAGCTGGAGTTGGACGCCGCGCCGTCGGCGTACGCCCGGCCGTTGGCGGTACTGACCGCCGAGCGTCTGTCGCTGCACCTGGAGAACGACCGACTGCGCCGCGCCGACGTCCGTCGACAGGTGTGGCTGACGTTCCTGGCCGAGGCGAGTGAACTGCTCGCCCAGTCGTTGGACGTCGACCTGACCATGGCGCTGGTGCCGCAGTTGGTGGTGCCGCGGCTGGGCCAGTGGTGCGCGGTGCACACCACCGACGAGTGGGGTCGGCTGCGGCTGGCGGCGGCCAGCCACGCCGACGAGTCGACGCTTCCGCAACTGCACAAGGTGTTGGCGGAGACCGGGCCGGATTCGATCCAGGCCCGCCTGCGCGAGGCGTCGCGCAGCGCGGCGCAGATCCCCCTGGGCGGGCCGATGGAGGGTTTCGCGGTCCCACTGATCGCCCGTGGGCAGCGGCTCGGCACCCTGGCGGTGGGGCGGCACCAGCGCCACCGGCACGATCCGGACGAGGTGGCCGTGTTGGAGGACGTGGCCCGGCGGGCCGCGTTGGCGATCGAGAACGCGCGGATCCACGCCGAGCGCCGTCGGGTGGCGCAGACACTCCAGCAGTCCCTCCTGCCTCCGACGCTTCCCGTCGTGGACGGCATCGGTTTCGCCGCCGAGTACGTGCCGACCGGCGACGACGCCGAGGTGGGGGGCGACTTCTACGACGTGGTGCCGCTGCCCGACAGACGGTGGCTGGTGGTGATCGGTGACGTTTCGGGCAAGGGCGTCCAGGCCGCCGCGGTGACCGGGTTGGTCCGCGATGTGATCCGGGTTCTGGTCGGTGACGGTAAACCGTTGCCGGAGGTGTTGGCACGGCTCAACGAGACGCTCGTCGAGCGGGGCGGCGGGCGGTACTGCACGTTGGCGCTGGCGGCGGTCGGGCCCGGCGAGGGCGACGGGCTCGACGTGTCACTGCACCTGGCCGGGCACGACCGACCGGTGCTGCTGTCCGCCACGGGCGGCGCGGGGTTCGTCGGCACCGGCGGCACCGCCCTCGGCCTCCTCGACACGATCACCTCACCGACGGCGGACATCACCCTCGCGCCCGGCGACTCGCTGATCTTCTACACCGACGGCGTCACCGAGCGGCGGCGGGGCCGGGAGTTGTTCGGCACCGAACGCCTGCGGGGTGCGGCAGCGCCCCTGGCGGGATATTCGGCCGACGTGGTGGCCGCCAGGCTGCGCTCCGCCGCGATCAACTTCTCGGTCGAGCCGCCCCGGGACGACATCGCCGTCCTGGTGCTCCGCAACGACGCCACCTGACCCGCCGCAGCCTGAGCCGACCTGCACACCTGGTGGAGGGACTGACCGGTCACAGACCGCCCGGGAGGCGCCCGGGCGCGAGCCGGTGTTCCGGATCGAGGTGCTCCTTGGCCGCCCGCAGCCGGGTCAGGCCGGCCAGCTCGCCCCAGAGGTCGACGGCGCGGCGGACCGCCGTCGGGGCGGAGACCACCACGCAGCGGCCCTGCCGGGCCAGCAGCACTCCTCGGACGGCCGCCAGGATCGACGCCACCCGGTCGGGGGCCAGGGCTCCGGGCAGTGCCGCGTGCACCACGCCCAGCCCGGCGGAGCCACGCACCGGCACCGGCGCGCCGGCCGCGTCGCGCAACGCGTAGACGGCGGCGTGCAGGTCGCCGATCGGCACCTCCAGGCGCAGTGCGGTGTCGCCGGGCGCGAACGGGTATCGACGCCACCACGTGGGCGCGGAGTGGGCGATCGTGGCCTCCCCGTGCAGCAGGCCGACCAGGCGCTCGGCGCGTTCGGTGACGTCGGAGGGGCCGCCCTCCAACAGCACCACCAGGCTGCCCGCCCGCGACGGCGCTCCGGCCCGGCCGGACATCGACGGATGGCGCTCCCGGGCGGTGGCCGCCGGGTGGCCCGGCGGGTACGCCGCGCGCGGCCGGGGCAGGCCCCCGGGCAGGTCCAGCTCGATGGCGGCCGGCTCCAGTCGGGCGGCCAGGATCGTCCGGACCAGGTCGTGCACCTCCAACGGCGTCCACACCGGACGGGACACCCACAGTCGGCTCGCCGGAACCGGCTGCACCCGCAGGCTCGCCGAGACCAGCACACCGAGCGCCCCCTGCGAGCCGCAGAGCAGCCGGGCCAGGTCGAGACCGGGCGCACCACCCCCGGCACTCACCAGCTCGCCGTCGGCGGCGAGGTAACGGACGCCGAGCAGTTGGTCGCACGGGCTGCCGTGGCGGTGGCTGATCGGGCCCGCCTCGCCCGCGGCGAGCACCCCGCCCACCGTCGCACCCGGCGACGGGGCGTCCATCGCCAGTCGCTGGCCGGTGCGCTCCAGGGTGGCCTGCACCGCCCGCAACGGGGTGCCGGCGCCCACCTCGGCCACCAGCGCGCCGACCGGCTCGTGACCGATGCCGGCCAGTCGACCGGTGTCGAGCAGGATGTCCACCTGCACCGGCGTGGCGCCCCAGTCGATCTTGGTGCCGGCGCCCCTGGGCACCACCGCCAGGTCGTGCGTGGCGGCCAGCCGCAGCACCTCGGCAGCGGCGTGCGGACCGCCCGGCACGGCCACCCAACGCGCCGGACGGCCGGCCACCTCGTCGGCCGGCCCGCCCAGCCGAGAGAACGGTGGGCCACAGATGGCCGCCAATCGTCGGGTGATCTCGAGGGCTCCGGACCGGCCGAGGGAACTCGCTGCTGCCGCCATGGCGGTTATCGTACATGTGTTCGAAAGACGTGGTGACGACTATCAGGATGCCGCTGGTCCGGCGCACATCGGGCACCGGCCGGTAACGTGGCCGCCGTGACCACCGAGACTGCCCCGCCCGCGGCGAAGCGGGTGCCCAGCGAGCGCACCCACCACGGCGACACCGTCATCGACGAGTACGCCTGGCTCGCCGCCAAGGACGATCCGGAGACAATCGCCTACCTGACCGCCGAGAACGCGTACACCGACACGCGCACGGCGCACCTGGCCGAGCTACGCGCCGCGTTGTTCGAAGAGACCCGCCAGCGGACCAGGGAGACCGACCTGTCCGTGCCGACCCGCAAGGGCGGGCACTGGTACTACACCCGGACGGTCGAGGGGCAGCAGTACGGGGTGCACTGCCGCCGCGCGGTCCGCGACGGTGAGACCGACCCGCCGGTCAGCGCCGACGGTGCCCCGCTCGACGGTGAGGAGGTGCTGCTCGACGGCAACCTGCTGGCCGAGGGGCACGACTTCTTCTCGCTGGGCGCGTTCGACGTCAGCCCGGACGGCCGTTGGCTGGCCTACTCCACCGACTTCTCCGGCGACGAGCGGTTCACCCTGCGCGTGAAGGACCTGACCACCGGCGAGCTGCTGCCCGACGAGGTGCCCGACACCTTCTACGGCACCGCCTGGTCGTCCGACGCGTCGGTGCTCTTCTACGTGACGGTGGACGACGCCTGGCGGCCGAACCGGGTGTGGCGGCACACCATCGGCTCGGCCGCCGCCGACGACGTGGTGGTCCACCAGGAGGACGACGAGCGGTTCTGGGTCGGCGTGGAGCTGACCCGCTCGGAGAAGTTCATCCTGATCGACATCCACAGCAAGGTGACCAGTGAGGTGCTGGTGATCCCCGCCGGCAACCCGGCCGGCGCGCCCGCGGTGATCGCCCCCCGACGCCAGGGCGTCGAGTACGCGGTGGAGCACCACGGGCACCGCTTCCTCATCCTGCACAACGACGGCGCGGAGGACTTCGCGCTGGCGTTCACCTCGGCGGACACACCGGGCGACTGGGTGCCGGTGATCGAGCACTCCCCCGGCACCCGGTTGGAGTCCGTGGACGCCTTCGCCAACCACCTGGTGGTGTCGCTGCGCACCGACGGCCTCACCGGGCTGCGGGTCCTGCCGGTCGGCAGCGACGACTCGTACGACATCGACTTCCCGGAGCCGCTCTACAGCGTCGGGCTGGACGCCAACCCGGAGTACCGCACCGGGCAGGTCCGCCTGCGCTACTCCTCCCTGGTCACCCCCGACTCGGTGTACGACTACGACCTGGTCACCAGGCAGATGGTGCTGCGGAAGCAGAAGCCGGTGCTGCCCGGCCCGGACGGCCGGCCGTACGACCCCGCCGAGTACGAGCAGCACCGCGACTGGGCACTCGCCGACGACGGCACCCGAGTGCCGATCTCGCTGGTCTGCCGCGTCGGCACGCCCCGGGACGGCTCGGCACCCTGCGAGCTGTACGGCTACGGCTCGTACGAGGCCAGCATGGACCCGTGGTTCTCGGTGGCCCGACTGTCCCTGCTGGACCGGGGCGTGGTCTTCGCCGTGGCACACACCCGAGGCGGTGGTGAGCTGGGTCGGCGCTGGTACGACCAGGGCAAGCTGCTGGCCAAGAAGAACACCTTCACCGACTTCGTCGCCTGCGCCCGACACCTGGTCAAGGCCGGCTGGACGGCCAGTGACCGGCTGGTGGCCCGGGGCGCCTCGGCCGGCGGCCTGCTGATGGGCGCTGTCGCCAACCTCGCGCCGGACGCGTTCACCGGCATCGTGGCGCAGGTGCCGTTCGTGGACGCGCTCACGTCGATCCTCGACCCGTCGCTGCCGCTGACCGTCACCGAGTGGGAGGAGTGGGGCAACCCGCTGGAGGATCCCGAGGTGTACGCGTACATGAAGTCCTACACGCCGTACGAGAACGTGACCGCCGTCGACTACCCGGCGATCCTCGCGGTGACCAGCCTCAACGACACTCGAGTGCTCTACTCGGAGCCGGCGAAGTGGATCGCCCGGCTGCGCGCTGTCGCACCGAACGGTGACTACCTGCTCAAAACCGAGATGGGTGCCGGGCACGGCGGTCCGAGTGGTCGCTACGACGCCTGGCGCGAGGAGGCGTTCATCAACGCCTGGATCCTGGACCGGATCGGCCGCGCCTGACCCGCGCTCGATCGTGGTGGTGGTTCCCGTCGAGGGGACCACCACCCGGGCCCTGACCGACCCCAGGTCGCCGGTGCCTGGGTGTCAGGGCGACCGGATGGCGCCACCTCGCCGAGGTGGCGTCGGCCGTCGTGCGGGAGTCACCGCGCGGCCCGCCGACGTCCTTCGACACGAAGGTCGGGCCTACACTTCCGGAGTGACGGCTACTGATGGTGACGGCGGAACCGGCGAGGGCACCGGCCGCCCGAGCCTGGCGGCGGTGGCGCGGGATCGTCGAGTCTGGCTGATCCTCGCGATCGTCGCCGGCCTCATCGTCTGCTGCTGCTCGGCCGTGGTCGGGGCGCTCATCGCGCTCTCCTCCGGCCTGCTCACCGCCTGACCTGCCCGCGCGGATCGCTCAGGTCGTGCGCAGCTCGTCCACCGCCGTGCTGGCGCGCAGGAAGAGCAGGCCGACACCGACCGTCACCAGCACCGCGACCAGCCCACCAGCGCCGAGCCAGGCCAGGTGCTCCAGGGGTACGGGAACGGTTCGCTGAACTTCGGGGAAGTGCACGATCCGGGTGTATTGCCCGCTGGTGGCCGGGTCGGCACAGAGCGCCGCGGTGGCCTCACAGATCATTTCCGACCCGCCTCCTGCGGACACCTCCGTGACCAGCCCTCGGCCGAGCAGGGTGCCCACGGTGAGCGCGAGCAGGATCGCCGGCACGGCCGGCGCCAACGCCTGCCAGGCCACCGAACGGCTCAGCGCCGCGCGGGGCACACCGGTGGCGACCAACGCGGCGTACGCCCGCCGCCGGGCGACGATCCCCTCGACCAGCGCGACGATCAGCCCGCCCGCCGCGATCAGGACGGCCACCGCCACCGCGGCGTCGACCAGATCCATCGTGGACAGGTAGAACGAGTCGCGGACCTGGGCCCCGCCGACGAGCCGGCTCTGCTCCCGGTCGACTTGGTCCTGGGTGGCGAAGTAGGCGCGCTGAGCGGCCGCACCCCCGCCGAAGATCAGGGCAGCGAGCAGCGCCGCGAACGTGCGGCTGCCGGCCCACGGGTCGGCCATCAACCGGCCCGCCGCGAGCAGGGCCGGGGGCCGACGGGCGTATCGCCGCATCAGCTTCCCGCAGTGGTACGAGATCCAGCCGGTGCCGATCACCACTCCGATCATCGCCGCGAGGGCACTCACCGCGAACATCAGCGGCACCAGCCGGCTGAGCATCGCGGTGTTGTCGCCGAACCGGTCGTACACCGGGCGGACCGCCGCGAACGACACCACACCGAGCCCGATCAGGTAACCCGCCCACGGCCGGGGGCCGCGTTCGCGGGCCGCCTTACGGCTCACCCCGAGCGGGGTGGTGGTGACCGTACGCAGCATCAGCACGGTGGCCAGCGCTGCGACGACCGGCAGACCGAGCACCACGGCGGCCACCGCCCCGGGCGACGGCATCACGTCGGTCGGCAGGGCCAGTTGGCCTCGCGCGTCCGGCCGGTGCAGCAGCTCGCGGCCGACCAGGTGGACACCCAGCCCGGCGAGCGTGCCGAGCAGGGCGGCCAGGCCGGTCTCCAGCACGGCCAGCCTGGTGACCTGACCGGGTGTGGCCCCGGCGAGTCGGATCGCGGCCAACCGCCGGTCCCGCGCCGGTGCGCCGAGCCGGGCACACTGACCGGCCAGCGCCAGCACCGGAACCATCAGCATGAGCAGCGCGAACGCCGTCCCGCCGCGCAGCCCCGGCTGTTCGAGCAGCGCGTTGTGGTACTGCTCGGACCACCTGTTCGGGTTCTCGTCCGTCGCCAGCGGCGTGGGGATGGCCAGCACGGTCAGCGCCGCGAGCCCGGCCAGGGTCGCCAGCAGGGCGCTGAGGGCGGTCAGCACCACCCGGGCGACGTCGGTGCGGCTCCCGGCGAGCGCGAGGCGGACCAGCGTCGCCGGTCTCACCGGGCGCCGCCGACCATCGGCACGTCGAGCCCCAGGCCGGTGTGGTCGACCAGGCCGTCACGCAGCACGATCTCCCGATCGGCGTACGCGGCGATCCGCGGCTCGTGGGTGACCAGCACGACGGAGGTGCGCTGCTCACGGGCGAGCCGGACCAGTTGGGTGAGGACCTGCTCGCCGGTGAGCGTGTCCAGTGCCCCGGTCGGCTCGTCCGCGAACAGCACCCGAGGCTCGGTCACCAGCGCCCGTGCCGTGGCGCAGCGCTGCTGTTGACCGCCGGACATCTCACCCGGCCGGACATCAGCCACCTCGGGCACCCCGAACCGTTCCAGCCAGGTGAGTGCCGCCGTCCGTGCCTCTCGCCGCCCCGTGCCGGCGAGGAGCAGGGGAAGGGCGACGTTCTCCGCCGCCGTCAACTCGGCCACCAGTTGGCCGAACTGGAACAGCACCCCGAACTCGGTGCGCCGCAACCGAGACCGGGCCGCCTCCGACCAGGTGTCGATGCGCTGCCCACGCCAGGTCACCTCGCCCGCGTCCGGGCGGAGGATCCCGGCCAGACAGTGCAGCAGGGTCGACTTACCGCAGCCGCTCGGGCCGGTGACGGCGACGATCTCGCCCTCGGCCACGTCGAGCGTCACACCGCGTAGCGCGGGTGTCGGGCCGTACGCCCGAACCACGCCGCGAGCCTGGAGTTCCGTCACGGGTGCACCTCCCGGTGCCAGTCGGCGACCCGGCCCAGGGTGGTGTGCAACCACCGCAGGTCCGCGTCGAGATGGGAGATCGCGAAGTCGGCGGCGACCACATCGCTGAGGGTGGCGGCCGGGTCGGCCTTCACCGTCGTCAGCTCACGCAGACGTGCGGTGTGCGCGGCGCGCTGGGCGATCAGGTAGGACCGGGCCCGGTCGACGTCGGCGACCAGGAGCGCCACCACGACCTTGGCGAAGAGCGTGCTGGCCACGTACGGCATGGGTGGTTCCACAGTGGTGAGCCACTGGTCCAGGGTGGCCCGGCCCTGGTCCGTCAGCGCGTAGGCCGTGCGATCCGGCCCGCCCGCGCGGTCCTGCCCGGCGGCGGCCACCAGGCCGTCCCGTTCGAGGCGGCCCAGGGTGGCGTAGACCTGCCCGAAGGCCAACGGCCGGGCCCTCGGCAGCCGCTCGTCATGCGCACGCTTCAGCTCGTAACCGTGCCGGCTGCCGGCAGCCAACAACCCGAGCAGAACATGCGGCGTAGACACGCCACCCACTATTCACCCAGCGAATACCCAAGTCAACAACCCCACCCCCGCCCCCACGCCCGGCCCTCGCCCCTCGGCCCTCGGTGATCAAGAGGTTTGCGTCAAGAACGCGCCGCAATCTGACGCAAACCTCTTGATCACCGGAACGAGGGGTGGGGGTGGGGGGCTTTCAGGGGGTTGGGGTGGGCCAGGTGGGGGTGCGGCCGGTCTGGGTCAGGAGGTGGGCCAGGTCGGGGTGGTCGGTCGGGGTGGGGTGGGGTACCGGGTCGGCGAAGACGCCCATCTTGCGGGCGGTGGGGGCCAACTGCTCGACGAGGCCGTGCAGCTCGGCCACCGCCTCCGGGGCAGGCTGGTACGACTGGCCGGTGGCGACGGCGAGGTCCCAGCCGTGCACGGTCAGGTCCAGCAGGGCCATCCCGCCGACGACGGCCTGCGGCATGCCCATGCCCGGCGACACACCCTCCAGGGTGGACGGATCCGACCATGCCGCGACCAACCGATCGGTCTCCACCTCGAACCGGTCCCGCCAGCCGTCACCGAGGTGGTCGGGCTTCTCGGCCCACTCCACCGGTTGTTTCGCGGCCAGCCCCTGGAAGTTGACCACCACCTCGAAGAGGTGGTTGAGCAGGTCCCGCACCAGGTAGTCGCGGCAGGGTGTGGGCAGGTCGAGCTGGTCGTCGGTGATGCCCCGCACCACATCGACGGTTCGCGGCGCGGCAGCCGCCAGCAGATCGCTAGTCTGAGTGGTCATAGGGCCAGCGTATGAAGGTGGTCTTGAACAAATGCGACAGCGACCGCGTGGCGACAGCCGGGGCATTCTCGACCCCGCGCGCATGCTGCGCGAGGTGCGCTTCCGACGGCACCTGCCGGCAAAGCCGCTACGCCACTGGGTCGAGCACTACTGGTTGATCGACTGGGCGTTGCGCACACCGTTCGAGCAGCGGGTCGTGCCACACCCGGCGGTCAACGTGGTGTTCCGGCAGGACGGTGACGGGCCCGAGTCCGGCGAGGTCGCCGGCGTGGGCCTCGACCTGTTCCGGGTCACGCTGACCGGCACCGGCCGGGTCTGCGGTGTGCAGTTCCGACCCGGCGGTTTCCAGACGTTCTGGCGACGGCCCGTGAGCGAACTGACCGGCCGGCGGGTGCCGCTGCCCACCGGGCGGCTGACGATGCCGCCCGGCGCGGTCTGCGCGGGCACCGACGACGAGCGTTGCGCCGCCCTGGACGGCCTGCTCACCGCCTGGGGGCCGACACCGGACCCGGCGGCCGAGCAGGCCATCGCGTTGGCCGAGGCCGTCCGCACCGACCGGACGGTGCGGCGGGTCGACGACCTCGCCGCGCGGCACGACGTTCCGGTCCGCCGGTTGCAGCGGCTCTTCCTGGAGTACGTGGGGGTCGGGCCGAAGTGGGTGATCCGCCGCTACCGGCTCCAGGAGGCCGTCGAACAGGCTGCCGGCACGCCACCGAGCTGGGCGGACCTCGCCGCCGACCTCGGCTACAGCGACCAGGCCCACCTGGTGCGTGACTTCACCACGGTGGCCGGGGTGTCCCCCGCCGCGTACGCCCGGTCGATGCGCTGACGGTCAGCGGCGGCGCAGGACGACGACGGCCACGTCGTCCTGGATCTCCGGCGGGGCCAACTCCACCAGCAGGCGGGCGCAGAAGCGGTCCAGGTCGTCGTCAACGGTGGTGGAGATCGCGGCGACCGCGGCCATCCCCTCGTCGATCGTCGCGTCCCGCCGCTCGATCAGCCCGTCGGTGTAGAACACCAGCGTCGCCCCGGCCGGCAGCACGAACTCCAGGTCGGGCGGGCGAGGCGCCCGGACGCCGAGCAGCGGTGCGGAGTGCTGCACGAACTCGACCTTGCCGTCCATGCTGAGCACCGGCGGGAGGTGCCCGGCGCTGGCCAGCCGGACCCGGCCGGTCGGCGGGTGCAGCAGCAGTACGCAGAGGGTGGCCAGCTCGTTCGGCAGCAGTGTGCGCATCAGCTCGTTGACCCGGTGCAGGATCTCGCCGGGCTGGTGCCCCTCGACCGCGTACGCCCGCACCGCGTGCCGCAGCTCGGCCATCACGGTCGCCGCGTGCAGCGAGTGACCGGCCACGTCCCCGATCGCCAGCAGCAGGTGGCCGTCGAGCATCACCAGCTCGTAGAAGTCGCCGCCCACCTCGGTCTGGGCGCTGGCCGGCTCGTAGCGCACCGCGAGATCCAGCCCGGCCACGTCGGGCAGGCCGCGCGGGAGCAGGCTGCGCTGGAGGGTCACCGCGATCCGGTGCTCCTCGTCGAACGACCGCTGCCCCTCCACGGCGGCGGCCACCGCCTGCGCGAGCTGCACGAGCACCGGGGTCCGAGCGGTCTGGGTGGCGGTCGGAACCACCACGTAGAGCGGGGCCCGGTCCTCGCGCAGCTTCGCGGCGGCGACGGTCACCGTGTCGCCCGCCGGCCAGTCGACCAGCGCCCAGTCCGCCGGAGCCTCCACCCGGACGGTGGAGCCGGTCGGCACACCGGTGTCGTCGACGACCCACGGCACCACCGAGGCCGGGGCGCCGGGGCCGGCGCAGATCCCGGCGAGACAGTCCCCGTCGAACGTCTCGGCGATCACCGCCGCCGGGCTCTTGAAGATCTGCGCGGCACCCTCGGCGGCGGCCTCCAACAGGCGCGCGAAGGTCGGCGCGGCGTGCACCGCCACCGTCGTGTCGGCCAGGCCGAGCAGCCGCTCGGCGAGCAGTTCGGCGCGTTGCCGGGCCTGGTAGTAGCGCAGGACCGCCCGGGTGGTGGCGATCAACTCTTCCGGCTCGATCGGCTCGGTCAGGTACGCGTCCGCGCCCCGGGTCAGCCCCTGGGCCCGGTCGGCCACGTCCACGGCGTGCGCCGACACGTGGATCACCGGCATCGCCGGGTGACGGGCCTTGATCTGTTCGCAGACCTCGTAGCCGCTGAGGTCGGGCAGGCGGACGTCGAGGACGACGAGGTCGATCCGGTCCACCTCGACCCGCGCCAACGCCTCGGTGCCGTTCTCGGCCTCCAGCACTGTGAAACCGGCCCGGGTCAGCCAACTGACCAGCAGGTAGCGCTTGGTACGACTGTCATCGACCACCAGGACGGTCGTCGGCATGCCGTCCACGCCGTCACACTCCGCCAACGGGTAGCGAGACGTGGAATGTGCTGCCCCGACCGGGCTCGCTGGTCAACTCCAGCGTGCCGCCGAGCAGCGTCACCAACCGTCGGGCGTACGGCAGGCCGAGGCCGGTGCCGCCGACCCGGGTGGCGCCCGGCACCTGGTAGAACTCCTCGAAGATCCGGTCGTGCAGCTCGGGGGCGATGCCCGGCCCGGTGTCGCTGACCTCGAAGGTCCACCGGTCGCCCTGCCGGTGGGCGCGCAGTCGCACCTCGCCGCGTTCGGTGAACTTCAACCCGTTGTGCAGCAGATTGCGCAGCACCTGACCGAGCAGCACCTCGTCGGTGCGCAGCAGGGCCGGGGCGTTCGGCTCCTCCACCACCAACTCCACCTCCGGACGGGTGGCCAGCGCGCGCAGTGTGCCCCGCAGTTGACCGAAGACCGGGCGCAGGTCGACGTCCGACAGGTCCAGCTCGATCCGCCCGGATTCCGCCTTGGCCAGGTCCAGCAGCTCGTTGACCAGATTGAGCAGGTCCGCCGCCGACGACCGGATCAGGTCGACCTGCCGGCCCTGCTCGTCGGTGAGCGGGTCGGACGCGGAGTCGGTGAGCAGCCGCCCCAACCCGATGATCGCGGTGACCGGGGCGCGCAGCTCGTGGCTCACGTTGGCGAGGAACCGGCTCTTCGACTCGCTCGCCGCCCGCAGTTGGGCCGACTTCTCGTCCAGCTCGGCGTAGAGGGCGACGACCCCCCGGTTGGTCTCCTCCAGCTCCTCGGTGAGCTGGTTGTAGAGCGCCAGCACACCACGGTTGGTCTCGGCCAGTTCCTCGTTGAGCACCGCCAGCTCGTCGCGTTGGCTGCGTACCTCGTCGAGCGCGGCGATGAGTTGACCGTTCTGTACGGTCAACTCGTCCAACGCGCTGGCCGGGGCGATACTGCCGAGTTCGCTGCGGAAATCGGCCAACCGCTCCGGGGTCGGGATCGGCGCGTTGGCCGGGACTCGTCGGGACATCCTCACGACCGTATCCCCGTCGACGGTCGACACGCTCAACGTGTCGACCAGCCGGGATACCGCACCGGACTGCGGTTCGTAGCGGCCGTCCGGCAGCGGGGTCACCGGAGCCAGGTCGGCGCGCAGGTGGTACCGGCCGTCGGCACCCGCGTCGACGTGGAAGGTGACGTCCGCGCCGCCGGTCGTGCCCAGCAGGTCCCGGGCCACCTCGCTGAGCGCGGTGGCGACGCGGACCTGGTCCTGGTGTTCGAGGCCCACCACGGCGGCCACCTCGCGGCCCCGCTGACGGATCACGAAGATGTCCTGCTCGACCCGCAGCGCCATCGCGAGCAGCGGCTGCACGGCCGGGTCGTGGGTCATGCCCAGGACCTCGCGACGAGTACGCAGGCGTCGTCGCGTCGCACGCCCGCATCGCGCAGGAGGGTCGCCGCGATGACCAGTGGGGAACGCTCCGACAGACCCGGGTAGTCCTCCAACCGCCAACGGTCGGCCACCCCGTCGCTGTGCATCACCAGCCGGGAACCCGGACCGAGCGGGTAGTCGTACTCCCGGATGGCCGGGCGCTGGTGGCCGGCGATGCCGGGCAGCGACACCAGCCCGCGACGGCGGCCGTCCTCCTCCACGATCGCACCGGCGATGTTGCCCAGACCGGCGTAGCGCAGGACACCCGCCTCCGGCGCCAGTTCGGCGACCGCGAGCGCGGCACCACGGGTGTGCGACATGCTCCGGTGCAGGTGGGTGATCACCGCCGCCGGTGGACCGGCCGGGGCGGTGCGGAACGCGGCGAGCGCGGCCTCGGTGGCGGCGGCGGCCAACGGGCCGTGCCCCAGGCCGTCGCTGACCAACACCTGGTGCCGCCCGTCGGCGACCCGGACGGCGTACCCGTCGCCGCTGACCGTCTCGCCGGTGATCGGCCGGGTGAGGGCACCGGCCCAGGAGGGCCGCGCGGGCTCCGCCGGCCAGACCTGCACGGCGAAGACGGTGCCCCGGCCGGGAAGCGAGTATCCGTCGAACCAGCTGGCCTGCCGGACGATGGCGCCCAGACCGATGCCGAGCGTGCCGGTGGTGGAGTGCCCGTCCTGGGACGAGACGGTCAGGTCGGCCATGCCCGGCCCGGAGTCGATCGCCACCAGCTCCACCCCGGCCTGCCCGGCGCGACGCACCGGCCGCAGCAGCAGCACACCGTCGTCGGCGTGCTTCACCAGGTTGCTGGTCAGCTCGGCCGCGACGATGGCCAGGTCGGCGATACGCATCTCACCGATCTCGACCTGCGCACCGAGTCGCTCGGCGGCACGCCGGACGGCGCTCGCCGCGCTGCTGGCCTCCACCCGGAACCAGATGCCACTGTCGGCGACCGCCTCGGCGTTCACCGGGACCACTTGGTGACCGTGATGCGGGTGCCGGTCTCCGGCGAGGTCTCGATCTCGAACTCGTCGACGAGGCGACGGGACCCGCTGAGGCCCAGGCCGAGGCCACCGCCGGTGGTGTAACCGTCGGTCAGGGCCAGGTCGAGGTCGGCGATGCCCGGCCCGGAGTCGGCGAAGACGATCCGGAGGCCCCTGCGCCGACCGTTGTCCACGGTCGCCACCTCGACCGAGCCACCGCCGCCGTAGACGAGGGTGTTGCGGGCCAACTCGCTCGCCGCGGTGACCACCTTGGTCTGGTCGACCAGGGACAGCTTGACGGCCACCGCCACGGACCGGACCAACTGCCGGACGCGCACCACGTCCTCGTCGCTGCGAACCGACTGCGCCTGCGGGTGGCCCAGGTCGATGCCCGCGGTCACGGCGTGGCCGTCTCGGCGTCCGGATCGTCGTCGAGCTGGTCGTCGAGCTCGTCGGCGCGGGCCGCCGCGATCAACTCCATGCCGCGTTCGACGTTCAGCGCGGTACGGATGCCGTTCAGCGACAGCCCCAGTTCGACAAGGGTGATGGCGACGGCGGGACGCATCCCGACCACTACCGTCTCCGCGTCCAGCACCTTGGAGATCGACGCGATGGTGGAGAGCATCCGGCCGACGAACGAGTCGACGATGTCCAGCGCGGTGATGTCGATGATGACGCCGTGGCAGCCGGTGTCCACGATCCGCTCGGCGAGGTCCTCCTGGAGCGCGACCGCCGTCTGGTCGGACATGTCCACCTGGATGGAGACGAGCAGGATTTCGCCGATCTTGAGGATCGGTACGCGTTCCATCAGTTGCTCCGACGCGGTTGGCGACGGGCCGTCTCCACCCCGGTCAGCCGCAGCACGTGGCGCAGCGCGTCGGCGAGGCTCGCCTTGGTGGCGATGTCGCCGAACTCGATGCCGAGCGCCACGATGGTCTGCGCGATCTGCGGACGGATGCCGGAGATGATGCAGTCGGCGCCCATCAGCCGGGCGGCCACCACGGTCTTCAGGATGTGCTGGGCGACCTGGGTGTCCACCGCCGGCACGCCGGTGATGTCGATGATCGCGTACGGGGAGCCGGTGTCGACCAGGGTCTGCAGCAGACGCTCCATCACGACCTGGGCCCGGGCCGAGTCCAGCGTGCCGACCAGCGGGACGGCCACCACGCCCTCCCAGAGCTTGACCACCGGCGTGGAGAGTTCGAGCAGCTGCTCGGCCTGATCGGCGATCAGGCTCTCCCTGGTGCGGACGAAGCTCTCGAAGGTGTAGAGGCCCATGTCGTCGACCAGCTTGGAGAAGGCGACGAAGTCGTTCAGCGCGTTGGCGCCGCCGGTCTCCTGCATCAGCTCGGCGAGCACGTCCTTGAGGGCGAACACGCTGATCGTGGTCTCGGTGGCGGAGAAGCCCTGCCGGGCCCGGCCACGGGACAGTTCGGCGAGCGCGGCGCGCAGCTCGGCGGCGTGGTCGGCGGACAGGTCGACGACGCCCTGCTCGCCGGTGGTGACGATGGCGCGGTGCAACTCCTGGACCTGTCGGCGCAGCTCGGCCTGGCTGAGCCGGCCTCGCAACGAACTGGTGACGATCTCGGTCCACCGAGCCGTGACCCGGTCGGCCTGCCCGCCGAGCAGCGCGACGAGCCGATCACTTTCTTCGGTGCTCAACGCCATTTCGAACCCCCTTGACCTGGACCGGGCGGACTCTATCACCGGGGCCCGATCAACTACTTGCCCCGTAGCAACGGAATGACGACGGCCACCGGATCCCGGCTCCCGTTCTGCGTTCGCCCCCCGTCGTGGGATACCGTTCCCCCGATAACAGGAGGTCTGGCGAATGTCCTTGACGGTGCACACGGAACAACGCGGCGACGTGGTCGTCGTGTCGGTCGCGGGCGAGCTGGACATGGCCACCGCACCGCAGCTGCAGGACCAGATCACCGACCTGCTCGACAAGGGCCGTAGTCGGCTGGTGTTCGACCTGGCGGATGTCTCGTTCTGCGACTCGACCGGTCTGTCGGTCTTCGTCCGCGCCAAGAACAGCTGCGACGAGGCCGGCGGCGTGGTCCGGCTGGCCGCGCCGCAGCGCGGGGTGCTGCGCATCCTCGAGGTGAGCGGGCTGGTCGAGGTGCTGCACACCTACCCGACGGTGGACGAGGCAGTCGCCGGCGAGTCGACGCCGGCCTCCTCCTGACCGCTGCCGTTCCTCACTCGTCCTCGACATAGCGGGGACGGGCGATCGCCATGCCCGCCGTGGTCTGCACGGCGAGGGCGCCCAGCAGGAACCCGATCGGGGCCGTCCAACCGCCGGTGGCCTCGTAGAGGATGCCGACCATCAGCGGGCCGAGTGCGGCGATCACGTAGCCGGTGCTCTGCGCGAACGCGGAGAGCGCGACGGTCCCCTCGGCGGTGCGGGCGCGCAGGCCGATGGCGGTCAGGATCATCGGGAACGCGCCCTGCCCGACGGCCAGCAGCGCGACCCAGAGCAGCGCGGCGCCGTGCGGAGCCAGCGCCAGCCCCAGGTAGGCGAGCGCCGACGCGGTGGTCAGGCCGAGCACCAGCGGGCGCAGGCTGCCCAGCCGACCGGCCAGGGTGGGCATCAGCAGTGCGATCGGCACGCCGAGCGCGGTCACCCCGGCGAGCAGCAGCCCGGCCGACTCGGGCTGGTAGCCGGCGTCGCGGAACAGCTGGGCCAACCAACCCATGATCGCGTACCCGCTGAGCGACTGCGCCCCGAAGTACACGGCCATCGCCCAGCCCAGCCGGGTCCGGGCCGGTCGGACCCGGGTCGGCACGGCGGCCGTCGGGGTCGCCCGCCGCGCGCCCGCCCGGGTCCGCAGCGCCAGCGGCACCCACGGGAGTACGGCCACCGCGGCCATCGCGGCCCAGATGCCGAGCCCGGCCCGCCAGGACCCGAAGGCGTGCGCGATCGGCACGGCGGTGGCGGCGGCCACCGTCGTGCCCACCGTCAACGCCATCGTGTACGAGCCGGTTACCAGGCCGGTGCGGTGCGGGAAGTGCTGCTTGACGAGCATCGGCAGCAGGATGTTGGCGACCGCGATGCCGGACAGCGCCAGCGCGCTGGTGAGCACGAAGATCCAGGTCGAGTCGGTGACGACCCGGAGCACCTGACCGACGGCCAGGGCGGACATCGCGACCACCAGCACCCGGGCCGGTGCCACCCGGCGCACCAACCACGGGGTGAGCGCGCCGAGACCGGCGAACGCGATGGTCGGCAGGGTGGTGACCAGACCGGCGGCCGCGCCGGAGAGGCCCAGTCCGTCACGTACCTCGTCGAGCAGCGCGCCGAGGCTCGTCACCACGGCACGCAGGTTGACGGCGACCAGCAGCATCCCGACCAGCACGAGCGCGCCACCGGTCGCCGGGTGCGTCCGCCGGGACTCGCCGGGGCCCTCCGCCGGGCGGTTGTCGACGGCGACGGGGGCGGGCGGCGCCGGAGCGGCGGTGGGTGGCGGGGTCATGACCTCTAACCTACAATCATGGGATGAATTTGGGCCCGGTGTTGTAACCAGTGCCACCCTCGGTCGATTCCTCCTCCGCGCCCCCGGCACCGCCACGCGGGCGGCCCGCCGTGCCGCCACGCGGCCACCGCGTCCGGCAGACCATCGAACAGCTCCGGGCCCGGATCCTCGGCGGTGAGTGGCCGGTCGGCGGGCGCATCCCGACCGAGCCGCAGTTGGTCGCCGCGCTGGGCGTGGGGCGCAACACGGTCCGCGAGGCGGTTCGCGCCCTGGTGCACGCCGGGGTGCTGGAGTGCCGGCAGGGCTCCGGCACGTACGTGGTCTCCATCGACGAGCTGGCCCCGGTGGTGGCCCGCCGCCTCGGCGACGACCGGATGACCGAGGTGATCGAGGTACGCCGCGCCTTCGAGGTGGAGGCCGCACGTCTCGCCGCGCTGAGGCGTACCCCGGAGGACCTGGCGGCGCTCGACGGCGCGCTCGCCGCGCGCGAGGCCGCCTGGCACGACGGCCGGGTCGACGCGTTCGTCGAGGCCGACGCGGCGCTGCACACGGCGGTGGTCGCCGCCGCGCACAACACCATGCTGGCCGAGCTGTACGCCTCGGTCGGCAGCGCCCTGCGCAGCACCGTCGCCCAGGCGATGGGTGACGCGCTCACCCCGGAGCGCTACGTCGACCACAGCCGACTGGTCGAGGCGATCCGGGCCGGCGAGCCGGGCCGGGCGGCGCTCGAAGCCGGCGCTTTTCTGGAGCCCGCCGAACGGGCATAGGTTGTCCCCGACAGAAAAGCGGACACCTCGGGAGTACGGATGCTCAAGGGCTTCAAAGACTTCATCATGCGCGGCAACGTCGTCGACCTGGCGGTCGGTGTCGTCATCGGCGCCGCGTTCACCGGCGTGGTCACCCAGCTGACCAAGTCGTTCCTCGAACCATTGATCCGGGTCATCGTGCTGCTGATCACGGGCAGCGACAAGGGTCTGGCCGGCACGGCGCCCAAGTTCCGCGGCATCGCGTTCGACTGGATCGCCTTCGTCAACGCGGTGATCACCTTCCTGCTCACCGCGGCGGCGCTCTACCTCCTGGTCGTCTACCCGATGAACCGGTTGGCCGAGCGGCGCAAGCGGGGCGAGGAGCCGCCGCCTGCCGCGCCGAGTGAGGAGGTCAAGCTGCTCACCGAGATCCGGGACGCGCTGGTCTCCGCCGGCCACACCACCCCGGGCCAGCAGCGTGGGGCGCTGGACGACGTGCTGGGGCGCCGGACGGAACCGCCGACGCAGCGCTGACTCGATCGGATGCACATCGGCCCCTGTGGGAATCCCGCAGGGGCCGCACCTTCTCGTACGTGTGTTCGATAGAGTCCCGCCATGGAGCAGCGGAAGCACTGGTGGAACGGGAAGTGGGGGAGGCTGGCCCGGCGGGACGTCTTCCTGCGGGTCGACGCCGACCGGTGGCACGTCGAGCAGCGCGCCGGCGGGGCCGAGGGCATCTCCCGGTTCTACGAGTACGGCAGTGCGGACGAGGCCGAGGACACCGTCCGGGCCCTCCTCGACGGCCCGGACACCTGGCGGGAGTTGTCCCCCCGCCCGCCGGGCAGCTGGACCCTCCCGAACAGCTGAGCGGGCTCACCGCTCCAGGCCCGGCCGGGCGGCCGCTGCGACGCCCCCTGCCGTCACGGCCCGGCACCCTCGGCACCCGGCACCCGGCACCCGGCACCCGGCTACCCGGCTACCCGGCACCCGCGGCGTCCCGCGCCGGGAGCCGGGTAGCACTTTTCAACGATATGACTCTGAGGCATTTTTATGACTCAGAGTCATATCGCTCTCCAGCGCGGCCGCCGCCCGGCCGTCCATCCAGCCCGCCTGAGCGTCGGCACGGCGTGTCGCGAGCCCATACGGTGTCGACCCGCCCGACACGGCCGCCCAGCCCGCCCCTGCACGGCGTCGGCCGGCCCATGCACAGCTCGGCCGGCCCATGCACAGCTCGGCCGGTCAGGCACGGCGTCGGCCCGGAGCGGACCGGACTGCCGGGCTGGCTGAGCGTCCGGCGGGGTGGCGGGGTACGGCGTTTAGCGGCGCGCCGACCCGGGAACCGCGATGTGATGGACCAGCAGGACGCGCAGCAGGCGACCATCTCGCGGATCACCACCGGGATGCCGGTGATCGACTCAGCCGGCACCGAGGTCGGAACGGTGGACCTCGTCCAGCGGGGCGACCCGAACGCGGTGACCGTCCAGACCTCGACCGCCGACCCGGGCAGCAGCCTGGACGAGCTGATCGAGTCGACCGCGGTCGAGGAGCCGGACGTCCCGGCCGACCTGGCCGCGCGGCTGCTGCACAGCGGCTACCTGAAGGTGTCGACGGAGTTGACCCGCACCGGCGCGGTCTACGTGCCGGCCGACCGGATCGGATCGGTGGCCGACGGTCGGGTCCTCCTGGCCGTCGGCGTGGCCGACCTACCCCCCGAGGAGTGATCCGCCGGCCCTGGCCCGTCGGCTGGCGGCTCGGTGGGTGGGCGGCGGCGGCGGAAGAGCAGCAGCATCAGGCAACCGGCGGCCAGGCCCCAGAACGCGCCGCCCACCCCGATCAGCGTCACCCCGGAGGCGGTCACCACGAAGGTGACCACCGCGGCCTCCCGGGTCGCCGGATCGGCCACCGCCGAGGCGAGCGCGGTCGCGAGGGCGCCCAGTAGGGCCAGCCCGGCGACCGCCTCGATGAGGATCGGTGGGGCGACCGCGACCAGCGCGGTGGCCGCTCCGGCACCCAAGCCGAGCAGGGCCAGCCCGAGCCCGGCGGTGATCGAGGCGATCCACCGGCGCTCCGGATCGGGGTGCGCGTCGGGGCTGGCGGCGAGCGCCGCGGTGATCGCCGCTAGGTTCACCGCGTGCCCACCGGCCGGGGCGGCGAGCAGGCTGGCCAGGCCGGTGGCCCGCAGGGCGGCGCCGAACGGCGGCCGGTAGCCGTAGCCGACCAGCACGGCCATGCCGGGTACGTTCTGCGCGGCCATGGTGACCAGGAACAGCGGAAGGGCCAGCCCGACCAGCGCGGACGCGTCCCAGGCCGGCATGGTCAGCGTGACCGACGGGACCAACGCGGCAGCGGTCAGGCCGGCCGGCGGTGCGGTCGCCGCGATCGCCGCCACCGCCACCACCAGCGCGCCGGGCACCGCCCAGCGGCGGGCGAACCGGTGCAGCGCCAGCCAGGCCACCACCACCGGGCCGGCCACCAGGGGCAGCTCGACCAGTGCGCGGACCGGGGCCGTACACAGTGGCAGCAGCACCCCGGCGAGCATCGCGCCGGCTACCGGCTTGGGGATGGCGGCCACCGCGCGGCCGAGGGGCGGGAACAGCCCCGCGGCGACGATCAGCGCCCCGGAGACGAGGAAGGCGCCCACCGCGACCGGCCATCCGCCCGGGGGCGGCCCGGTCGCGACCAGCAGCGCCGCGCCCGGTGTCGACCAGGCCACGCTCATCGGGATGCGGTGCCGCCAGCCCAGCCAGGCGGCGGCGAGCCCGCACGCCACGCAGAGGGCGAGCAGCCCGGAGGCGGCCTGCGCATCCGACGCGCCGGCCGCGCGCAGCCCGGCCAGGACGACTGTGAACGAGCTGGCGAAGCCGACCAGCGCGGTCACCACACCCGCCAGCAGTGGTTGCACACGTCCGGCCATTCGACTCCCCCGACTGTTCCGTTTACGGAACGACAGCGTGTAGCACCATAGTCGGGTGCCGCAGCCACCACCAGCCCGCCGCCCGGGCCTCGACGTGGATCCCGTCGTCGTCGGCCGCCGGGTTCGCGCCCTACGCGAGGAACGGGGCATCTCGCTGTCCACACTGGCCCGGCTCGCCGGCGTCGGAAAGGCCACCCTCTCCGGCCTGGAACACGGCACCCGCAACCCCACCCTGGAGACGCTCTGGGCGGTCACCGCGCAGCTCGGCGTACCGTTCACCGCCCTGTTGGCCGAACCGGCGGCCGAGCCGATCGTGCACGGCACCGCCGTCACCGCCACCCTGCTGGAGGTGTTCACCGACACCGACGCGACCTACGAGCTGTACCGGATGCGCGTCGCGCCGGGCGTCGTACAGACCTCTCCCGCCCACCAACCCGGCGTGACCGAGCACATCACCGTCTTCGCCGGAGTACTACGCGCCGGGCCCGCCGACACGCCGCTGACCGCCCCGGCCGGTGGCCACCTCCGCTGGGTGTCGGACGTGCCGCACACGTACGCGGCGGTGGGTGACGAGGAGGTCGCCGCCAGCCTGCTGCTGCGTTACCCGCGCCGCTGAGACGCGGTCCCGGCGGCGCATATCTCAATCATTTTCGCCCCACGCAGTAGTGCGTAGAGACGAAGGCAGGGTCTTCTTGGCAAGCTTGACCCCATGACGCTGATCCTCCGCTCGGTCATCCTCAACGACATCGGCTTGGTTCGCACCAACAACGAGGACTCCGCCCTCGCCGGTGACCGCCTGATCGCCGTCGCCGACGGCATGGGTGGGCTGCCCGCGGGTGAGGTGGCGAGCGAGATCGTGATCCGGATCCTGGACGAGCTGGCCCCGCCCACCGACCCCGACAGCGCCGCCGACGCCCTACGCGCCGTGGTCAGCACCGCCAACCAGCGCATCCATGCCGCCATCACGGTCGACCCGGCCCGGGAGGGGATGGGAACGACACTCACCGCGGCGCTGCTGGCCGGGGAGACGCTGGTGCTGGCCCAGGTCGGCGACTCCCGCTGCTACCTGCTGCGCGACGGGGAGCTGACCCAGCTCACCCGGGACGACACGTTCGTGCAGGCGCTTGTCGACCAGGGCACGCTCTCCCCCGACCAGGCCCGTCACCACCCGCAGCGGTCGCTGGTGACCCGGGCCGTGCAGGGTGCCGACACCCCGCCGGCGGTCGGTGTCCTGACCGTGGTGCCCGGCGACCGGCTGCTGCTGTGCAGCGACGGGCTCTCCGACTACGTGGAGGACGACGCCATCGCCGCGGCGCTGGGCATGTACTCCGACCGCCAACAGTGCGGCGAGCAGTTGGTGAAGCTGGCTCACCACGCCGGTGCTCCGGACAACGTGACAGTCGTGGTCTCCGACGTGGTCGCCCGCTGACCCCGCCCGGCGGATCGGCGAATCCGGTTGCTGCCACCTCGGCGGCGGGTTGAGATGGACGAATGACCATCCGCCGGGTGACCGCCGACGACCGTCTCACCACCAGCTTCCCGCTGGCCGCGTACGCCTTCGAGTCCTCGCCGCTCGGCGCCGCACGCATCGACGAGTTCCGCGACTACCTGCCCTACCAGGAGGGCAACCGGACGTTGATCGTCGAGGAGGGCGGTGCCACGCTGGCCGCCGTCTCGGCCATCCCGATGCGGCAGAACCTGCGCGGGGTGGTGCAGCCGATGGCCGGCGTGGCCTCGGTGGCGACCCACCCGCTGGCCCGCCGGCAGGGGCACGTCCGGACGTTGCTGCACCAGCTCCTCGACGAGATGCGCGACGAGGGGCACACGCTCAGCGCGCTCTACCCGTTCCGGCCCAGCTTCTACGCCCGGTTCGGCTACGTCGGGCTGCCCAAGCCACGCCGGGTCACCTTCGCCCCGGCCCACCTCGGGTCGCTGCTCCGCGTGGACCTGCCCGGCGAGGTGACCTGGGAACGCATCGCGGCCGGCTATCCGGTGTGGCGGGCGTTCACCGAACGCAACCTCCAGGAACGGCACGGCTTCTCGATCTTCCCGGACTACCGGGCGGCCGGAATGCGCGACCGGGACGAGTACTGGCTGGTGACCGCCCGGGTGGGCGGGGAGGTCACCGGCGCGGTGACCTACCGGATCGACGGGCACGGCGGCACCCTGCACGGCAACGAGATGCTGTACGTCGATCCGCTCGCCCGGACGTTGCTGTTGCAGTTCTTCGCCCGACACGTCGACCAGATCGAGCGGGTCAGCGTCCAGGTCCCGCCCGACGAGTTGCCGGAGCTGTGGCTGACCGACCTGGACGTGCACGTGGAGGCACGGACGGCCGTACCGGCTTCGTCGGCCCCGATGGCCCGACTGCTGGCGATGGACGCGTTGCGTGGGCTGCCCGCCGGGCCGGGTCGGGTACGGGTCGAGCTGACCGGGGACCGTTGGCTGGCCGGCACCCACCTGCTGGACGGCACGACCGGCACGGTCGAGCTGGTCGACGACACCACCGGCGGTACGCCCACCGCCACCCTGAGCGCCGCCGGTCTCTCCGCCCTCGCGTACGGGGTGTTGGACCCGGCCGAGCTGCCGTTGCGGGGCCTGGGCGAGGTGCCTGCGGACGCCGCCGCCGAGCTGCGCGGCATCTTCCCCCGTCGGGTGCCGTACCTCTTCGCCGACTTCTGAGCTCCCTTAACCAGGGGTTAAACCGGCACGGCGAATTCGTCGCGACACCGTCGCGGCTCCTAGCATCACCTGGTGCGCATGACGTCGCTTGCCGCTCTGCTCGTCCTCGGTGTCGCCACGGCGACCCTGCCCGCCTGCGCGGCCGATGATCCGGCTCCCGCTTTCCGGTCCGGCTCGTCCACCCCGCCGACGGCAGTGGTGACCGGCGACCAGGACGCCTCCCCGGGGGCCCGGGACGGCCTCGGCGGCCCCGGGGCCAGCGCCAGCCCGAAGCCAGCCGGGAAGCTCCTCGCGGCCGGAAACCCGAACGGCAGGGCCAGCGTGCCGGCCGAGGCGCGGGCGGTGGACACCTCGAAGCCGACCCGGACCGTCGGCACCGGCACCCCGGCCGGCTGCACCTCGGCGGCGGTCGTGAAGGCGGTCGCGGCGGGCGGTGTCATCACCTTCGACTGCGGCCCGGCACCGGTGACGATCAAGATGGCCGCCACCGCGAAGGTCCGCAACGCCAACGGGCCGAAGGTCGTGCTGGACGGCGGCGGCAAGATCACGCTGAGCGGCCAGGGTCAGCGCCGCATCCTTTACATGAACACCTGCGACGAAGCCCAGGGATGGACCACCTCGCACTGCCAGAACCAGGATCACCCGCAGCTCACCGTGCAGAACCTGACGTTCGCCGACGGCAACTCCACCGGCGACAAGGCCGAGGGCGGCGGCGGTGGGGCGATCTTCGTGCGCGGCGGCCGGTTCAAGGTGGTCAACTCGCGCTTCGTCGGCAACCGCTGCGACCGCACCGGCCCGGACCTGGGTGGCGCGGCCGTCCGGGTGCTGAGCCAGCACGACAACAAGCCGGTGTACGTGGTCAGCAGCACCTTCGACGGCGGCTCCTGCTCGAACGGAGGGGCGCTGAGCAGCATCGGCGTGTCGTGGGTGGTGCTGAACAGCCTGCTCAAGAAGAACGAGGCGATCGGCAGCGGAGCCAACCCGGCCAAGTCCGGCACGCCGGGCGGCGGCAGCGGCGGTGCGATCTACTGCGATGGCAACGAGTTCACCGTCCGGATCGCCGGCACGATCATCGAGGACAACAAGGCGAACGAGGGCGGTGGCGCGATCTTCTTCGTGAGCAACAACCGCACCGGCACGATGCGGATCGAGAGCTCGACACTGCGCCGCAACCCCAGTGGCAGGTTCGAGACCCGCGGCTTCCCCGGCATCTTCTTTCTCGGCGCAAAGAACCCCACGGTGACGGGCTCCAAGCTGTCCTGACGCTCCACTTCTCTTCGTTGATCAAGAGGTTTCGGTCATCGGAGGCGCCTTCTCTGACCGAAAGCTCTTGATCAACGCGGTCAGTAGGGGTTGCCCTGGCCCGGGGGGCGGGCTTTGAGGAGGGCGGTGGGGCGGCCGGGCAGGTCGCGGGTGCCGGACAGCGGTGGGCTGCCCGTGTGGTCGCCGTCGGCCATCCCGGCGAAGAGTTCCTTGAGGGCCGCCAACGCGTCGATGGTGGGCCGCCAGCCCAGCTCGGTCTCGGCACGTTCGCTGGACATCAGCGGGGCGTTCAGACCCAGCTCCACCCAGCCCGCGTCGACCGGCTGCAGCCGCGCCCGCCAGCTCAGCGCCGCCGCCGCCCGCAGCACCGGCGCGGCGACCGGCACCGTCCAACCGTGGAAATGCCGGGCCACCAGCTCCGGAGTCAGCACCGGGTCCGCGGCGACGTTGAAAGCGCCGCGCGCATCACCCAACACCGCCCGGGTGTACGCGTCAGCGACGTCGTCGGCGTGCACCGCCTGCATCCGCAACCGGCGGTTCGTCGGCACCAGCGGAATCCGACCGAACCGCAGCAGCCGCACCGGCGCCAGCGGGCCGAGGAAGTAGCGGGTGATCTCCACACCGGCGGCCCGCTGGAAGATCAACCCGGGTCGCATCCGCACCACCCGCAGCGTGGGGTGATCCCGCTCGATCTCGTCCAGCAGCGCCTCCACCTCCGCCTTGTGCTCGCTGTACGACGAGCCGGGCACACCGGTGGCCGGCCACCGCTCGCTGATCGGGTGGTCCTTCGGGCCGGGCGCGTAGGCGCCCACCGACGAGGCGTACACCAGGGCCGGCACTCCGGCCCGCACCACCCCGTCGATCACCGCCCGGCTGCCGTCGACGTTGGTCCGGCGCAGCACCCGCTGGTCATGGCTGGGCTGGATCTGCCAGGCCAGGTGCACCACCGCGTCCGCACCCCGGAACACCTCGGCGAGCTGCCCCACCGCGCCCGGCGCGCCGATGTCGCAGGAGTGCCACTCCACCTGGTCGTACGGCTCACCGGCGTCCGGGCCGGGCAACCGCCGGACCACCCCGGCCAACTCCACGCCCCGCTCCCGGCGCAGCCGCCGCAGCAATGCCGTACCGACGTTGCCGCTGGCCCCCACCACCACGATCCGCATGCCCGACCCCGTACCCGCCCAGCAGCAGCTCAACCACCACCCAGGCGCGCCCCGACCGCGCGCTCGGCCCCCCGCAGGACGCGCCGTCCGCTGCGCCGTGGCCCGCCCGACGCGGCCCGCGCGGCCCTGGCCCTTGATCCACTCGCCTTCCTGAAAGTCGCGGTGTCCGGGCGGGCACGACAGCCCGACTTCCGGAACCCCGAGTCGATCAAGGGCGAGGGGAGTGCCGGACCCAGCCGTGCTTCTCCGTCCCCCGTCGGCCGGTGGTGGCGGCCAGGCAACGCGGGCAGATCCAACCGACCGCGTCCGCCTCGGTGAGCACGTCGGTGCCCGAATAGTCGAAGCGCACATGCGGGAAGCGACGCAACCGCGTCCGACTGAGGGCCAACCCGCAGACGGTCTGGTTCTGACCGGGCCGCCAGACATGAACCTCGCCACCGGGCTGGCGTACGCCGTCCGGCCCGACCTCCTCGCCGGACGCAGCCACCGCCGGGCCGCCGCTCAGTCTCATGCCCAACCGTTTCCCGAACCGCCCCCGACCATGCGCATCCGCCCAGGGAGTACCTGATCGACTCCATATCCCCGACCTGGCGGTTTCCCCCGCCGCGGACACCGCCAGATCGCCGACCTCGTGATGATCAGGTTCGCCCGGCGACAGGCATCGACGCCCGGCCGGAAGCCGAGAGCCGGCATCGCCCACTGTCAGGTAACCTGAGCGCGCGGGGCCGCTAGCTCAATGGCAGAGCTGTGGACTTTTAATCCATAGGTTCAGGGTTCGAGTCCCTGGCGGCCCACCTCTTGCCCCTCCTGAGCTGCAGAATCATGATCGAAGATCACCGGCACACGTCGGGCCGGATCTTGGCCGGACGTCGGACGGGACGCTCCAGACCGATCGCGGCGCCAGCTTCGCCGACGCAGACCGGCGGGTAGGCATGAGCACACAGCGCAGCTACTACGAACCAACTCCGATGACGCACGAGAGCGCCACGGCTGCGCTCTCAGCGGGCGACATCGACACCCCCACCGACGCGATGGTCGGGCTTGCCCTTCACGATTCGGACTGGCGTTGGTGCCAGGATATCTACCTGCGTCTGCTGGATCACCATGAGGTGGACGTACGGGCCACGGCAGCGATCTGCCTCGGCAACCTGGCCCGCATCCACGCCGACTCGACAGTGACCCGGACTCGGTTAGGCGACCCGGAGATTGGCGGCACGCTGGAGGACGCCGTCGCCCACATCGAGCAGTTTTGATTCATCGCCTGCCCACTGCTCCAACAGAAAGCCACATTCAATTGTGGGGGCACGAACCAGTGCGGAGATCCTGGACGGAGAGTCCCCGGTTGTCGGCGACGAAATTCCGGTTAGGTCGCTATGCCTTGTCTAGTTCTGGCCGAGATCTACACCATAGCTCCAGATCTACGGCCCACTGTCCGCAGCCACCGGGTTGTCGGTCGCGGCTCGTACCGAGCCGGAGCACCAAGGGCCACCACGAGGACGCAAGCTATGGCATGAATGTGTGCGGCATTTCTGGGCGAACCGTCCAGAAATGCGACGGCGAAGCGTCTGAATTTTCGGCCGGCGCCCACGGCGTCATAGCCGCCCCCCAATGCATAGCGCCGCGTCGCTACGATGACGCCCGCCGGTGCCGATCGGGGTGCCGCCACGGGGGAGGAACACGTCCATATGCAACGACTCAGAGCGGTTGTTCCGCTGACCGTGGTCGCCGTCACGGCGGCTCTACTGACCACCATATCTCCGGCGTCTGCCGCCACTTCGTCCAATGTGCCGCTGACGAGCTGGGCCTATCTCGACTCGCAGAATCCGCGGGGGAAGGTCGTCGACGCGGCGGTGCCCCCACCGGTCGGCACGTCTCGCGACGACGCCGGGCGGACGCACACCTACCGCTCGTACTTCACGTACGACCTGACCGCGTTAAAGGGTACGGTCGTCCACAACTCGTACCTGTGGACGAACGAGAATACGGTCACCGACTGCACCGCCCCGGCGACCATCGAGATCTGGCGGACCAGCCCGGTCAAGAGCAACACGACCTGGCTGCGCCCGCCGACGGAGCTCGAGAAGCTGGTGACCACCAACCGGGGCGCCGGTGCCATCTACTGCCCGGGCTATCTGGGCATCGACATGGTGGCCACACTCAACGCGGCGCTGAGCCGGCAGGAGAAGAGCATCACCCTGGAGTATCGGGTGACCGCCAGCCAGGAAGCCGACGTGCGGACCGGTCGCACCTTCGACCAGCCGGTGCTCAGTGCGACGGTGAACCACCCGCCGACGGTGACGAACCTCCGTCTGGCGTACCCGGACCGGCCGTGCGGCACGCTCACCAAGCCGTCTCCGGCGGCGCAGAACACGAAGTTCGCGGCCACCGCGAAAGACGCGGACGAGGGCGACTACGCGACGGTGCTGTACGCGATCTGGCCGGTGGAACACCCCGATCAGCGTCGCGAGTTCAATGACTACTACGGCACCGACCTGAGCCAGTACACCGACGGCACGCTCCTCGCCTGGCAGGCGAAGGCCAGTGACTACTACGACTCTGGGCCGTGGAGCAAGACCTGCTACCTCGTTATGGACCGGACCGCCCCGGCGAATCCGCCGAAGGTCTCGTCGCGCACCTATCCGGAGGGGGACACCCCGGGTGGTGGTACCGGCATCGAGGGCACGTTCCGCTTCGACGGGGCGGGCGACCGTGACGTGGTCGCGTTCGCCTGGCGTGACATGATCGGGCATTCCGGGCAGATTTCGGCCAAGCGCCCGGGCGGCAAGGCGATCCTGAAGTACACCCCGAAGCTGGATTTCATCAGTGAGCTCTATGTCGCGTCCATCGACGCGGCAGGCAACCGCGGGCCGGAGAAAACGTACCGCTTCCGGATCGCCGAGACGGCACCGTACGCCGATGTCACAGTGAAGGGCGTCGGCCTGCCGAGCACGATCACGTTCTTCGCGTCGAAGCCCGAGACCACCTCGTTCGGGTACCAGCTCAAGGACGGCGCGGAGGTTCGCCTTCCGGCGGTCGACGGCAAGGCGACCGGTCCGATCACGTTCACCGCCACCGGGTCGGTAGAGGTGGCCGTCCGGAGCTACGCGAAGAACAAGCTCATCGGGCAGGACACCCTGCAGGTCTGGGTCACCGATGCTCCCGGCGTGGAGTCGGCGGAGTTCAACCTGGACACCGACCAGGTGGCCGGCAAGACCGGCTCGTTCCGGTTCACCCCGTACAGCAACGATGTCGTCGCCTACGAGTACAACTTGGACGACGAGTGGAAGACCATCCCGGCGGCGGACGACGACACCGCCGTGCTGACGTGGACGGCCACGCCGGGCTGGCATTCGATGACCGTACGGTCGGTGCGGGCGGACGGTTCCACGTCGATGGAGGCGTACCACCAGTTCAACGTCATCGACACGCGTCCGAACGCCTATGCCCACGAGTTGAGCAGCTGGCCACGCCGCGACGGGGTGGGCGTACCGCTGGACATCTCGATGACCAGCTACCTGCCGAACCTGACCGGGTTCGTCTACCGATTGAACGGTGGCGCCGAGCAGACTGTCTCGAACGAGGGCAATACGTACGCCAACGCCACCGTCACGCCGGAGCACGCGGGCGACAACACGCTGGTCGTTCAGGCGCTCCTGTCGGACGGTACGCGGTCACCCGCTACCACCTACACGTTCGCTATCTGGTCTGGTCCCGTGGTCACTCGGACGCCCGAGGGCAGCGGCACCGTCGGCCGGCCCGTGACGTTCACCTTCCACCCGGGGTTGCCGGGCGTCGCCTCCTACCGTTACTCGTTGGACGGCGCCGACGAGGCGACGATCGCCGCCGGTCCCGATGGCACCGCGACGGTCACGTACACGCCGAGATCGTGGGGCTACCAGGATGTGCGGGTGACGAGCATCGGTGCGGACGGCACCGAATCGGACCTGCGGATGGCACCCTTCGATGTCCGGGACAACCGGGTGAACGTCTACAGCACCTACGACTGGTCGCGCAGGGGGATCGGCTGGACCGGGTACTTCTACTTCACCACCCAACTGTTCGGCGAGGTGACCGAGTACCACTACCGCGTCAATGACGGCCCGGAGCAGATGCTGCCGGCTAGCACCGAGGGCACGTCGACCCTGGTCGCGGTGCCGTTCGACCGCAACGGCACGAACACGCTGCACGTCCAGAGCCTGACGGCGGGCGGCGAACTCTCGCCCGTGACGGACTACGACTTCGAGGTCGGCAACGCTCCCTACGTCGTGAGCAGTCAATACCCGGACGGTGCCTGGTCGGGCGGGGGCGGTGTTCCCGGCACCTTCGAGTTCAGCGGCGGCACCCCGGGCATCGTGTCCTTCTCCTGGCAGATCGACGGCGGCCCCTCGACCGACGTGCCGGCCGACAGCAACGGGAAAGCATCGATCACCTACGTGCCGGCTCAGGACTTCGAGACGCACACCCTGTACGTGACCGGCCACAAGGCGGACGGCTCGGCCACCGACACGACCCAATACTCCATCTACGTGAGAGACGGCGACTGACGACCGCCGCCATGTGCCATGGCTCGCCCCCGGTGTCCTGGACACCCGGGGGCGAGCCGCTTTTCTGGTGCGGGGAGGCAGATCCTGATCACGACGGCGGGTAGGCCACCACCGCGGCCGAAGTCAGCGGGCGGCGAGTTGTGCGCGGGCTCGCATCAGTGCGAAGCCGAGGAGGTTCTGGCCGGGCCAACGGACAGGGTCCTCGGCACGCGGATCCGTGGCCGCCAGTCCGATGCCCCAGACGCGATCCAGCGGGCTGGCTTCGACGAGTACCCGGTTGGCCGTACCGGACAGGTACCGCCCGAGGTCGGGGTGCTGGCTGAACTTCGCCACGTTGCCGGCGACGACCAGGTCGAAGCGGTGCGCGTCCCAGCCGGCCTGGTCGAAGTCGCGTACCTGCCGACCCAGGGCCTTGACCGCGTTGGGGTGCGATGCCGTCAACATCTGCGCGGCGATCGCCTCGTCACCGAACAGCCGAGCCTTGCCGACCATCATGTAGTGCTCGGCCGTCGGGTAACGGACGCCGTCCACTGTGAACGGGGACGGCCACCACTGGCTGAGGCACCCTGAGCCGATACTGCCGTCGCGTTGGGGCTGGTGGCCCCAGAAGAACAGGTACTTGGGACGCCCACCATCGGCGACCAGCGCCTGCAGTGCGGGCAGGTCGTACGGCAGGGGATCCGTCTCGGGCACGTCCAGCAGCGTGCCAGACCGGTAGGTCGACACCGGGCGCCAGGGTCGGGATGCTTCGGAGCCTGGCGTACGTGGCCGACGCAGTTATCCTCTTCAAGTGCTGGCCTGTGGAGATCGTTGACGCGGGGTCGGCGCTGCGAAGGGACTATCGACATGCCCCGTGTGGTACCGGCGGTCAACCGCGCACTCGACGTCCTCGAACTGTTCGTGGACTGCCCTGAACTGTCGGCCCGCCAGGTGATGGAGCGGCTCGACCTGCCCCGCACCACGGTCCACGAACTGCTCGTCACGCTTGAGGCCCGCTCGTACCTGATCTCCGTGCCGGGCCAGCCGGTGCGTTATCGGCTCGGCATGCCGCTGTTCCAGCTCGGTGCGGCGTTCGCCGGGCGGCTTGATCTGGTGCGTGAGGCGCAGTGCGTCGCGCGGGACGTGGCCGCCGCGTGTGACGAGGCGGTCCACGTGGCGGTGCTCGACGGAGCGGATGTCATCTACCTGGTCAAGTTCGACAGCACGCACCCGGTCCGGATGGTGTCCGCGGTCGGGCGGCGGCTGCCGGCACACTGCACGGCGGTGGGCAAGATCCTGCTGTCCAACCTCGATCCGGCCGGCCTGGACGCCGTCCTGACCAACGGCGCCCTGCCCGGGATGACGCCGGCCAGCATCACCGACCCGGAGCGGCTACGCGCACACCTCGCTCGGGTGCGGGCGGACAGCGTCGCGGTGGACATCGGCGAGTCCGACACGGCCATGCGCTGCGTCGCCGCGGCGATCCGAGATCATTCCGGTGCGACCATCGCCGCGATGAGTCTGTCCGCGCCGATCATCCGCTGGACGGCTCAGGCGTACCGGGAGTGGACCGAGCTGGTTCGCGAGGGTGCGGCCACGCTGTCCGCCCGCATGGGCTACCGGGCGCTGCCTCGATAGCCCGCCTCCCGTTTTCGGTTCGAAACACCATCGAAACATTGACATTCTTCTCAGGGCTGTTCTAGCGTCGCGACCACTTGATGCGGTATTTCGAACTGAGTTCGAAATTTCGAACGGCGGTGGTCCCGTGGCCCGACCGAACTGGAACATCAGCACCGCCTTCTCGGCCTGGTCGCCGATCGCCTCAACGCACTGACCGATGCGGGCGACGCGCATCCGTGGTCGCCGTCATGAAGACACACCTGTTGCACGAGCCACGCCCTCGGCGTGCCGTGCCGCGGGGACTTGAAGGAGGCGAATGTCAATGGGAAACAACCCAGCCTGGTCACGACGCGGCTTTCTGGGGATGGGGGTGGGGGTGCTCGGCGCAGCCGGCCTGGCCGCCTGCGGTGGCGAGTCCGACTCGCCCCCCAAGGTGCAGCCGGAGGTTCCGCAGGAGCTGATCGACGCCGCCGCGGCGATGAAGGGCTCCTCGATGGGGATGCTGTCGCAGAAGCTGTACTCGACGGCGGCGAACGAGGCACTCGACAGCTCGATCAAGAAGTTCGCCGACACCACCGGGACGAAGATCGAGAACAGCCTGGTCCAGGCCGACGCCGGTGACGTCGTCGCCAAGATCCACGCCGAGGTCGAGGGTGGGGTGGCTCGTGACCTGGCGTTCATGACCGACTCACGCTTCGTCGCGCAGTTCCAGGCGCTGGGCGACCTCGAAGACGTGACGGACGTCGTCCAGGCGCTGACGGCCAAGTACGGCGAACCCTGCGCCGAGGCCAAGAACTTCTGCGTCTTCGACGGCAAGTGGTTCGCGATCCCGTACCACTTCATCGGGATCGGGTCGTTCCTGCGCAAGGACTGGATGCAGGACAAGGGCATCACCCCCAAGGACATCTACAGCTGGGAGGAGCTGCGGGACGTCTGCCTGGAGATCTCCGACCCGGCCAAGCGCCGGTTCGGCTGGGGCATGACGGTGAACCGGTCCGGTGACGGCAACGGCATGATCGAGGCGCTGATCAACGCGTACGGCGGGTCGATCGCCTCCAACGACGGCCGGAAGGTCACGTTCGACTCCCCGGAGACGGTGCAGGCGGCGACCTTCCTGGGCGACATCTACACCAACCCCAAGTACAAGCCGATGCTGCCGCCGGGGATCGCGAGCTGGACCGACACCAGCAACAACGAGAACTGGCTCGCCGGGATCCTCGGCTACACCCGCAACCAGTTCAGCGTCTACGCGGACTCCCGGACCAAGAAGAACCCGGTGCACGCGAACACCCACGTGTTCTCCGACTGCATCGGCCCGGCGACCGACAATCCCCTGCTGCTCGGCCAGTCGCAGGGTTTCGTCGTCTTCAAGGGTGCCAAGAACCCCGGGCTCGCCAAGCTCCTGGCGCAGTACCTGGTCAGCGCTCCCGCCCTGCTCGGCGTGGCGAAGGAGGCGCCCGGCCTGGTGATGCCCGCCTGGGAGAAGGTCTGGGACGCCGACCCGTTCTTCACCAGTGGTGACCCGGCGTTCCCCATGCTGCGCAAGATCACTGAGCTGAGGCTGCCGCTGAACACGAAGAACGGCCTGGCCTTCCCGCAGAAGGCCAGCGCGGGCCAGCAGGCCGTCGGCTCGGCCTACGTCCTCACCGACATGATGCAGCAGATCGTCCAGGGAACCGCTCCGGCGCAGGCCGTGAAGGCCGCCCACGCGAAGATGGTGCAGATCTTCAACCAGCAGGGGCTGCCGCAGTGAGGTCGGTCCGTCCCGCGCGGGTCCCGGCGGCGAGGAGATCCCTGCCGTCGGGACCCGGCTCCCTCACTGTGACCCAGCGCCGACTGGGTCGTGACTGGCGGCTGGCGACACTGTTCCTGGCCCCGATGGCCGTGCTGGTCGGCGGTCTCGTGCTGGTGCCGATCGCCCGGTCGATCCTGACCAGCACCACCGAACGACACGGGCAGGACACCGTGTTCGTCGGCCTGGACAACTACCTCGCGCTCATCGGCGACGACCAGTTCCACACCGGCGTGGTGAACTCGTTCGTCTTCACCGCGTACGCCGAGATCTTCAAGGTCGTGCTGGGTCTGTCGGCGGCCCTGCTGCTGCATCACCGGCGTCGCGGGCGGGCCCTGCTCACCGGGTTGCTGCTCGTGCCGTGGGTGGTGCCGACGGTGGTGACGGCCTTCAGCTGGCGCGCGCTGCTCGACCCGATCTTCGGCAGCGTCAACACGCTGCTCACCGCCACCGGGATCGGGCCGTTGCTGGCCAGCGCGCACCTGGTCGACACCTGGCCGGCGGGTTGGCTGTCCGACCCGGAGCTGGCCATGCCGTCGGTGATCCTCGTCAACGTCTGGAAGGGGGTGCCCTTCTTCACCGTGTGCTTCCTGGCGGGGTTGAAGGCCATCCCGGCGGACCTCTACGAGGCGGCGACCATCGACGGCGCCTCGTCGGTGCAGCGGTTCATGAACGTGACGCTGCCCGGGTTGCGCCACGTGCTCACCGTGACGGTGACCCTGTCGTCGATCTGGACGTTCAACAACTTCGACCTCGTCTGGCTGCTGACGCAGGGCGGCCCGGGCGACGTGACCGCGCCGTACGTGCTCGTCGCCTACACGAAGGCGATCCTGCAACTGCAGTACGGCGCCGGTGCGGCGGTCACGCTCGTCATGCTGCCGATCATCGGCGGGCTGGTGTTCGTCCTGGTCCGGTTGCTGCGCCAGGACACCACCATCAGACTCCCCCGGCGACGCCAGGCAGCGTGGTGGGCCGGGGCGCGGCGGTGGGCCGGGACGGCACGGAAGGCGCTGCCGTGGGTCGTCACCGCGGTGGTCACGGGTCTGCTCTTCTGGGCGTCGCCGGAGATCTTCTGGAAGGCGGCGGTGGTCCTCGGGGTGATCCTGCTGATCGCGGTGGCGGTCGGCCGGGTGGTCTCGACGCTGCAGTCCCGGGGTGGTCGACGGTCGTCGTCGGCGGTGTCGGGACTGGGGTCCTGGGTAGCGCTGGCCGGGTTGCTCTTCTTCGTGCTCGGCCCGCTGTACTGGATCGCCGTCACGGCCTTCAAGTCCGAGGGCCAGGTCGTCATGCGCACCGACGACCTGTGGCCGACCCCGTGGACCCTTGAGCAGTTCGGTGCCCTGTTCGACAACCAGCCGTTCGGCCGCTGGTATCTCAACACCCTGCTGGTGTCCGCGGCGTCCACCGCGGTGGCGCTGATCTGCGCCGCCCTGGCGGGCTACGCGCTGGCCCGGCTGCGGTTCCGCGGGGCGCAGGGCTTCACCGTCACGGTGCTGCTCACCTATGTGATGCCGGGCGCGCTGCTGTTCATCCCGCTGTACCAGATGCTCATCGGCGCTCGGCTCACCGACTCGTTGTGGTCACTGGTGGTGACGTACCCGACCTTCACGCTGCCGTTCGCCACCTGGCTGCTGGTCGGCTACTTCTCGTCGATCCCCATCGAGTTGGAGGAGGCCGCGCTCGTCGACGGCTGCACCCGCCTCCAGGCGTTCGGCCGGGTGGTGCTGCCGCTCGCCAAGCCGGGGCTGCTGGCGGTCGCGCTCTTCACCCTGACCAACGCCTGGAACGAGTTTCTGTTCGCCTTCGTGTTCATCACGAAGGACGAGTACAAGACGCTCCCCGTCGGGATGCAGTCGATGATCGCCGGCGACGTCGTCCCACAAGGACAACTCGCCGCGGCGTCGCTACTCGTCAGCATCCCGGTGGTGATCATGTACGCCCTCGGGCAGCGCTTCCTGACCGAAGGACTCACCGCGGGGGCGGTGAAGGGCTGAGGTGACGGGCCGCTGGTGCGCGATCGGCACCAGCGGCCCGTCACCACGACGGCACGGCGGAGCCACCCGCGTCAACCGAAGACCAGCCACCCCAGCACGGCGAGCCCGATGAGCACGGTGGTCACCAACCCGGTCCGGAACGACGACGTCTCACCCCACAACTCGCCGGCCAGGTCAGCGGCCGTGCCGGGGAGTTCGGGCAGCGACGACGGTCGGTACACCAGTGTGCCGACACCCCCCGCCGGCACGTCGACGAGACCACTGGCCGGTCGCCCCGGAATGCCGTTACGGCGCGGCAGCCACGCCACGACCTCGACCATCCCGGCGGGAACCGCGATGTCGTACGGGTTCCACTCGGGCAGCCGATGCTCGGTCTCCTCGACCACGACGACCGGCCTGGTGTCGTCGTCGTAGGCGTCCGGATCGTTCCACCAGGCGGGTTTGATCGGGACGATCCGAAGCACGCCGCGTCCGGGAGCGAGCGGAACGGTGACCGGCGCGGCCGCGACGGCGGTCAGCTCACGGATGGCGTTCTGGGTGAGGGCTTTGTCGCGTACGCAGAACAGCCGTTGGAACAGCTTCGGCCCCAGCAACGCATCGAACAGGAAGGGAGTGGACGCATAAAATCCGACAACCGCGACGGTGATCCCGATTCCGAGGAACAGGCGGGCGACGATCCAGACGTCGCTGAGGAGGTATGCCAGCCCGAAGAGGGCAGCCGCCACCGCGACCGAGACGACCACGAACAGCACGGCGAGGCCCGCCGAGCTGGTGAAGTTCCTCCAGTACCCCGCCTCGACGCCACCCTTCACCACACCGATCGTAGCGATGCCGGGCAACGCGTCGTGCGCCCACGGGCTGGTGGCTCCCGCGTTCCCACTGGTGGAAACACACCACCGTCACTGCTCGATGAGCTTCTCGAACCAGTGGTGGGCGTAGTGCTCCGTGTTGTACGCCTCGATCTCCCGGTAGCCGGTCGACCGGTACATTGCGATCGCCTCGGTGAGGTTGCGGTTGGTGTCCAGCCGGACGGCGGTCGCGCCGGCCTCGGCGGCGTACCGTTCCAACTCACCCAGCAACCGCCGCCCGACGCCGAGCCCGCGGACGGTGTCCGCCACCCACACGCGTTTGATCTCGGCGGGCGCGTCCCGGTGGAGTTTGACCGCGCCGCAGCCGACCGGTTCGGCGTTGAGGGTGGCGAGCAGGAGCACGCCGTTGGGCGGCACGAGCGCGTCGTCGTGCACCGGGTTGCTCAGCGCCGGGTCGAACCCCCCGTCGAAACGACGTGCGATGTCCCGGGCGTACGCACGCAGGCAGGCGCGGGCCCGCGGATCGCCCGGCGGGCACGCCTCGATGACGACCATCGACCCGATGAGCAGCCGTTCGACCTCGGCCATGGCGGCGACCAGCCGTTCGCGGCGGTGTGCGCTGAGCGGTTCGAGGATCGAGACGGCCAGGTCGTCCGATCGCTCGTCGAGGTCGGCCCATGCCGTCCGACCGGCGTCGGTGAGGGTGGCGATGCGCACTCGACCGTCAGCGGCAGTCTGGTCGGCCGGGCCCACGGTGACCAGGCCGTCGCTCTCCAGGATCCGCAGGAGGCGGCTCAGGTAACCGGAATCGAGGCCGAGCCGGGCCCGTAGCGTGGCGACCTCCGCCCCGCCGGGGCCGATCTCCCAGAGCAGACGGGCCTGGCCCAGCGGCCGCCCCTGGGCCATGTACTCGTCGTCGAGGGCACCGACTCGTTGGGTGACCGTCCGGTTGAATCGTCGCACGGTGGCGACGAGCGCTGCGTCCATATACCTGACTTTAGTCAGAGGATCGAAGGTTGCGGTAGGAGGAGATGCCGGCCCGGTCCAGGACGACCACCACGAGCACCACTGCGGTGGCCACCGCGCTGACCGCGAGCAGCGGCATCCGCAGCAGCCCCGCCGCGGCGGCCAGGGCGACAAGGGCCGCGACCCGCGGCCAGGAGAGCCGTCGGTGGATCGCCACCGAGAAGAGGATCCGCCCGGCGAGGAACAGCGTCGGTCCGCTCAGGATCGCGACGACCGCCGCCAGGTCACCGGTCCGTGCGGGGTGGGCGATGCTCAGCTCGGCGCCGACGGCGGTGACCACCAGCCCGGCGATCATCACCAGGTGCACGTATCCGGTGACGACACCGAGCCGGGACGGGTCGGCGCGCTCGATGGCCGGGCCGAGGCGCTGACCGGCGGGCGTGACGTAGAGCAGACCGATCAACACGGCGGTGGCGAAGACCAGCAGGAAGGCGGCGGTCTGCGGCAGGTGGAGGTCGGTGCCGGCGTACGAGAGACCGGCGACCAGGACGAGTTCACCGAGCGCGATGATCATGATTTGTTGGTACCGCTCGGCGAAGTGCCGACCGGTGAGGTGCAACTCCTGTCGCCGGGTCCGGCCCATCAGCGGGGTGGGCCAGCCGAGTCGGGGGCCGGTGAGATCCAGGGCGAGAGCGAGCAGCCAGAGCGGCACCCGCCAGTCCGGCAGGAGCCCACCGGCCAGCCACGGTACGGCGGAGACGCTGAACCAGCAGAGGATCCGCAGCGTCCGGCTCTGACGGGGATGACCGCGTAACGCGAAGGTGGTGACCACGCCCCGGGCGATGTGCACCGAGACGTACGCACCGGCGAAGAGCAGACCCCTCCCGTCCAGCGCCTGCGGGATCGCCACCCCGACCAGCAGAGCGCCCAGCGACGACGCGACCAGCATCCACCGCACCGCGGGACTCTCCGGGTCGTACCAGTCGGCGAACCAGGTGGTGGGCACCCAGACCCACCAGATCCCGGTCAACAGCAGGGCGGTCCGCAGCGCGCCGGCCACGGTGAGGTCGTGCAGCAGGTGCTCGGCCAACTGACTGAGGGCGAGCACGAACGCCAGGTCGAAGAAGAGCTCCAGGAACGAAGCGCTCAACGGTGAGCCGCTGCCCCGTAGCAGCCGGTCAGCTCGGCTCGCCATCGGCGCTCCCCCCGCAGGCACACCCGCCCTGCCTCCGTCGTACCACCGGAAGCCGACCGGCGGAGACGGAAACGGCTGGGCGACGACCCGCCGCCCCCTCGTGTCGTTGATCCGGCAGCGCCCATGGTCGTCGCTGACCACGGTGGGGGCACCGACTCAACGAGGAGGTAAGCCGATGACCACTCAGCGCGAGACCGTGCAGGTCGACACCGACCTGTTCCGCGCCGTGTACGACTCGCCCGCGTCACTGCCCGGCCGACACCGCTGGACCACCCCGGAGTCGGACGTCCGGCGGCTGGAGAAGCTGCTCGGCATGCCGGCGCGCAGCATCGGCGCGCCGCTCTGGGTCAGCGGCGACGACCCCGACTGCCCGAAGTGCGGCCGGCGGGTCACCTGGTACGACATCGTCTCGTCGGCGCTCTCCGGTCTGCACGACAAGGCCATGATCGCGACCGTCATCCTGGGCGAGCGCAAGTACGTCAACACCGGGATCCCCGACGCCATCGCCGGGGTGCGCTGCTCCGACTGTCACACCGCGATCGACGGCCTGCGCAGCTTCAAGTGCCACAACTGGGCGTACGCCTTCGAGGCGTTGGAGGCCGTGCGGGAGCGGATGGCCGGCGGTCCGGTGCCGGCCTGAGCCGGGGTGGGTCGGTCGGCCTGAGCCGGGTCAGCCGGCCGAGCGACGGGTGGGGCGGCGGCCGGGCGGGGACTGCGGCTCCGGCCCGGGGTCGGGCACCGGTGGCATCGGCCGGATGACCGGCTCGGCGCCGGTGATCCGTACTGGCTCGCCGTGGTGCCACACCTCGACCTCGGTGTCGGAGGCGGCGTCGGGCAGTTCGTATCGGGCCTCGGCGGGAGTCAGCGTGACCCGCAGCCGGTGGCCGCGCCAGCGCAGGCTGAACGCCAACCGGTCGATCCGACGCGGCAGCCGGGGGTCGAAGGAGAGCACCCCGCGGTCGTCGCGCAGCCCGCCGAAGCCCTGCACGAGCGCCAGCCACGCGCCGGCCAGCGAGGCCAGGTGCAGCCCGTCGGCGGTCTTGTCACCCAGGTCCGCCAGGTCCTGCAGGACCGACTCGGCGAACAGGTCGTACGCCAGATCCAGGTGCCCGGCCTCGGCGGCCAGGACGGCCTGTGGCGCGGCCGACAGCGACGAGTCGCGGACTGTCCGGGCCTCGTAGTAGGTCAGGTTGCGGGCCTTCTCGGCGGCGGTGAACTCGCCCGGGCAGACCTGCATGGCGAGGACGAGGTCGGCCTGCTTCACCACCTGCTTGCGGTACAGCTCCAGGTACGGGAAGTGCAGCAGCAGCGGGTAGTCGTCCTCGCCGGTGTTCGCGAAGTCCCACTCGGGTTGCTCGGTGAACCCGGCGGCCTGCTGGTGCACCCCGCGCTCGTCGTCGTACGGGATGGCCATCGCGTCGGCGGCGGCCCGCCACCCGAGCACTTCGTCGCGGTCCACACCGAGCCGTCCGGCCAGGTCGGGGTGGCTCTCGGCGGCGTCCGCCGCGCCCCGCAGGTTGCGCTTCGCCATGAGGTTGGTGAACACGTTGTCGTCGACGAGCGCGGCGTACTCGTCCGGGCCGGTCACCCCGTGCAGGTGGAAGTCGCCCCTGTCCGACCAGTGGCCGAAGCCGTGCCAGAGCCGGGCCGTCTCCACCAGCAACTCCAACCCCGCGTCGGCGAGGAACCCCTTGTCGTCGGTGGCCGCCAGGTAGCGCAGCACCGCGTCGGCGATGTCGGCGTTGACGTGCAGCGCGGCCGTGCCGGCCGGCCAGTAGCCGGAACACTCCCGACCGCCGATGGTGCGCCACGGGAAGGTCGCACCGGTCAGCCGCAGCTCGCGGGCTCGCTCCCGGGCCTCCGGCAGGTGGGCGTGCCGCCAGTTCAGCGCCGAGCGGACCACCGCCGGGGCCAGGTAGGTGAGCACCGGCAGGACGTAGGTCTCGGTGTCCCAGAGGACGTGCCCGTCGTAGCCGTTGCCGGTCAACCCCTTGGCCGAGATCGTCCGGTCCGAGTCCGGTCGCCCGGCCTGGATCAGGTGGAACATCGCGAACCGGACCGCCTGCTGAAGCTCCGGATCGCCGTCGAGCTGCACGTCGGCGACCTGCCAGGCCGCGTCCAGGGCGGCCCGCTGGTCGGCGAGGAGTGCGTCGAACCCGTCCGCGCGGGCCGCGTCCGCCTCGGCGGAGACGAGGGCCGCCAGCTCTTCGGCGGGTACGTCGTCGACAGCCGACCACTCGTACGCGGCGAACTTCGTCAGCCGCAGCCGCTCCCCCGGATGCAGACGACCCGCCACCGTCAGCCGGACCCGGTCCGGGGCGCCGTCCCCGGTGGTGGTGACCGTGTCCGGCCCGTCCACCAGGTGGCTGACCGCGACGGCCACGCGTTGGTCGCTGCGCTCGGTACGGTGCACCAGCACCCCGTCGAGGCCGCCGGCCTCGTACGACTCGGCGGTCAGCGGGTCGGTGGGCACCGAGGCCGCGCGGGGGTCGTCGGAGCGTTCCGGAACCTTCTCGTTGGCCAGCAGGTCCGAGCAGACCCGCAGCTCGACGGGGGTGCCCAGGGCCTCGACCTCGTACCGGACGGCGGCCACCGGTCGGCGCGGCAGGGACACCAGCCTGGTGCTACGGATCCGCACTCCCCGGCCGGAAGGGGAGATCCACTCGGTGTCCCGGCGCAGCACACCGGTGCGCAGGTCGAGCACCCGTTCGTGGCTGCGCAGCGTCCCGGTCCGGATGTCCAGCGGCTCGTCGTCGACCCAGAGCCGGATCAGCGCGGCGTTCGGTGCGCTGATGACGGTGTCACTGTCCTGCGGAAACGCGTACCCCTCCTCGGGGTAGCTCAGCTCGCGCCGCTCGTGCAGGCCGTTGACGTAGCTGCCCGGCATCCCGCACGGCGCGCCCTCGTCGAGGACACCGCGCCACCCGATCCACCCGTTACCCAGAGCGAAGATCGACTCGGTCTCACCGAGCCGGTCCAGGTCCGCCGCCGCACGCCGGATCCTCCACGTCTCGTCGTCCCCCGTCCCGGCAGCGGGCGGTGGTTGGTCGGTGGCCGAACTGGTGTGCACGAAGCCTCCTGTGGATGCCGACGTCCCTGACCAGCCAAGCAGAGCCGGCTGTGCGAAACCTGGACGAAGGTCGGGACGGCAGCCTGACCTTCGACAGCGGCGATGCCCTCTGCCGCGTTCCTAGGGTGTCTCCAAGATGAACGGGGTATGAACATGAGGTGAGGTGAGGCATGGCCGACATCGGCAGCATCGACGTTCCGGAGATCAGCGCCGAGTGGTACCGCGACGTCGTCGACGCCGCCGCCGCCAGCCCCGAGCCGGTGCAGTGGTTCGTCGGGCACGCGACCGAGGGGGTGATCCTGCTGCTCGGCGCGCTGCTGGTGATCGCCGCGCTGGGCCGCCGCTCGGGCGGCCCGCGCGACCGGGCACTCGCGCTGATCTCGCCGCTGCCGGCCCTTCTGGCGTACGTGGGCAGCGAATGGTTCAAGACCGTGGTGGACGAGGATCGCCCGTGCCGGACGGTCGGCCAGGCGATCATCGCGGGCGCCTGCCCGCCCCCTGGCGACTGGTCCTTCCCCAGCAACCACGCCACGATCGCCGGTGCCCTGGCGGTCACCACGCTGCTGCTGTCCCGCCGACTCGGCCTGATCGCGCTGCCACTGGCCGCGCTCGGCGCGTTCTCCCGGGTCTTCGTGGGAGTGCACTACCCGCACGACGTCATCGCGGGCGTGCTGTTCGGCGCTCTGGTCGCCGTGGTGGCGACCCCACTGCTGGCCCGACCCACCGCCGAGTTGCTGCGCCGCCGCGCCCGCACCCCGATCCCCAAGCTGGCCGGCCGCCCGCACCCCTGACCCACCACGCGCCCTCGCCAGGCGGTCAGAGTGACAGCAGGAGTGCGCCCGTCGTGCCGAACAGGAGGAACGGGCCGAAGGGCAGGTGCGTGTTCCAGTGCGCCCGACGGGCGGCCAGCAGGCCCAGGCTCAGCAGCGCGGACAGCCCGAAGGCGAGCAGCAGCCCGAGGGCCAGCACCGGCCAGCCGTACCAGCCGAGCAGGGCTCCCACACCGAGGGCCAGCTTGGCGTCGCCCAGCCCGAAGCCACGACGCCCGAGCAGCACCGTGGTGCTGGCGAAGAAGAGCGCCAGGCCGGCACCGGCGACGACCGCACGCAGCCATTGCCCCGGGTCGGCGTCGAGCGCGGCGACGCCGAGCAGCAGCCAGGTCCCCGCCGCCGCGGGCAGGGTGAGCCGGTCGGGTAGGCGGTGCACGGCCAGGTCGACGAGGACCGCCGGGATCGTCCAGCCGAGCCACCAGGCCAGCGCCGACAGCGCCCCACCGGACGAGCCGGCCAGCGCGAGGAGCAGCACCACGGCGGCGAGCACCGCCGCCTCGACCGCGCCGGGGGGCGGGCCGACCCGGGCCCGGCAGCGACCGCACCGGGCGGTCGGCCCGAGCGCCGGCCAGGGCCGGGTCAGGCCGATCGGCGCGCCGCAGGCATCGCAGCCGGTCCGGCTGGGCATGCCCGGGGGTACGGCGTAGCGCAGCGCGGCCAGCCGCATCAGCGGGCCGATCGCGAGGATCGCGAGCACCGTCGACAGCCGGGTGCGCGCCACCGCCGACGCGTTTTCCGTCGTGCGGGCCAGCGGCTCGGCATCGCCGGTGCGCTGCTCGGCGACCCGCCGGTGCTGATGTTCGACGAGCCGGTCGCCGCCCGCTGCCGGGCGAGCGGGTTGCGTCACGCCGCCGATCGGTGGGGTTGCCGGGCTCCGATCGAGTGGGTTCTCCGGACCCGGGACGGCTGCCGAAGGGCCGGTCAGCGCCATGATGCCTCCGATACGACAGGGCGTCGCCTCATGAACGTGAACACGGATCGTGACCGAACGATCGCCATGGTGTGGCGGATGGCGCAGAAAGCGACAGTGCCGCCCCGTCGCCGGAGACACCTCTGACCTGACCTGGGCCGGACCTCTCGTCGACCGAGGCAGCGCCCTCGACCACCCGGCAACACCGGTGGGATGCCGGGATGAGGCCGCGTTGTCCCACTCCTGGGGACGGCGACGAAGCATCGGCGCCCCCACCACCTCCGACGTCGAGCGCGCCCCCACGAGCCCTCGCCCGGTAATTGCTCGGGGCGCAGCGCGGACACCCGTCACCACCACCTGTCATCACGCAGAGTGTTCACTTGAATTGCCTCTGTTGCATCGGTGCGCGTCAGCCTATGCTCGCCCCTTGGGTGTGACGCAAGCCTCACCTAGACAACCGGAAGACATAGGACCTTGCATTTGTAGAAGATCCGTAACGGTGAATGCAGAAGCGCAATGAAGGGCTCCGGATGTGCTGATCCGGGCGCGCTTCCGCATGCCCGGCGGCGGTGAACCACCACCGCTCCGGGCGACCACGAGGAGGCTCGACGGTGCGCGGACGGCAGCTCAGACGAGCGGCAATCTGCCTGCTGGCGGTCGTGGCGGCGACGTCACTCGCCGCCTGCGCCAGCGGACGGGAGTCGGTCGGACGACCGACGGCAGCCCGTGAGGACGGACGACAGACCGATCCCGAGATCGAACGGCGAGTCGCCGAAAAGGCGGCACTCGACGCGTACTCCGGTTATCTCGCGGCCTCGCGCACGGCGAGCGGGCGCAGCGATCCACGCGCGCCGGAACTCACCCGGTATCTCGCTGATCCACTTCTCACCCGCGTCCAATTGTCCATTCGCGACGCTAAGGAGCACGGCGCTGTGCGTACCGGGACGGTGAAGTCGGACCCGACCGTGATCGCGGTCAGCCTGGACGCGAAGCCGGCCACCGTGGAGATCCAGGACTGCCTGGACACGACCGGCTACCGGCTGGTCTACGCCAAGGACAAACGAGTGGTCCCGGGCAGCGGGGGCGGTAAGCACTTCTCCACCGCCACCGCGACCCGGTTTCCCGACGGGCGCTGGCTGATCAACTCCGGCACCACACACCGGGACCAGCCGTGCTGACGGGGAGCGGGCGCGCCGGTGCACCCTGGCGGGTCCTGGCCGGGGTCAGCCTCGCCCTCCTGCTGGTGGTCGGCACGAGCGTCCCGGCCGTCGCCGCCGGACGCGCCGACCCGGGGGCCAACTGCCCGCCGGACCAGCCGGACTGCAACGTCTGGGACGACGAACCCGGCAACCCGGGTGACCCGGGCGGCGGCGGTGACGACGGCGGCGGAGACGACGGCGGTGGCGGCGGTGGCGGCGTCTGCCGGTGGGACGGGCGGACCATCCCCTGCTACGACGAGTTCAAGGGGTGGTTCAACAGCGGTGACGGCTGCTACTACAAGTTGTCAGTGCCGCAGCCCGAGGCACCCGACGGCCAGCAGTGGTACGTGCAGACCTGCAACGGCGGCGCGGACGTGGGCAACCAGACCGAGGTGTTGCTGGACGAGCCACCGGCCGGCTTCGGTGCGCCACCCAACCCGGAGGAGTTGGCCCGTCGCGCCCTGGCCTCGATCAAGCTGCTGCCGGCGCCCCTGAAGGTCGCACCCCGCAAGGGCATCGGCCCCGGCCTGGTCGGCCTGCCGGTGTGGTTGTGGGCGAACCCGGGCGAGGACTACTTCGGCCCGCTGACCGCCAGCGCCACCGACCGGGACGTGACCGTCGAGATCACCGCGGTGGTCAGCCGGATCGTCTGGGACATGGGCAACGGCGAGCAGATCACCTGCGAATCGGCCGGAACCCCGTACGACTCGAAGAGCGACCTCGCCGGCCGCCCGTCCCCGGACTGCGGCGACCCCGACGGCTACCCGAAGGCCGACGAGTACACGATCAGCGCCACCACGCACTGGACGGTGACCTGGAACGGCGGCGGTCAGAGCGGGGAGATCCTGGTGACCCGCCGCAGCGGCAACGTGCAGATCCTGATCAACGAACTCCAGGTGGTGACCCGGTGAGTGGACCGATCGTGCGATCCCCGCGAACGGAGATGACCCAGTGAGCCTCGCGACGCGCAACGGGACCCCACCGGTCGACGCGCCGGTCACCCCGCCGACCGTGGTCCGGCAGCGGCGGGTCCGCCCCGGCCTGCTCGGTCTCGCCGTACTCCTGATCGCCCTGGGTGGGCTCGGCGCGGCCTTCGCGGTCACCTCGGTCCGGGCCACCGGCAGCTACCTGGCGGTCGCCCGACCGGTGGAGGTGGGACGCGAGATCACCGCCGCCGACCTGGTCAGTGTGCAGGTCGCCGGCGGTCAGGGGCTGCGCCCGGTGCCGGCCGGGCGGCTCGACGAGGTGGTCGGCAAACGCGCCGCGGTGGCGCTGCTCCCGGGCACCCTGCTCACGCTGGGGCAGGTCACCGACGACCCGTTGCTCGGCCCCGGTCAACAGCAGATCGCGCTGGGCCTGAAGACCGCCCAGGTGCCGGCCCGCAAGCTGCACCCCGGCGACAAGGTCCTGCTGGTCAGCACCCCGGACCGCAGCAGCACCGGGGACACGGCCGCCGCCGCGGGCACGAGGTTCTCGGCCACCGTGATCGACATGGTCAGTCCGGCCAACGACGACAAGGTCCTGTACCTGGCGTTGGTCACCCGCGACGTGCCGGCGGTGGTGGCGCTCGCCGCACAGGACCGGCTCGCCGTCGTGCTGACCGAGACGGCCTGAGCATGGCGATCATCGCGCTGGTGTCCGCGAAGGGCTCACCCGGCGTCACGACCTCGGCGCTCGCCTGCGCGCTGACCTGGCACCGACGGCTGGTCCTCGCCGAGTGCGACCCGGCCGGCGGCTCGATCCTCGCCGGCTACCTCGGCGGGCAACTGGACGGCCCGCGCGGCCTCGGCGAGTTGGCCGTCGGGGAGCTGCGCGACGGCAACCTGGAGACGGCGTTCTGGTCACAGCTCGTCGACCTGGACGCACCCCGTCGGGAACGGCTGCTGCTCCCCGGGCTCGTCGACCCCGCCCAGGGCGGCAGTGTCACCCCGCTCTGGCAACGCTTCGCCGACTACTTCGACGCCCTGGACCGTGGCACTCCCGGGTACGACGTCCTGGTCGACTGTGGCCGGCTGCACGTCACCGGGCCGCCGTGGCCGGTGCTGCGAGCCGCCGCGGTGGTGCTGCTGGTGACCCGGGCGAACCTGCCCGACCTCTCCGGCACCCGTGCGGTGGTCACCGCGATCGAACGGGACTTCGCCGAGCACCGGGTACCACCGGGCACCCTGCGGCTGCTGCTCGTCGGCACCGGGCACGGACGCGCCGAGATCAGCCGCGCCCTGAAACTGCCGGTGATCGCACGGCTGCCGCACGATCCGCGTACCGCCGGGGTGTTGGCCCTGGGCGGAACCGTGCGGGCCGGACGGCCGCTGATGCGCGCGGCGGGCGCGCTGGAGGTGCCGATCGGCGCGCTGCTGGAACGGCGGCGGGCCCGGTTGGCGTGGCCCGTGCAGCAGGGGGTGCCGGATGCGGTTTGAGCCGGTCTCCGCCGACCCGCGGCAACAGCCACCGGGCGTCACCTCCACCGCACCGCCGATGGCCTCCCCGAACGGCCGGCACCAGCAGCACGGGCCGATGCCGCAGCCGCTACCCACGGCCACCGCGACACCGGAGCCGACCCCTCGGCCCCGGATCGACTTCCAGGTGGTCCGCGAGCTGCGTCGGGAACTCACCGAGCGGCTCACCCTGTGGCAGCGCGGCCGGGAGTTCAGCGCCGACGAGGAGGACACCGAGCGGGCCCGACTCGCCGTCGCCGTCGTCGCCGCGTACGCGGACTCCGTCCGCCGGGCCGGCACGCCGATGGCCGCCGGTGAGGAACGACTGCTCCTCGACCAGGTGACAGCCGAACTCGTCGGGCTCGGCCGGCTGCAGACGCTGCTGGTCGACGACACCATCGAGGAGGTGCACATCCTCGGTTGCGACCAGGTCCGCATCACCAGGCACGGCGGCGGGGTCGAGTGGGCCGAGCCGATCGCCGACAGCGACGCCGAGCTGGTGGAGATCCTCCAGGCGGCGGCCCGTCGGGCGGGTGCGACCGAGCGGTCCCTGTCCACCGTGAAGCCCACCCTCGACCTGCAACTGCCCGACGGCAGCCGGTTGGCCGCGGTGTTCCTGGTCAGCCACCGCCCGTACGCGGTGATCCGCAAGCACAACACCCTGGACGTCAGCCTGGACGACGTGGCGGGCGCCCGGGGCGACCTAGACGAGATGATCGACCCGCTGTTGCGCGACTTCCTCCGCGCGGCGATGCGCGCCGGTCTGAACATCATGGTCGCCGGGCTGGCCGGCGCCGGTAAGACCACGATCATCCGCGCGCTGATGAACGAGATCCCGCCGGACGAGCCGTACGTGCTGCTGGAGGAGAGCCGCGAGCTGTTACCCGCCCGACGGCGGGAGCGACACCGGGCGGTGATGAGCTTCGAGGCCCGGGAAGGGCACGGCGAACGCGGCTTCGACGGCCGCCCGGCCGGCGAGGTGACCATCGCCGACCTGATCCCGCTCTCCCTGCGGATGGGGGTGCTGCGGATCATCGTGGGCGAGGTGCGGTCCCGGGAGATCGTGCCGATGCTCCAGGCGATGACCACGAGCCGGGGCTCGATGTGCACCATCCACGCCCGCACCGCTGCCGGTGTGGGCGAACGGATCGTCGAGCTGGCACTGGCCCACGGTCGGGAGATGACAGTCGACCAGGCCCGCCGGATGGCCGGCAACGCCCTGGACCTGATCGTCTACGTCACCGTCGAGGACGAGACCGCGATCGGCGGGCGCAAACACCGGTTCGTGTCCCATGTGGAGGAGGTGATCGGGGCCGGCGAGGCCGGTCGGATCACCACCACCAGTGTCTTCGGGCCCGGCCCGGACGGTCGTGCGGTCCCCCGGCACCTGCCGGAGCGGGTCCGTGAACAGTTGCTGCGGGTGGGGTACGACGTGCGGCTGCTCACCAGGTGGATCGAGGCCGGTGCGGGCGCGTGGCGGCGACCCCGGCAGACCCGACTGGCCCGGCGGTGACACCGATGGGCAGCCTGGAACTGATCGCGGTGGTCTCCGGAGCCGCCTGTGTGGCCGGGCTGCTGCTGGCCGTGGTGGCGTTGGTGGGCACCCGTCGGCCCCCGGGGCCGCGCCCGGGGGGCGGGTCCGGCCTCGGTCGGCTGTGGCGCGGACCCGGCAACACGGCGGCCGAACAACGGTCCTACCAGGCGTTGCTGATCGCCGCGCTGGCGGCGGGCGCGCTGGCGTTCCTGCTGACCGGGCTGCCGGTGGTGGGGCTCCTCGTCGCGGTCGCGGTGCCCGGCACCCCGTGGCTGTTCGGTGTGGGCAAGGCCGAACAACGGGCGATCGCCCGGATCGAGGCGGTCGGCGAGTGGACCCGCCGACTCAAGGACGTCTCCAGCACCGGTCAGGGCCTCCAACAGTCGATCATCGGCACGATCGGCAGTGTGCCGCCCGGCATCGAGGACGAGGTACGGCTGCTCGCCGCCCGCCTACAGGCCGGCTGGATGGCCCGCTCCGCGCTGTTGGCGTTCGCCGACGACATCGCCGACCCGGTCTGCGACCAGGTGGTCGCGGCGTTGATCCTGCACCTCTCCGACCGGGGTGAACGGCTCGGCGACGTGCTCGGCTCGATCGCCGGTGCGGCATCGGCGGAGGTGGCCACCCGTCGGGAGATCGAGGCCAAGCGCACCCAGCCCCGGTTCGCGGTCCGCTTCCTCACCGGAATGACCCTGGCGACCCTCGCGTACGGGCTGATCAACACCGAGTACATCAGGCCGTACGGCACACCGCTCGGTCAGGTGGTGATGGCCGTCCTCGGTGCCGCCTTCATCGGCCTGCTGGCCTGGGTGCGGTCGATGAGCCAGCCACAGCGGCCGGCCCGGTTCCTCCCGGCGCCCGACCCGAGCGAAGTGATCGCATGATCGTCAACTGGCAGTTGGTCATGGCGGTGTGTGGCGGCGCCGGCATCGGGTTGGGTGTGTTCCTGGTGATCCGGGAACTCGTACCGGCGACTCCGGCGCTCGGTCCGGCGCTGCGCCGGCTGCACCAACCGGCGGGCACCGGCCAGGTCGCCGAGTCCGCCTCCCGCCGGTTGGACTGGTTGAGCGGGTTCACCCGCTGGCTGCGGCCGCCCCACCGGCAACTCGCCCTGATCGGCCAGACCGCCGAGCAGTACACGCTGTCGGTCCTGCTCTCCGCACTGATCGGGCTGGCCACGCCGACTCTGCTCGGGGCGGCGCTGTTGGTGCTCGGCGTTCCGGTCCCGCTCGTCGTACCGGTGCTCGGCAGCCTCGGCCTGGCGCTGATCGGCGCTCTGCTCGCCCACCGCGCGGTACTGACCAAGGCCGACGCCGCCCGCGACGAGTTCCGCCAGGCCGTCTGCACCTACCTGGACCTGGTGGCGTTGCAGCTCTCCGCGGCGCACGGCCCGGTGCAGTCGCTGGAACGGGCCGCGGCGGTCTGCGACGGCTGGGTGTTCGACCGGCTCCAGGAGTCGTTGCGGATCGCCCAGATGCAGATGCACGCGCCCTGGGACGAACTGCGCGACCTCGCCGACAAGATCGGCATCCCGGAGCTGGGCGACGTGGGCGCGATCATGCGCTCGTCCGGCAGTGAGGGCGCCCAGGTGCACGAGACCCTACGCAGCCGGGCCGACTCGCTGCGCGACCAGATCCGCACCGACAACCTCGCTCGCGCCGAGGCGGTCACCAGCAAGCTCGACATCCCGGGCGCGCTGCTCGTCTTCGTGCTGCTCGGCTTCGTCCTCTATCCGTTCATCGCCCGTCTCTGACCCCCGTCCGCACGAAGGAGCACGTCATGCCCATCTTCAGCTATCTGCACGTCGTGTTGACGACGCGCCTGGCCGAGCTGCGCCGCGACGGCGAGCGCGGCGACAGCCCGGTGCCCACCGCGGTGATCATCGCCGGCCTGGTCGTGGTCGCCATGGCCGTCACCGCGCTGGCCCTGACCAAGGCCGAGAACTGGATGGACAACATCCCGGACTACACGGAGCCGGAGTAGCCGGGATGCGCCGAGCCGCGTTCCCACTGTGGCGCCGGGCGGTCGAGGCCGCCCGGCGCCACCTCGCGGCCGGTGACCGGGATCGGGGCGCCAACCCGGTGGAGCTGGCCGTGATGATGCCGCTGATCCTGGTGCTGCTCTTCGCCTCGATCCAGATCGCGGCCGTCTTCCTGGCCCGCTCGACCGCGTTGAACGCCGCACAGGGCGGTGTCAACGCCCAGCGGTCCTACCAGGCGGCGAACGGCGCCGGGGAGGACAGCGCCACGAAGTTCCTGGAGTCCGCCGGCGGCTGGTTGGTGGGCTGGAAGGCACCCGGCCCGAGCTGCGTGATCATCAACGACGTCGAGGTGACCTGCACCGTCAGCGGCCGGTCCCTGTCGGTGGTGCCGGGCGTGGACTTCGCGATTCAGCAGACCGCCCACGGAACGGTGGAGAGGGTGACCCCGCCGTGAACCGCACCGCCGAGCGGGGCTCGGTATCCATCGAGGTGGCGGTGCTCGCGCCCGCGTTCATCGCGTTGATGGTGCTGGCCGGCGTGGTCGGGCGTACCGCGCTCGCCGCCGAGGCGGTCGAGGCCGCGGTCCACGACGCCGCCCGCGCCGCCTCCATCTCGCGGAACTCGACGGCCGCGAAGACGGCGGCGCGGGAGGCCGCCCAGAAGCAACTCGACTGGCACGGCCTGGCCTGCGCGAACGATCTGGACCCCACGTTCACCGGTTCGGTGGCCGGTAAGGCGACCAGCTTCGACGATGCCTTCGGCAGCACGGTCGGCCAGGACGCCACGGTGACGGTCGAGATCGTCTGCCTGGTCTCGTTCGACGACATCTCGCTCGGGATCCTGCCCGGGATGCCCGGCGGGAAGCAGATCACCGCGAACTTCACCTCGCCCCTGGACCGCTACCGGAGCCGGCAGTGACCGCCACCGCGCCGTCACCCGAGCGCCCACCCTCGGGTGAGCACGGCCGGGTGAGCATCTTCCTCGCGGTGACGATGATCGGAGTGCTGGCCGTCATCGGCCTCTCCTTCGACGGCGCCGGGCAGTTACGCACCCTGCAACGCGCCCAGAACCTGGCCGCCGAGGCGGCCCGGGCCGGCGGTCAGGCCATCGACCGGGCCACCGCCATCGAGGGCGGACCGAAGCGGATCGACGAGGACGAGGCGGTCGTCGCGGTCGCCAACTACCTGGCCGCCGTCGACACCGCCGGTCACACGGTGAGCTTCCCCGTGGTCGACGGGGAAACCCGGATCCGGGTGACAGTCAGCATCACCTACCACCGCTCGATGCTCGGACCGTTCGTCAGTGCCGACACCGTCACCGTCACCGGCGAGGCAACCGCGAGTGCCATTACCGCAACACCGTAGGAAGGAAGGCAGCCATGCCCGCATCGGGTGGGTCCGTCGTACGGCGGACCGGACGGATCCTCACCGGCATCGGCGCGCTGGCCGTGCTCCTGGTGCTGCTGATCGGTGCGCCGATCGCACTGCTGGCCTTCGCCGGCAACCCCCTGCCCGACCACCTTCCCACGATCGGCGAGGTGGGCACCGCCCTGACCAGCCGGGACGACGGTCAACTCTTCCTGCGCGCACTCGCCGTCGCCGGTTGGTTCGGCTGGGCCACCTTCGCCTTCTCCGTCCTCGTCGAGCTGGGTGCGCAGACCCTGCGCCGGCCGGCCCCGAGGTTGCCCGGGATGGGCCGCCAGCAGAGGGCCGCCGCGGCGCTGGTCGGCTCGGTGGCGCTGATCCTCGTCGCCAGCCCGGCCGCCGCCAGCGCGGCCGCGATCTACGGCCCCCCGGCGTACTCGGGCACTGTCACGTCGACGGCCGCCACGGTGGCCGCGCCGACCCGCGCGGGCGCGACGCCCGACACGGCAGCCCCGCTGGCCCGTGGTGGACCACTCGGGCTGGCCGGGACGGAGGTGGCCGCACCCGGCGGACCGGCGGCGAACGGTGAGGCCGCGCCGGTGTACCGGGTGGCTCGGGGCGACTACCTCGGTGAGGTGGCCGAGCGTTATCTGGACGAGTTCGGTGACTACCGACAGCTCGCCAAGCTGAACAAGCTCGACGACCCGGATCGGATCCGCCCCGGCCAGCTACTCCGGCTGCCGTCGGAGGCCGCCGACCAGGGGGCCCGCCAGCACGCGAGCGGCCGACTGATCGGCCCGGCCGCCGCGCCGAAACCGCCCGCACCCCCGCCGGCGCCCGAACGGACCGCACCGCAGCGGGTGGACCCGGCACCATCCAGCGGTACGCGGTCAGCGGCGCAACCACCCGCGATGACTGTCGGAGCGGCCCGGGCCGGTGCGGACGACCGGGTGAACCGACCGCTGGCGGTCTCCGCCGTACTGGCCGTGGCGAGCATCGTCGGCGCCCAGATCGGCGCGGTCCTGGGTCTGCGTCGACGCCCGGCCACCGCCGGGGCGGCTCCCCGACTGGCCGCATCTTCCCGCAAACCCCGGGGCAGCACGGCGCGCAGCACGGGCAGCACGGCGCGGAGCACGGGCAGCGGCAGCGGCAGCGGCAGTCCGGGCCGAACCACGAGCGCCGCCCGGCGGACCACCGGCGCGGCGGCCGGAAGTGGTGCGGCCTGGGCCGCCAGCCGGGCGGCGGCAGCCATCGAGGCTCCGACGCCACCGACCGGCCGGGCGGCGGCGGGCGACAGCGACACCACGCCCCGCAGCAGCGGCAGACCACCTGCCGGCGGCGGGATGGCTCCCCCCGGTAGCACGGCCTTCCCCGGCGGCGGGATGGCTCTATCCGGCGGCACCGCACCTTACGGCGGCACGGCACCTCAGGGCGGCGGGGTCGATCCCGCCGGAACGCCGGGGTGGGGCGATGACGACGGTTGGGCTGGTGACGGCGACGAGGGTGGCCTGCTCAACGGCGGGCACGGTCTGGATTCCGTGCCGGACGGGCCACCGGTCGGCCGCCACCGACGCGGCTGATCCGGACCGGCCGAGGACGATCCGGACCCGGCCCGATCGAGAGCCACCGTGATCTGGTGTCTCCGTCGACCCTCGACCCCTCGCAGCGGACCCGGGGGCGAGGGTCCCCGGAGAGCGGTATACCTGTGAGTCATAAATATGACTCACAGGTATAAGCCTTGAAAGCATTACCGCCGCCGACGCGCGGCAGCATCACCCCCAAGGGCAGACTGCCGAGGCGTGGAGACAGCCGTCAGGGCAGGCGGGTCTGGAGCACGCCGTTCTGGATCCGGGTGGGCAGGATCTGCTGGTCGTTGCCGGACGGCCCCTGCACGACCTCACCACCGTTGAGCCGGAACGCGCTGCCGTGCCACGGGCAGACCACGCAGGCGTGACCATCGATCTCCTGCACCTCGCCCTCGCCGAGTGGTCCGCTCTGGTGCGGGCAGCGCTCCAACATCACTGTCACCTCGTCACCGTGGCGGTAGAGGATCACCGAGATGTCGTCGTCCACCTCCCGGGTGATCAGGGTGCGCTGCGGCAGCGTCGCCATGTCGACGAGCGAGTGCCAGCCATCGGTCATCCGGCGCAACTCGGAGATGCTCTGGTTGACCTGTGCCCCTTGCTTGTACGCGAGGTGACCCCCGATGTACGCCCCGAGGCTGACCGTGGAGAGGCCGAGGAAGCCGAGGGCGCGACCGACGCCGTGCCGACCGGACATCCGCGCGGCCAACGAGCCGGCGTAGAGCGTCAGGCCTACGGTGTTGGCGGCGGCGTGCACCAGGCCGACCCGGCGCTGGTCCCGGGCGAGTGCCGCCCAGTCGTTCAGCCCGGCGATCGCCGCCGGCACCGCGCTGACGGTGCCCAGCCCGACAAGCATGGTGGCGGGTCGGCGTTGCCCGGGCATCAGGTCGAGGACCGCGGCGCTGATCCACGCGCCGACCGGCACCTGCACCATCGCCGGGTGCAGCGGATGCCCGATGGTCACCCCGTGCAGCAGGTCCCGCAGCCGGCGCGGACGCAGCGTGCTGAGGACGACTCGCTGCAACCGGTCACCCGTCCGGTCCAGCCTGGATGCCTGCTCAACTTTCGTCAAAAGTGCTCGCACCCGTACCGACTTCCCGGCGAAGGGGGTCGCAAACCGGTCGCGGGCGACAAAACTGCCACTCAGCGTGAGCGTGTCCTCGCGACGCGACGGTCCAGGACGGGACGTCGCCCCGCTCGGTGCCAAGATCTCTGCGGATCTCGGGCGCGGGCGCGGGCCGTCGCAAGATCGACCGGGATTGTGGGCACCGGGCGGCGCGGGCATGCTGAGCCGATGGGTGTGCGGGTGGAGCGTTCCGGGCCGGTGACGACTGTGGTGCTGGATCGGGCGGCGGCTCGCAACGCCGTGGACGGGCCGACCGCCCGGGCGTTGGCCGACGCCTTCCGGGCCTTCGAGGCCGACCCGGACGCGTCGGTGGCCGTGCTCTGGGGCGCCGGTGGCACGTTCTGCGCCGGGGCCGACCTGAAGGCGATCGGTACGCCGAGTGGCAACCGGGTGGAGCCGGAGGGCGACGGGCCGATGGGTCCGACCCGGATGGCGCTCAACAAGCCGGTGATCGCGGCGATCTCCGGGTACGCGGTGGCCGGCGGGCTCGAGTTGGCGCTCTGGTGCGACCTGCGGGTCGCCGAGTCCGACGCGACGCTCGGGGTGTTCTGCCGCCGCTGGGGGGTGCCGCTGATCGACGGTGGCACCGTCCGGCTGCCCCGGTTGATCGGCGAGAGCCGGGCGATGGACCTGATCCTCACCGGCCGCCCGGTGGCGGCGGACGAGGCGTACACGATGGGGTTGGTCAATCGGGTGGTGCCACCCGGCCAGGCCCGGGCGGCGGCCGAGGAGCTGGCGGCGACGATCGCCCGACACCCGCAGACCTGCCTGCGCAACGACCGGGCGGCGATGCTGGCCGCCGCCGGGCGTTCTGAGCCGGAGGCACTGGCGACCGAGTTGGTGTACGGGATGGACTCGCTGGCGGCGGACGCGCTGGCCGGCGCGGCCCGGTTCGCGGCGGGCGAGGGCCGGCACGGCACGACGCCGCCGGGAGGGTGGGACCTCCCGACGGCGTCGGCTACCGGGTGAATCAGTTACGGATGATGGTGAACGTCGAGGTGGGGTTCTGGATGTCCACCGCGTTGTTGCTCAGCCGCAGGTTGTTGAAGGTGACCGACCCGACGGCCGGCCCCTGCCCGGCCTCCGGCATCGGGTTCGCCCAGATGGCGAAGCCGGACTTCGCGTCGTAGGCGTCCCCACTCTTCCGGGCACCGCTGATCGAGACGTTGGTGAAGACCGTGTCGGTGATCGGGTTTTGCGGCTGCCCACCGACGTAGTTGGTCTGGAACATGATGCCGCTGTAGGTGGGATCGATGATGTCGACATCGCTGACCCGGATGCCCTGGAACACCTTCGAGGCGGAGAACACCCAGATGGCCGGGAAGGTCTGCCCGCCCCAGAAGTGCCCACCGGCCCGGACGATCGAGATGTTCTCGAACCTCGTCGGCGGGTTGGCGCCGAAGCCGTTCATCGGGTAGCCGAAGTCGAGTGAGCTGATGGTGATGCCGGAGTAGACAAGCGTGTCCGCGATGTAGATGTTGCGGAACGTGTTGCCGTAGCCGCCGTACACGGCGACACCGGCGGCCCGCCAGGTCAGGGTCGAGGTCAGGTTCTCGTAGATGTTGTCCTTCATGTCGGCGCCGCCCGCGTCGATGGCCGAGAACAGTGCGAAGCTGTCGTCGCCGGTGGCCCGGGCGTCGTTGTTGCTGACCAGGTTGTTGGTGCTCCCGTTGGTCATGTTGATGCCGTCGGCGAACATGTTCCGGATCCGGGAGTTCTTGATCGTCATGTAGTCGGTGTTCGCGCCCCAGTAGAGGCACACCATGTGCTCGTTCCAGATGTTGTCGATCACGATGTTCGACACGTTGGCGAAGTCGAACACCTTGCCCGGACCGTCGATCCGGGAGGTGTAGTTGCCGAAGTAGGCGAAGTTCTTGAAGGAGGAGTTCGCCGCCGAGTTCTCAGCCCGGAAGCCGATGTCGGTGTTGTCCTGGCCCGCCGGAGCGTTGAACCGGGTGTACCAGGGGCCGGCACCGGTCACCTGGACGGCCTTGCCGTACACCTGGAACTTCGACGAGGTGGAGTAGTTACCCGCCGGCAGGTACACCCCGACCAGGTTGCCGGTGGTGTCCATCCGCACCCGGTCAAGGGCGTTCTGCACGTCCTGGTGGGTGAAGCCGGTCGGCGTGGTGTAGCGCGCCGGGTCCGGGTTGGCGATCGGCGCCACCTGCTCCGTGTTGATGAAGTCGATGGCGTACGTCGTGGTGTTGGCCGGGTCCTTCTGAAGACGGATCTTGCTGCCGGCCGGGACGGTGGAGTTGAGCATGACGTTGGCTTCGTCGTAGATGTGCCGCGGTCCGCCCGCGCTCGGCGAGTTGCCCGGGCTGGCCTCGTTGCCGTAGAGCCAGGCATACCGGGACGTCAGATCGATGGCCTTGTGGAAGGTGCCGTTGACGTAGACGTTCAGGGTCGAGTTGATCCCACCGCCACCCGGTGCATCCGGAATGGAGAAGCGGGTGACCAGTGTGTTGGTGCTGGCCCGGGTGGTGAACTCGACGTAGCTGCCCGTCGAGTTGAGGGTCACCGCCCGCCGACCGGACGCCTCGCCGGCCAGGTCGCCGATCTCCCGATTCGGTCCGACGACGCTGGCACCGCCACCGATCGCTCCGTCCTCGGCCTCGTACATGTCGTACGGCATGTTGGCACCGCGACCGACGAAGAGCGGCCGGTCACTGGTGTTGTTGGTCTGCTTCACCGGCAGCTCGTTGCCGTCCGCGGCGAGCACCACCCGGACGGTGTACTTGCCGTTCGCGGCCGTCCAGGTGCCCAGGTTGATCGGGCCGACCGTCGCACCGGCGTTGATCACACCGGAGTACGAGCCGGTCAGGGTACGGACCACGGTGCCGGACTCGTTGAGCACGGTGAGGGTGATGCCGTGCGCCCCGGACGCGGACGCCTGGTTGCCGGCGTTGCGGATCGACACCGAGAAGGTGACGGTGCTGCCCGGCGGCGGGTTGCCCGGCGACCAGTCGACGGCGGAGGCGACCAGGTCGGAGCTGGCGACCGCGGCGACCACCAGCGGGCTGGGGTTGGTGTAGCTGTTGTTGGTGTCGTCCTGCTCGACGACGGTGTTCGACTCGTCCACCTTCGCGCTGAGCGGGTAGCTGCCCGAGTCGCGGGTGCCGATGCCGGCGCTGACCGTCGCCGACGCGCCGGCCGCGAGGCCGCCGACCGACGCGGTGCCCACCCGGGTGGATCCCAGGTAGAAGTTGACGTTCGTCGCGCCGGAGGCCGCCGAGCCGGCGTTGCGCACGGTGGCCGAGAGGGTGATGGTGCTGGTCTCGACCGGCGCGGACGGGCTGAACGACATGCCGGTCACGGTCAGGTCCGGGTTCGGCGCCGGGGTGCCGAAGACCTGGAACTCGGCCACCTGCCCGGCCGGTGCGCCGGTGTTCGAGGCGATCGAGAGCCGGACGTCGGCCGCCGCGCCGCTGACCGGGATGGTCACCGTGTTGCCGCTGCCCGGGTTGAAGGTGTAGTTCGTCGCGGCGACGAGCGTGGTGAAGTTCGACGAGCCCTGGTCCCGGCCGAGCACCGTGATGTTCTGGGTCCGCGTACCCCAGGCCGAGTCCGGGTTGAGCTTCAGCACGACCTGGCTGAGGGTGGCGTTCGCGCCGAGCTGCACGGTCAGCGTGCTCGGGTTGCCGTTGCCCTCCCAGTAGGTGGCCACGTTGTTGTCGTTGGCGTTGGTCGCCACGAACGTGTGCACGTAACCGGAGGCGGTGATCGGCTTACCGATCGCCAGGTTGCTGCCGGTCGGCGGGTTGCCGGTGCCGGTGCGGGTCACCGTGTTGCTGTTCGCCGACTGGTTGCCGGCCGCGTCCTTGGCCCGGACGTAGTAGGAGACGGTGGCGCTGCCCGGCTGACTGTCGGTGTACGCCAGCGTCGAGCCGTTGACGCTGCCGCGCAGCGCGCCGTTGGCGTAGATGTCGTAACCGGTCACCCCGACGTTGTCGGTGGACGCCGACCAGGTGAGCCGGATCTGCCCGCTGGCCGGCTGGGTGTACGCCAGGTTGCCGGGGACGCTGGGGGCCTGGGTGTCGGTGCTGCCGGTGGCGCCGTACACCTCGACCTCGGAGAACTGCGCGGCGGGCCAGCCGGTGTTGCCGGTCACCTGCACCCGTACGTAGCGGGTGCTGGTGGCGGTGAAGCTGACGGTGGCGGTGTTGCCGCTGCTCGGGTTGAAGGTGTAGCCGGCGGACGCCTTCAGGGTGCTGAAGGACGAGCCGTTCGTCGAGCCGAGCACGGTCAACGTCTGGGTGCGGGTCTGCCAGTCCGACGACGGTGGCAGCTTCAGCACCACCCGGTCCACGTTGACCGTGGCGCCGAGGTCCGCCTGGATCCACTGCGGGAACGCGTTGTTGGCGCTCTCCCAGTAGGTCGAGGCGTTGCCGTCGTTGGCGTTGCCCGCCACGTAGTTCTGGACGTGGCTGCTGGCGGTCATGGTGGCGGAGAGCCCGGCGAGCATCGCCACCCGCGCGGCGGCGGCCGCCGCGTCGACTGCCGGTGCCGCGCTCGCCGCGGGGACGGCGGCCGGGGCGGTGGCGAGGAGCATCCCGGCGAGCACGCCGGCCAGAAGCCGCCGGTGGCCGCTGCGGGGGACGGGAGTGGGCGCGCCGGGTGGCGGCGTGCCTGGTCTGGTGCCGTTACTGGACATGGGGTCGCTACACCTCTTTCGGGGGTGGGTGCGGTGCGTTGCCCGGCGGGGGCAGGGGGTACACCCGCCGCGTGGCACATTGCCCCTTCGTTGCTCCTTCCTCCCCGGTGCGTGGGGGTGGTGGGTGGTGGTGCCGGCGGCCGGGACGGGACCGCCGGCACCACGACGGTCAGGTCCGGCCGGGTCCGTCCACCGATCCGGCGGTACGCAGCCAGACCGCCGTGTCCGACGGCAGCATCCCGTCGTCGAGCGGGCCACTGGCCAGCAACAACTCCCCCTCGGCGGGCATCGGAACGGCGGAGTCGGAGAGGTTGACGACGCAGGTGAAGTGGTCGCCGCGACGGAAGGCGAGCACCCCGTCCGGGGCGGGCAGCCAGGTCATCTCCCCGTCACCGAGCGCCGGGTCGGCCCGCCGGGCATGGATCGCCGCCCGGTACAGCTCCAGCATCGAGGCCGAGTCTCCGGTCTGCGCGCTGGCCGTCCGGTCCTTCCAGTCGGCCGGCTGGGGCAGCCAGGGCGCCGCGGCACCGGCGGGGCTGAACTCGAACGGTGGCTCGTCACCACCCCAGGGCAGGGGTACGCGGCAGCCGTCCCGGCCCGGGTCGATGCGGCCGGAGCGCTCCCACATCGGGTCCTGGCGCAGCGTGTACGGGATGTCCTCGACCTCGTAGAGGCCCAGCTCCTCGCCCTGGTAGACATAGGCGGCACCGGGCAGCGACAGCGACAGCAGCGCGGCGGCCCGGGCCCGACGGGTGCCCAGCTCCAGGTCGGTGGGGATGCCCTCGCGCTTGGCCGCGAAGCTGAACCTGGTGTCGGCCCGGCCGTAACGGGTGACGTGCCGGGTGACGTCGTGGTTGGAGAGCACCCAGGTGGCCGGCGCGTTGACCGGCGCGTGCGCGCTCAACGTCCCGTCGATGCTCTCGCGCAACGCGGAGGCGTCCCAGGCGCAGCCGAGGAAGTCGAAGTTGAACGCGGCGTGCAGCTCGTCCGGGCGCAGGTAGTTGGCGAACCGCTGACGGTCCGGCAGCCACACCTCACCGATCAACGCGCGGTCCGGGTACTCGTCGGCGACCCGCCGCCAGCCCCGGTAGATGTCGTGCACCCCGTCGAGGTCGTGGAACGGGTGCGGCTGGTCCGGCTCGACCTCGGGCAGCGTCCCGTCCTTGACCAGCAACCCGGCCGAGTCGATCCGGATGCCGTCCACCCCCCGGTCGAACCAGAACCGCAGGATGTCCTCGAACTCCGCCCGCACCCTCGGGTGGTCCCAGTTGAAGTCCGGCTGCTGCGGGGCGAAGAGGTGCAGGTACCAGTCGCCGGGGGTGCCGTCCGGGTTGGTGGTGCGGGTCCAGGTCTCGCCGCCGAACTCGCCCACCCAGTCGGTGGGCCGCTGGTCGCCGTTCGGGCCCCGACCGGGCCGGAACCAGAACAGCTTCCGCTCCGGCGCGCCCGGCCCACCGGCCAGCGCCGCCTGGAACCAGGGGTGCGCGTCGGAGCAGTGGTTCGGCACCACGTCGACGATGGTCCGGATGCCCAGCGCGTGCGCCTCGGCGATCAACGCCTCCACCTCGCCGAGGGAGCCGAAGACCGGGTCGATGTCGCGGTAGTCGGACACGTCGTAGCCGGCGTCCGCCATCGGCGAGGGGTACCACGGGCTGAACCAGATCGCGTCGACGCCGAGCGCGGACAGGTGATCCAGCCGGGACCGGATGCCGGCGATGTCGCCGATGCCGTCGCCGTTGCCGTCGGCGAAGCTCCGGGGATACACCTGGTAGATCACCGCTCCACGCCACCACGGACTGCTGTCTGCTGTGGACACGAGCACCTGCTTTCTGGGTCAGTACGTCGGCGGGTTCGCCGGACCTGGATGTGTGTCGGGCGAACGGTCGTTGTTCGCCGCGCGGGCTGTTGCGGTCGCGGCTACCCCTTGAGGCTGCCCGTGGTCAGACCGGACATGATGTTCCGCTGGAAGATCAGGAAGATGATGACGGTCGGGATCGCCGCGATGACCGAGGCGGCGATCACCACGTTCATCGGCGTACCGCCGGCGAAGGCGTAGATGCCGACGCTCACCGTCCGGGTCTCCGGCGAGGGCATGACCAGCTTCGGCCAGAGGAAGTCCTTCCACACCGCCGTCACCGCGAAGATCGAGACGACGCCGAGGATGGGGCGCGACAGCGGCAGGATGATCGACCACAGCGTGCGTAGCGACGACGCCCCGTCCATCAGGGCGGCGGCCATCAACTCCTCCGGGATCGAGTCGAAGAACCGCTTCAACAGGAAGATGTTGAACGCGTTGGCGACCAGGGGCAGCCAGATGGCGAACGGCGAGTCGAGCAGGTTGATGTGCAGGATCGGCAGGTCGATCACCGTCACGTACTGCGGGACGATGAGCACCATCGCCGGGATCATCAGTGTTCCCAGCATCAGGGCGAGGATCACGTTGCCGAACACCGGCCGGAGTTTCGACAGCGAGTACGCGGCCGCGGTGTCGAAGACGAGCTGGAACAGCACCGCCCCGGCCGCGTAGTAGAACGTGTTGAACAGCAGCTTGGCGAGGTCCAGGTTGTTCCACGCGTCGATGTAGTTCTGCGGCTGGGGGTCCTTCGGGAACAGCGAGGGCGGGGTCTGCGCGATCTCCTGACCGGACTTCAGGGCGCCGGTGACCATCCAGTAGAGCGGCCCGAGGAAGACGAGGGTGAAGCCCACGACGACGACGGTGAGCAGGGCCCAGTAGATGAACCGGCCGCGCCCACGGCGGAGTTGCGCGTGAGAGATGAGGGTCCGGGTGCCGGAGTCCTGTGCCATGTCTCGCCCGTCCTAGTCCTGTTTCGCGCTCAGCCGCAGGTAGGCGGCCGAGAAGCCGGCCAACACCACGAGCATGAGCACGCCGAGCGCCGCGGCGCCGTTGAGGTCGTTCTGGAAGAAGCCGTGCTGGTAGATGAGGTACGCCACCGACGTCGCGGAGTCCTCCGCGCCCGCACCGTTGGCGAGGATCAGGGGCTCGATGAAGAGCTGCATCGTGGCGACGATCTGGATCATCGCCAGGAGCGCGAGGATCAACCGGGTCTGCGGGATCGTCACGTGGCGGATGCGCTTCCAGATGCCGGCGCCGTCCAGCTCGGCAGCCTCGTACAGCTCCCCCGGGATGTTCTGCAACGAGGCCAGGTAGATCAGCACCGCCCCGCCCATGTTCATCCAGGTCGACGCGAGCACCATGGCCGGCATCGTCATCTCGGGCGACTGCATCCACTGCGAGGTGGGCAGGTGCAGCGCCTTCAGGATCGCGTTGAAGAGACCGGCCTCGCTGGGGTCGTACGCGTAGAACTTGAAGAGGTACAACGCCGACGCCGGCGGCAGCATGACCGGCAGGTAGACCAGGATCCGCAGGTACCCCTTGGCGTGGCGGAACTCGTTGAGCAGGACCGCCACGAAGAACGGCACCGCGTACCCGAGGACGAGCGCGAGCAGCGTGAAGTAGAGCGTGTTCTGCCAGGCCGGCCAGAAGCTCGGGTCGGCGAGGATGCGGGAGTAGTTGTCCCACCCCACCCAGGTGGTCTCACCGCGCCGGGTCCGCTGGAAGCTCATGACGATGCCGCGGACCATCGGGTACCAGGAGAAGACGACGAAGCAGAGCACCGCGCCGATCAGGAACGCGTGCCCGGTGAGGTTGTCCCGTACCTTGCGGCCGAGGCTCGTGCGCTGCGCCCCGGCCGAGTACGGCGACGGCGGGCGGCCCGGTTTCCTGGGGGTCTCCGGAACGACGGTGATCGCCAAGGCAACTCCTGGGTGAGTTAGTGACGTCGAGATGCGGTGCGGGTGGTGTGTGGGGGCCGGGTCGGCGTCCCGGCCCCCACACGCTCGGTCAGCTCTCCGCGGCGAGGAGCTGGTTGACCTTGTCCTCGGCGGTCTTGAGCAGCGCGTCGATGTTCGAGTTCGGGTTGGTCAGCACACCGGACATCGCGGCGTCGAGCACCGCGTAGATCGCCTGGGCGTTGCGCGGCTCACCCTTGATCGGCACCGGGGTCGCCTCGAAGATCGCGAAGTTGGCGGTGTCGACGTTCGCGTTCGCCTTGCGCAGCTCCAGCTCCTGCTTCTGCGCGTCGCTGCCGTTGGCGAACAGCAGCGGCTGGGGCAGACCCACCGGGTAGTTCTGCGGCTTGGCCCGCACGTAGTCGAACTGCCCCTTGCCCGGGGTGAGCTTCTGGTACGCGATCCACTTCAGACCGGCCTTGACCTGCTCCGGGGTGAGGTCCTTCTTGAAGAAGTAACCCTCGCCGCCACCTAGCGTCCCCTTCGCCGCGCCGTCCTGGCCGGGCAGCGGAGCCATCGCCCAGTCCTGGAACTTGCCCTGGAACTGGCTGACGATGGCCTGGGTGGCGTCCGGCGCACCGATGAACATGCCGACCTTGCCGGCGCCGGCGTTGGTCAGCAGGTCGCCCCACTGAAGCAGCTGGCGGGCACCCATGCTGTTGTCGCCGTACCGCATGTCCTTGAGGTTCTGCAGGACCTGCTTGCCCATGGGGTTGTTGAAGTCGGCCTTCTTGCCGTCGGCCGTGAGCACCTGGCCGCCCTGCGAGTAGAGCAGGGAGGTGAAGTGCCAGCCGCCGGTGTTGCCGGCGCTGTACTCCGAGTAGCCGGCGATGCCGTTGCCGAGCGCGGAGATCTTCTTGGCGGCGGCCCGGACGTCGGCCCAGGTCTTGGGCGGGTTGTTCACGTCCAGCCCGGCCTGCTGGAACAGGACCTTGTTGTAGATCAGCCCCATCGAGTAGTTCTTCACCGGGACGGCGTAGAGCTTGCCGCCGTCGGTGAAGACCTCCTTGAGCGCGGGGTCGATGCTGTCCCAGGTCGGAACGGTGTCCTTGTTGGCGTACTGGCTGATGTCCATCGCCTGACCGGAGTCGAGCACCTGCTGGAGATCGGTCATGTACCCGTAGAACACGTCGGTCACGGTGCCGCCGGCCAGACGGGCGGTGAAGTCCGGCGGGTTGTTGCACTGCTCGCCGACGCTGACGCTCTTGATGATGATGTCCGGGTTCTGCTTCTGGAACTCGGCGACATCGTCGTTCCAGTTCTTCAGCAGCTCTTTCTGGGCACCGACCGGCTGGCAGTCGACGGTGATGGTGACCTTGCCGCCGGCGGTCGCGCCCTTGTCGTCACTCTTCGTGGAGCACGCCGTGAGGCTGAGCCCCAGGCCGGCCACGAGCGCGACCGCCGCAGCCTTTCGGTATTGCGGTACGGACATCTGTCCATCCCTTCGGGAACGGGTGTCTCCAATGACCTTCGCTGATCTGCAGTGATGCGACCTGACGCCCAGTAGCTGCGTCGGAGCCAGGTGTGAGTGGAGTCACTGTAGCGAGGCCGACTCATTTCAGCAAGGTGTCGACCCCATGACGAAAGGACACGACGCGATGGCGACAGATGTTGGCAAGGATCTGAAAGCAGCCGGGAATATCGCCCTTTGTTCCTCTATGGCGGGTCATTCGATCGCTTCGATGAGGTTCGCTGCGAGCAACCACGAAAACGGCCGCCGACCGCGTGGAGCGGTCGACGGCCGAAGCGTCGTAGGGTGCGGTACCTAGCGACCAGGGGCGGGAGCGGTCGAGCCGCGGACCACCAACTCGGGCTCGAACAGCAGCTCGTCCTGGAGCACGCCGGCACCCTCGATCTGGGTGACCAGCAGATCCACGGCGGCCTGGCCCATCGTCTCGATCGGCTGCCGCACGGTGGTCAACGGCGGGTCGGTGCACGTCATGAACGCGGAGTCGTCGAAGCCCACCACCGACACGTCGGTCGGCACCGACCGGCCCAGCCGCCGGGCCGCACGGATCGTGCCCAACGCCAGCACGTCGCTGGCGCAGATGATCCCGGTGACGCCCCGCTCGACCAGCTTCGTCGCGGCGACCCGCGCCCCCTCCATCGAGAAGCTGGAGCGTTCGACGCACTCGGCGTCGTCCTCGCCCCAACCGGCGGCCCTGGTCATCGCGTCCAGTTTGCGGCGCGACGGCACGTGCCCCTCCGGGCCGAGCACCATCCCGACGCGTTCGTGCCCCAGTGAACGCAGGTGCCCGTACGCCTGCTCCACAGCCACCGCGTCGTCGGTCGAGACCCGGGGGAAACCCAGCTCGTCCACACCCGCGTTGACCAGCACGACCGGAAGGCCCCGATCGGTCAGCCGACGGTAGTGGTCGTGTCGCGCGTCCGCGAGCGCGTACGAACCACCGGCGAAGATCACCCCGGAGACCTGGTGGTCGAGGAGCATCTCCACGTAGTCCATTTCGGAGACACCACCGATGGTCCGGGCGCAGAGAGCCGGGGTGTAGCCGCGCTGGGCGAGCGTCCCGGTGACGACCTCGGCCAACGCCGGGAAGATCGGGTTCTGCAACTCGGGCAGCACCAGCCCGACCAGCCGGGCGCGTTCGCCACGCAGCTTGGTGGGTCGCTCGTAGCCGAGCACGTCAAGCGCGGTCAGCACCGCGGTCCGGGTCGCCTCGGAGACGCCGTCGCGGCCGTTGAGCACCCGGCTGACGGTGGCCTCGCTGACGCCCGCCTTCTTCGCAACTTCAGTCAACCGCTTGGTCACGGCCGCAATCGTACGTCGTCCTGATGAAAGAAATGAACAGCAAAATGCGCTGCGTTTGCTGTCCGGCTGCCGCATTCTTCCCATCGGCCACCATTCGGGCGGCGGCATCGGGTGCGTGTTGCGGCGTCCGCGCCTTACCGACACCAGGTCGCACCGGCCGGATCGTGATCGACTCGGCTTTCATGATGTCGCGGTGTCGGAAGGCCCCGGATACCGCGACTTCCATGAAAGCGAGTGGATCAAGCCCGGACCCGCATCGGCGCCCGGCGCGGGGCGTGGGGCGGTCGTCAGGACAGGTCGCGGAGCGCGTCGCCGATGGCCCGATGGAAGGTCGGGTACGCGTAGATCATGTGCCGGAGTTGACTCAGCGGAACCGCCGCGTGCACCGCCACCACCAGCGCGGACAGGACCTCGCCACCGGCCGGGCCGACCGACGTCGCGCCGATCAGCACACCCTGGTCGGCGTCCGCGACGACCTTGATGAAGCCCTCGTCGCCGACCTGGTGGATCCAGCCCCGCGTCGAGCTGCTGAGCTTGGTGAACCCGACCTGCACGTTGATGCCACGGTCGCGGGCCTGCCGCTCGGTGAGCCCGACCGCGCCGACCTCGGGGTCGGTGAAGGTCACCCGGGGCAGCGCGCGGTAGTCGGCGCGGGGGACGGTGCCGGCCGACCCGCTCGACCCGCTGGCGGCCAGTGCGCTGGACGCGCCCATCGCTCCGCCGACCACGCTCGACGTGCCGCTGGCGTCGGCCCCGGCCGTCGCCTGGCGGGCGCGGGCCAGGATGTCGGCGATCACGATCCCCGCCTGGTACATGGCGATGTGGGTGAAGGCGCCCTCGCCGGTCAGGTCGCCGACCGCCCAGACGTGGTCGGTGACGTGCAACCGGTCGTCGACCGGCAGGTAGCGCTGACTGGCGTCCAGGCCGATCGTGTCCAACCCCAGCTCGCCCAGGTGGGCCTTCCGCCCGGTCACCACCAGCAGTCGGTCGGCGGTGTACGCCGCCCCGCCGCTGCCCCGCAGTGTGAACCGGGTGCCGTCGTGTTCGACCCGTTCGGCGCGTACCCCGGTGTGGATCTCCACGCCGTCGGCGCGCAGCGCGGCGGCGGCGACCTCGGACGCCTCCGGTTCCTCGACGGCCAGCACCCGGTCGAGCGCCTCCACCACCGTCACCCGGACCCCGAAGCGGGCGAAGACCTGCGCCAACTCCAGGCCGATAGCGCCGCCGCCGAGCACCAGCAGCGACTCCGGTAGCTCCTCGGCCTCGATCGCCTGATGATTGGTCCAGTACGGCGTGTCGGCCAGACCGTCGATCGGGGGCACCGAGGGACGGGTCCCGGTGCCCAGCACGACTCCGTGCCGGGCCTCGAAAACCTGGTCACCGACCCGGACCCGCCGGGGGCCGTCGAGACGGCCGGTGCCGCGCACGAGCCGGCCGCCCTTGCCGGCGAACCGTTCGGCGGCGACAGTGTCGTCCCAGGTGTCGGTGGCCTCCTCGCGGATCCGCTTCGCCACCGGCGCCCAGTCGGGCTGGACCTGTGCCGTCCCGGCGAGCCCGTCGACCCGGCGGGCCTCGGCGAGCGCGTTGGCCGCCCTGATCATCATCTTGCTCGGGATGCAGCCCCAGTAGGGGCACTCCCCGCCGACCAGGTCCCGTTCGACGCCGACGACGCTCAGGCCGGCTTCGGCGAGCCGCTCGGCCACCTCCTCGCCGCCAACCCCGAGCCCAACCACGACCACGTCCACCAGCTCCGGATCTGCCACCGGAACAGCATGCCCCAGCGACACCGCCCGAATCGTCGGGGCCGGAGAAAAGTCCGCACACTCACCGGTCCGGGCCGCCTACCGTGTCGGGATGCACGCACGCTTCGCCCCCGTCCGGGACTGCTTCCACGACCTGCTCACGGCCGGTCGGGAGACCGGTGCCGGCCTGGTCGTCTGGTACGACGGGCGACCCGTCGTCGACCTGGTCGGAGGGCACCGGGTCGGTGCCGAGCCATGGCGACCGGACACGCTCGCCAACGTCTACTCGGTCGGCAAGCCGGTGGCCGCACTCTGTCTGCTGATGCTCGTCGACCGGGGGCAGGTCGACCTCGACGCGCCGGTCGACGCCTACTGGCCGGAGTTCCACACGCCGGCCACCGTGCGTCAGGTGTTGTCGCACACCGCCGGGCTTCCGGCCTTCCCGGTGCCCCGGCCGGCCACTGCGGTCGCCGACTGGGCGCTGCTCACCGGCGACCTGGCCGCCGCCGATCCCGAGTGGGCACCGGGATCGGTGGCCGCGGAACACGCCTGGACGTACGGGCACCTGGTGGGCGAGCTGGTCCGGCGGGTCGACGGGCGGTCGGTGGGCCGGTTCCTGGCCGAGGAGATCGCCGACCGGTGGCAGCTCGACCTCGGTTTCGGACTGGCCGACGCCGACCGACGCCGCTGCGCCGAGATGCGCTACGGCGATCCGGGGTGGCCGACTCGCAAGCTCGGCGAGCCGGGGTCGTTGCGGGCGCGCGCGTTGGGCAACCCGGCCGGCGGGCTGGACCTGGCGGTGCTGAACAGTCCGCTGTGGCGAGCTGCCGAGATGCCGGCGGTCAACCTGCACGCCACCGCGTCCGGTCTGGCTCGGCTCTACGCCGGTCTGCTCGCCGGCGGCACCCTGGACGGGGTCCGGCTGTTCAGCCCGGAGCTGGTGACAGAGGCGACCCGGGTCCAGTACGACGGGCCGGACCTGCTGCTGGACCGCCAGGTCCGGTGGACGCTCGGCATGCAGTGGGAACCGGACGGCAGTTGGGGCATGGGCGGCATCGGCGGCAGCAGCGCGTGGGCCGACCCGGAACGGGGCTACGCCTTCGCGTACGCCACCGCGCACCTGGCCGAGCACGACCGGGTGGACGAGCTGGTGGAGGTGCTGCACTCCTGTCTCTGACCGCTGACCTCAGCGCAGCCAGACGGGGTCGGTGCCGGGCACCGAGAGCGGCGGCGGGTAGTCGAGCGTCCGGCGCAGCGCCTCGGGCAGTCGCCACGGTTGGTGGACGGCCTTGCCCTGCACCCCCACCAGCTCCGGCACCCACCGGCGTACGTAGTCACCGGCCGGGTCGTACCGCTCGGCCTGCCGGACCGGGTTGAACCCGCGGTACGGCTTGGTGTCGTTGCCGGTGCCGGCGACCCACTGCCAGTTGCCGGAGTTGTTGGCCACGTCCCCGTCGAGCAGCCACCGGAAGAAGACGCCCACCCCGGACCGCCAGTCCTGCCCGAGGTGCTTGGTCAGGTACCCGGCCGTGATCAGGCGGGCCCGGTTGTGCATCCAGCCCTGCGTACGCAGCTGCCGCATCCCGGCATCGACGATGGGCATCCCGGTGCGTCCCTCGGCCCAGGCCGCCAACGCGTCGTCGTCGTAGCGCCACTGCTCGGTGGCGCCCCGCCGGTACGCCGAGGTGGAGATCTCCGGGAACGCGGCGGTGACCTGGTAGTAGAAGTCCCGCCAACAGAGCTGCCTGACGAACGGCCCGGACCGGTCCCCGGCGCGGTTGGCCACCGCCAGTGGGGACACGCACCCGAACCGCAGGTACGGGCTGAGCCGGGACGTGTCGTCGCCGGCCATGTCGTCGTGCTGGTCGTCGTACCGGCGCAGGTCGGGCAGCCAGTCGGTGAGCCGCTGCCGGGCGACCCGCTCACCGCCGACCGCCGCGTCCGGCGAGTCCCCCGCCGGCGGCTTCGGCAGACCGCCCACGCGCACGCCGCTGGGCAGCGCCACCCGTTCCGGCGCGGCCAGCTCCTCGCGCCACTGCCGGGCGGTCCAGGACCTGTGGTACGGGCTGAACACCCGGTAGTGGTCGCCTCCGCCACCGGGTTGAAGCGCGCCCGGCTCGACGACCGTCAGCCCGGGGAACAGTCGCAGGTGCAGCCGGTGCCGCTCGCAATCGGCGCGTAGCCGCCGCTCCCGACGGCGGGCGTAGTGGCTGACGTCGGCGGAGAGCGCGACGGCGGTGGCTCCGACCTCGCCGGCCAGCCGGATCGTCTCGGCCACCGGGTCACCGTGCCGCACCACCAGGTCACCGCCGCGCTCACGAAGCTCGGCGCGCAGCTCGGCGAGTGCCTGGTGCAGGAACCGGGTGCGGTTGGCCGACAGGTGAGCCAGCCCCGGATCGAGCACGTACAGCGGCACCACCCGGTCGAACGCCGCGCAGGTGGTGGCCAGCGCCGGGTGGTCGTGCACCCGCAGGTCGCGGGTGAGGAGCACGATCGCGGTGCTCGCGGTCACCGGGTCTCCGGTCGGACCGTCGGCCCGGGGATGGTGACCGGCGTACCGGTCGGGGTGAGCAGGGCACGGGCGGCGACCGCCATCCGTCGCCGCTGCGGCACCAGGGCCCGGCGGGTGAAGACGTCGTAGCCCTGCGCGGCCACCTCGTCGAGGATGCCGCCGTACAGGGCGTACGCGGTGCGCATGCAGGCCTGCGAGGCGGGCGCCAGCATGGTGATTCCCGGAGCGGCGGCGGCGTAGTGCGCCTGGGCGCGGGTCACCTCGTACTCGATCAACTCGCGGGTCTTCTGCGTGCCGCGACCTCGGGCGCCGGCCTCGGCCAACTCGTCGCGGGTGACGCCGAACTTCGCCAGGTCCTCGTCCGGCAGGTAGGTGCGGCCCCGGTCGAGGTCCTCGGCGACGTCCCGGATGAAGTTGGTGAGCTGGAAGGCGAAGCCGAGCTGCCGGGCCGGCTCCCGTGCCGCCGCCGGGTCGGAGCTGCCCAGGATCGGCAGCATCATCGTGCCGATCACCGCCGCCGAACCCTCCATGTAGTCGAGCAGGTCGTCGTAGGTCGGGTACGCGGTGACCGTCAGGTCCATCGCCATGCTCTTCAGAAACGACGCGAAGTCGTCCCGGTCGAGATCGAAGACGGCGATCGTGTGCAGGACCGCCGGCAGCAACGGGTCGTCGACTGGCGCGCCGTGCAGCCCGGACACGAAACGGCTGGCCCAGTCGTCCAGGAGGGCGGCGCGCTCGGCCTGGGGAAGGTCCTCGGTGCGGTCCACGATCTCGTCCGCGTACCGCGTGAACCCGTAGAGGGCGTGCACATGTCGTCGTTTCCAAGCGGGGAGCAGTCGGGTGGCGAGATAGTAGGTGCGGCCGTGACGTTTGTGCAGCTCACGGCACCGGTCATAGGCAGCGGTGAGATCGGTTTCCACCGGCCCTCCTCAAATATCGACGCACCAATCGACGCAACTCGTAGCCTAGGGTACGCTCGATCGCATGGCCAACGACGCAGTTGCGGGCAACGCCACCCGCGTGGCGCCGGCAGAGCCAGGGGAGCGGGACGACCCGGTCCGCGCCGTTCTGGCCGCGTACACCCAGGACCTGATCGCGGCGGTCCACGAGACGCTGAGCACGTTCCTCACCACCGAGGTCGACACCCTCACCGAGATCGACGCATCGATGGGCCGGTTCGCCTCGGCCGCGCGGGACGCCGTCCTCGTCGGCGGCAAACGGATCCGGTCCACGTTCGCCTACTGGGGGTGGCGCGGCGCGGTCGGCGGCGCCGAGGCACTGCCCCCCGTGCTGCCCGCGCTGGCCGCGCTCGAGCTGCTGCACACCTTCGCCCTGGTCCACGACGACGTGATGGACGCCTCCACCACCCGTCGAGGCCGACCCACCGCCCACGTCGCACTCGCCGAGCAGCACATCGCCGCCGGCCACCGAGGTGACCCCGGCCGGTTCGGCGAGGCGGTCGCCGTGCTCATCGGTGACCTCTGCATGGTGTGGGCCGATCGGCTGCTGGCCCAGGCGACGGTGCCGTCGGCCCGACTGTTCGAGGTGCGCCGCTGCTACGACCAGATGCGGGTGGAGACGGTCGCCGGGCAGTACCTCGACGTGCTCGGCGAGAACGACCCGGCCAACTGGTCGGTCGACCGCGCGCTGCGGGTGGCCCGCTACAAGACCGCCAGCTACACCGTCCAGCGACCACTGCTCTACGGTGCCTGCCTGGCCGGGGTCCCCCTCGACGATCCGCTGGCCTCCGCGTACACCCGCTACGGCCTGGCCGTCGGCGAGGCGTTCCAACTCCGCGACGACCTGCTCGGCGTCTACGGCGATCCGGCCGCCACCGGCAAACCGGCCGGTGACGACCTCCGCACCGGCAAGCCGACCACGCTGCTCATGCTGGCCCGGGAGTTGGCCACGTCGGCGCAGCTCCGGGCGTTGGAGCGCGCCGCCGACGGGCCGGTCGACCGGCTCGCCGAGCTGCTCGTGGAGACCGGTGCGGTGACCCGGGTGGAGCGGATGATCGCCGAGCGGGTGAGTGACGCGCTGGCGGCGCTCGACGCCGCACCAGTGGACCGGACGGCGCGGACCGCGCTGACCGGGCTGGCCACCGCCGCCACCAACCGGCGGGCCTGATGAGCGACTTTCTCGAGGAGGTGGTCACGTGCGGACGGTGACAGGGCGGACGGACCGGGTGGTGGTCGTCGGAGCCGGGCTGGGTGGCCTCGCCTGCGCGTTGCACCTCGCCGGCAGCGGCCGGCAGGTGACCGTGCTGGAACGCGAGCCGGTGCCCGGCGGGCGCGCCGGCCGACTCGCCGTGGACGGCTACGAGTTCGACACCGGCCCGACCGTGCTCACCATGCCCGACCTGATCGCCGAGGCGCTCGGCGCGGTCGGTGAGGACATGCGCGACTGGCTCGACCTGACCCCGCTCGATCCCGCCTACCGGGCGTACTACCCGGACGGCTCGACCCTCGACGTGCTCACCGACACCACGCGCATGGCCGCCGAGATCTCCCGGGTCTGCGGGCCGCGTGAGGCCGACGGTTACCTGCGCTTCGTCGACTACGCACGGGAGCTGTGGCGGCTGGAGCGGGCCGACTTCATCGAGCGCAACCTGGACGCGCCGACCGACCTCCTCACCGGCAACCTGCTGAAGTTGCTGGCCGGCGGTGCCTTCCGTCGCCTCCAAACGAAGATCAACCAATTCTTCCGGGACCCGCGTACCCAGCGGATCTTCTCCTTCCAGGCGATGTACGCCGGCCTCGCGCCGCACGACGCGCTGGCCATCTACACGGTCATCGCGTACCTCGACTCGGTGGCCGGGGTCTACTTCCCGCGCGGCGGCATCCACGCGGTCTCCAGGGCGATGGCCGGCGCGGCCGAGAAGCACGGCGTGCAGATCCGCTACGACACCACGGTGACCCGGGTGGAGACCGCGAACGGCCGGGCCACCGGTGTGCTCACCGCGGACGGCGAACTGATCCGGGCGGACGTGGTGGTGCTCAACCCCGACCTGCCGGTCGCCTACCGGGACCTGCTCCCGGCCGCTCCGGCACGACGGCTCACCTACTCGCCGTCCTGCGTCGTTCTGCACGTCGGCTCCCGACAGGGATATGACAAGATCGCCCATCACAACATCCACTTCGGACGCGCGTGGAAGGGCACCTTCGATGAGGTCATCCGGCGGGGCGAACTGATGACCGACCCGTCGCTGCTGGTGACCAACCCGAGCCGGACCGACCCGTCGGTGGCCCCCGCCGACCGACACACCTACTACGTGCTCGCTCCCGTACCCAACCTGCACCGGGCTCCGTTCGAGTGGCGCGGCGACCTGACCCAGCGCTACAGCGACCAGCTGATCGGCACGTTGGAGGAGCGCGGCTACGTCGGTTTCGGCGCCGGCGTCGAAGTGCTGCGGGCGATCACCCCGGCCGAGTGGGAGGAGCAGGGGATGGCCGCGGGCACGCCGTTCGCCGCCGCCCACACCCTCTTCCAGACCGGCCCGTTCCGCCCGTCGAACCTGCACCGTGACCTGTCGAACGTGGTCTTCGTCGGCTCCGGGACCCAGCCGGGTGTCGGCGTACCGATGGTGCTCATCTCCGGCAAGCTCGCCGCCGGTCGGATCACCGGGGAAGGCCGATGAGCAGTCGCGAAGGGCACCTCGTCGAGTTGGTCGACGAGACCGGCGAGGCCCACGGCGAGACGACGGTCGCCGCCGCGCACCAGCCGCCGGGGCAACTCCACCGGGCCTTCTCGGTGCTGCTGGTGGACCCGGACGGTCAGGTACTGCTCCAGCGCCGGGCCCCCGTGAAGACCCGGTTCCCGCTGCGCTGGGCCAACTCCTGCTGCGGCCACCCACGACCCGGCGAGTCGCTCGCCGAGGCCGCCAACCGACGGCTACGCGAGGAGTTGGGCGCGGGCCCGGTCGAGCTGACCGAGGTCGGCGTCTACGTCTACTACGCCGAGGACCCGGCTACCGGTCGGGTCGAATTCGAGTACGACCACGTGCTGCGCGGCGATTTTCTTCCCTCTGCCCCTCTGCTGCCGGACCCGGGCGAGGTGGCCGAGCTGCGGTGGGCCGACCCGACCGCGCTGGAAGCCGACCTCGACCGCGACCCCCGGTCGTACGCGCCCTGGCTGGGCGGGGTGGTGAACCGGCTGCTGCGCCCCTCGGGGTCAACGCCCGGCACACCCGGCCTGGCCGTGGCCCCGCCCGGATCGGCGGATGACGCGGCGGAGCGGTCGGGTGGTCGATGAGGCGCTGAGCGCGGGTGCGGTCGCACGCCGGCTGGGGGTCGCGGTCACGACCCTGCGCACCTGGCATCAGCGCTACGGGCTCGGGCCCAGTGAGCACGTCCCCGGTCACCATCGCCGCTACACGCCTGCCGACCTGGCCCGTCTCGAAATCATGCGGCGACTCACCGCCGAGGGGGTGAGCCCCGCCGAGGCGGCCCGCTGGGCCCGCCAGGCACCCGACCCGTCACCCAACGGCACCGTCGCTCTGCGCCGCGCCCACCCGCCCGCTCGCGACGGCGGTGGAAGCATCCCGGTCGGTCGCGCCGGGCCGGTAGCCCGAGGGTTGGCCCGCGCCGCCATGCGCCTGGACGCGGCGGCGATCAGCGAGACGGTCGCCCACTCCCTGGCCACCAACGGGGTCGTCGCCACCTGGGAGGGTCTGCTGCGTCCGGTGCTCGCCGGCATCGGCGAACGCCACGCCGCCACCGCCGGCCTGATCGAGGTGGAGCACCTGGTGTCCCGCTGCGTCTCGGAGGCTCTCGCGGCGGCCAGTCGGGCCAGGGTTCCCACCGGCCCCGCCCGTATCCTGCTCTCCTGCGCGGACGAGGAGCAGCACACCCTTCCACTGGAGGCGTTGGCTGCGGCTCTCGCGGAGGCCGGGGTCGGTTACCGGATGCTCGGCGCCCGGGTGCCGGTCGCCGCTCTGATCGAGGCGGTCAACCGGACCGGACCGGCCGCCGTGGTGCTCTGGTCGCACACCCGGGCCACCGCCGACCCGGCCCAGCTCAGCGCGTTGCTCGCCGCACCACGCCGCCCGTTGTTGGCGCTCGCAGCCGGCCCCGGCTGGCGAGCCGACACCCTACCCGCCGGGGTGGTGCGGCCGGTGGACCTGGCCGAGGCGGTCTCCCTGGCCGCCGCCGTCCGTGACTCCCTGGACCAGTCGACGCGTGACTGATCGCACTGTCGCCCGCTGATCGGGTGAACTACCGTCGGGCGGGTCCGCCCTACCCCGACCCCCCGGGAGCAAGCAGATGCAAGCCCGCGCCGCCCTGGCGTCCGTCCTCGCCGTGGCGCTGGTCCTGTCCGGTTGTGCGCAGCCGGAACGCACCATCGCGTCGCACCCGGCGGTGTCGACGCCGTCACCGGCCCCGCCGTCGCCGCATCCGACGCTCACCAAGCCGCCGAAGCCGCCGCTGCGTCCACTGCCGGCGAAGCTCCCCGCCGGTCTGCGCCGCAACACCGGCGAACGCCCGGTGGTCCTCACCTTCGACGACGGGCCCAGCCCGGCCTGGACGCCCAAGGTGCTCGACCAACTGCGGGCCGCCAAGGTGACCGCCACCTTCTGCGTGGTCGGCCGCGAAGTGCAGCGTCACCCGGAACTGGTCCGGCGGATCGTCCTCGAGGGCCACCAGCTCTGCAACCACAGCTGGCGACACGACCTCGACCTGGCCCGCCGGCCGGTCGACGAGATCCAGGCCGACCTGGCGCGCACCAACAAGGCCATCCAGACGGCTGTTCCCGGTGCCAAGGTGCCGTTCTACCGGCAGCCGGGCGGCCGGTGGACGTCGGAGGTGCTGAAGGTGGCGAAAGGGCTCGGCATGCGCCCGCTGCACTGGTCGGTCGACCCACAGGACTGGGACAAGCCGACCGCCGCCACGATCGGCGAGCGAATCCACGCCGCCGCCCGCCCCGGTGCCATCGTGCTCCTGCACGACGGGGGCGGCAACCGAGCCGCCACACTCGCTGCCTGCCCCCACCTGATCGCCGACCTGAAGAAGCGCTTCGGCATCGCCAAACTCCGCTAGACCGGCTCTGACCTGCGGTTATCCCCCATTTCCCGCCCCTGCCGATACCGATTTTGTCCACCGACCGGGCATCACGTATGCTTTCGAAGCCTCCGGCGGGGCCGGATGGGAGCAAGTCCGCTTGAAGTTGCGAGTGTGCAATGATGGCGGGGCCGCCCTCATCGTCTAGCGGCCCAGGACGCCGCCCTTTCAAGGCGGTAGCACGGGTTCGAATCCCGTTGGGGGCACGACCGGCGCAAGCCGGAGCAACACAAGCTAGGTCCTGTGGAGCAGTTGGAGTGCTCGCCGCCCTGTCAAGGCGGAGGTCGCGGGTTCAAGTCCCGTCAGGACCGCAGCGCTGACGCCGCGCCCCGCGCGGCGTTCTGCGTATCGGAGCAGGTCGCCCTGCCACCGGTTCGTCCGGTAGCCGGGTAGCATGAGCCGAGCGACACGGCCAGGTAGCTCAGTTGGTACGAGCGTCCGACTGAAAATCGGAAGGTCGGCGGTTCGACCCCGCCCCTGGCCACATAGCCTTTCGCCGGGCTACAGAGGTCCCCACCAGCGAATACGCAGGTGGGGATCTTGCTGTTTTGCGCCTCATAGGTCGACAGGGCGACGCGGACCCGCGCTCTGCCCTCGGTCCCCCGCGCTCCACCCTCCGCGGTCCGCGCCCGCTCCCGCTCCCGCGTGATCAACTCCACTTCGCCGAAGTCGCGGTATCCCAGCACCTCCGACACCGCAATTTCCCCGAACCCGTGTCGATCACGCGGGAGCGGGAGCGGGGGCGGGGGCGGGCGCGGGGACCGAGGTGGAGGGCGGAGCGCCGGGGCCGGGGGTGGAGGCCGGAGCCAAGGACCACAGGCCGGACCGGCGGCGTCAGTCGTCGCGGTGCTGCGCGATGCCGCCCTGGATCGCCTCCCACACGCTGCGTCCGGCCTGTCGCAGCGTCTCCCCGGCCTGCTCGGCGAACTGGGCCGCGTTCTGGGCGGCAGCCTGCGCCGCAGCCCAACCGCACCCGTGGCTGCGCCTCGGCGTGCACCCCGTTGATGTCCAGCTCGACGCCGCTCAGGTGCACCCGTACGCCGGCGTCGACCTGAAGGAGGTTGGCAACCCGGGCCCGCAGCGACAGGTCGGCGTCCAGACCGTCGACAGCCAGCCGGATCGAGTCGACGGAGACCTTCGGGATGTCGAGCAGGACGTCCGGATCCGCGCTGTCGGCGTTGGGGTCCGGCCCTCGTTGCTGCGCGTTCTCGCTCATCGTCTCCCGCCCCGCCTGCACAGAGTCCCGGTCGTCCGCGCGGTTACCCGCTTTCCGGCAGGGCATCCCGTGGGTGACGGCTCGGCAACCCTCTGTCTGGAACCGGGCACCGCGCGAAGCTGCACAGCCGGGCATCAGCCGGTATGGTCCGGGCCTATGGGACAGGAAATGACTGATCCGGCCGACATCCGGCAGGACGTCGACCGGTTCTCCCTCCGCTGCGGTCTCCTCGTCCCGGGCTCGGCCGAGCACGCGTTCGCGGTCTTCACGGCCCAGCTGACTGACTGGTGGGTCATCGAATACACCTGGTCCGGCCCGGGTGCCCTGGACGAGCTGGGCATGGAGCCGCGGGCCGGCGGGATGCTCTACGAGATCGGCCCGTACGGCTTTCGCGCCGACTGGGGGCGGGTGCTCACCTGGGATCCGCCCCGACGGCTGGTCTTCGCGTGGCAGATCGGCCCCGACCGGGCGCCGGTGCCCGATCCGGCCCGGGCCAGCGAGGTCGAGGTGCTGTTCCAGGCGGAAGGGCCGGAGCGTACCCGGGTGGAGCTGGAGCACCGGCACTTCGACCGGCACGGCGAGGCTGCCGAGGGATATCGCATGGCACTCACCGCCGGCTGGCACGAACTGCTCACCCGCTACGTCGACACGGTGTCGCGCCACCCCGGCGTCTCCGCCTGACCGGCCGAGCCGCCGACCGGCAGCGGAACGGCGCGTCGGCTCACCGGCCGATTCGCCGATCGGCAGCGGAGCGACCGGCGAGGTCCCGGCCGCCCAGGTTCGCGCGCTGACCGGCTTCCGCACCCGCGCCGAACCCGGTGCCGCCCAGGCGACGCGGCGGCGCGGTGCGCAACCGTGGGTACTGCTCGCTGAGGCGTCGCTGCACCCGGTCGGACCGGTCGGCGAGCACCAGCGCCACCGAGGGCGTGCCCGACTCGCTGACCGCCGCCGTCTCCGCCGCCCAGAGCCGGCCGCCGATGACCTCCGCGAAACCGGCCAGCCAGGAGCGGCGGAAGGCGGCGGGATGGTCGTCCTCCGGCACCGGGGTGGCCGCCAGGCCGTGCGCCGCCTGCACGAGCAGTGAGGTGAAGAGCAGGTCGACCCGTTCCAGGTCACTGGCGAAGCCGAAGAGGTGCAGCGCGAAGCCGTTGCCCTGCCGACGGCGTACGCAGCGACAGCGCAGCGGCTCGGCGACGGCGGCGAGCAGGCCGACCTTGTCGCGGGCGTACGGCGCGACGATGTCCAGCACCCGGTCGCCGACGCGGTCGGTGGTGGGGTCGCGGACAGCCAGCAGCGCCCGGTCCACGCCGTAGCGGGCGATCAGCTCGGTGGCCTTGGCGGTGAACGCGGCGGCCTCGGCCGGCGTGCAGGCCGGGTCCTCGGCCTGGGCCAGCAGCTTGCGCACCTTGCTGAGCATGGCCTCGGACATGCCTACAGAGCTATCACACGGGGCGGACATCGACGGGGTCACGACGCAATCGATCGATACGTATCATCGTCACCGTCCGATGATCAGTCCTATCCGGACGGTCAATCTACTGTTCCCGGAGGCCCGCACGCATGCCATTCCCGACCGCTCGCCTGTCCGCCGTCGCCACGGTCGCCGCACTGCTCCTCGCCGGCACACCCGCACAGGCCGCCCCGACCGCGCCGATCACACCGGCCGCCCCTGGCACGAACGCCTTCGCCCCGCTCGCCACGTGTTACGGCGGGGCGGTCCGGTCGTACTTCGCGAACGGCCGCTACGGCGGCTCGGCCGGCCAGTACCGCACCACGACCCGCTGCCGTGACATCAACGTCCGCAACGCGAGCGTGTACGCCACCGAGGCGTGCGTGATCTTCGTCGACAAGACGAGCGCCTGTAACTACTGGACCTACCTGCCGGCCAACTCGGGCTGGACCACGGTGGCGACCAACGTCCGGGACGGGGTCAACTTCCGGGTCCGCTTCGAGAACCTGCGGTACGAGTACGAGCCGCTGATCGCGTACCACGCGTTCTGAGTGCGACGGTCGCGGCGTCCGCTCCCCGACGGACGCCGCGGCCCGGTCGTCACCCGGCGCGGCTGCGCAGGGTGGCGATCGTCGAGCCGGCGAGGGTGAGCAGGCAGTCCGGCAGCAGACCGTCGGCTGCCGCAGCCCCGAACAACGCCTCTCCGGTCGGCTCGTCCCGGTTGGCGTACGCGCTGACGAAGCGAGCCACCCAGCGGGTGTCGTACTCCGCCTGGTCGATCCCCGGGAAGTCCAGCGCCGCTCCACCGGCCGCCGGGGCGTCGCCGAGCATCGTCGCGGCGAGACACCAGGCGACGCCGTACGCGCCACTCAGGCCGGCCCGGTCGACGACCGCGTCGAACGCTCCCACCACCGCGTCCCCATCCCCGGTCAGCGCCGAGCGGAGCACGGCGGCAGCGTCGTCGAACGTCTGCTGTGGTAGGTCCGTCACCCAGCGCACAGTAGGACGGACCGTCAAGCATCCCGCCGATCGTCACTGTCCGTGTTCAACGCGAGCTACCTGCGCTTTACGCCACCTCCACGGTCCCACCGACGGCTTCGGCACGCTAATGTGCGCAGCGGACCTTCGCCGGAGGAAGGACGACCATGCTCGTATCTCGCCGATCGCGGGTGGCCACACTGGCCGCCTGCGCGACGATCCTGCTCGCCACAAGCGCCTGCGGGGATGACAAGGCCAAGGAGGCCAGCGCCCAACAGGTGCGTCTCTACGGCACGGACGGCAACATGCTCAACTCCTATCCCGCGGAGTTGAAGGAACGCGCGAGCCTCGTGGACGGGATGAAGGGCACCACGCCACTCACCCCGCTGCCGGACGACTTCAAGAGTCGGCTGAAGGGCGTCGATCCGGCGCTGACGGACTACCTGTATGCCGCCGAGTCGTACGACGCCGTGGTGATCGCCGTGCTCGCCGCCCAACTGGCCGGGAGCACCGACCCGGCGGCCATCGCGAAGCAGATCGTCGCGGTGACGAACGACGGGCAGCGCTGCGAGGACCCGGCGAGTTGCCTCGCGCTGGCCCGTAACGGGCAGGACATCGAGTACCGCAGCGTGTCGCTCACCCGGGCGGGCTTCACGGACAAGGGTGAGCCGGCCACCGCGAGCTACGCCACCCTGACCTTCGACGGGCAGCAGATCAACGACGGCAAGACCGAGTTCGTCGGCGCGGGCATCGAGTCGGCGGCGAGCACCAAGACGCCCCCGAAGCCGAAGAAGCAGCGCGCGGGTGGAGACCCCGACCAGGAGCCACTGAAGTTGGGCGGCCTGCTGCCGAAGACCGGTGACCTGGCGATCGCGTACCCGCCGATGGCCGCTGGCGCCGCGCTGGCGATCAAGGAGGTCAACGCCGCCGGCGGCGCACTGGGCAAGCCGGTGACCTGGGTCGAGGGCGACGACGGCACCAACCCGGCGGTGGCCAAGGCCACCGTGGCCAAGCACGTGACGAGCGGCGTCAGCGTGATCATCGGCGCCGGTGGTTCGGGCATCTCCCGGGAGGTGCTGCCGGACGTGGTGCGGGCCGGGAAGATCCTCTTCTCCCCGTCCAACACCGACAGCGGTCTGACCGACGTCGAGGACAACGGCCTCTACTTCCGCACCGCACCGCCGGACAGCCTCCAGGGCCGGGCGCTGGCCGACGTGATCCTCCGCGACGGGTCGCAGAAGATCGTGATCGTCGCCCGCAAGGACTCCTACGGTGAGGGCCTCCAGGCCACCGTCCGTGACGAGCTGGAGAAGGCCGGCGTCGCCGCCGACCGGCTCAAGCTGATGACGTACGACCCGCCCGCCGATGCCAAGGCGCCGCCGGTCGACTTCAGTGGTGGGGCGAAGGAGATCAAGGACTTCGGCGCGGACGCCGTGCTGATCATCGGCTTCGGCGAGTCCGCCCAGGTGATCCGCGGCCTGGCCGACGCCGGGGTGCAGATCCGGCAGTAGCACGACCTCAGAAGCACGACGGCCGCACCGGCGCTCTCGCCGGTGCGGCCGTTCTTGGTCGGCGAGTCAACGCGGCCGGCGACGCTCCAGGAACTCGGTCATCCGCCGGTGCTTCTCCTCGTCCTCGAAGAGCACCGCCTGACTGACCAGGTCGAGATGCGGATGCGCGGCGGCGGGCGCGTCCACCGCCAGCTTGGTCAGCCGCAGCGCCAACGGCGAGCCCAAAGCGATCTCGTCCAACAGGGCGTGCGCCACGGTCAGCAGCTCGGCGGGCTCGTCCACCACCCGGTTCACCAGACCGATCCGCAGCGCCTCCGCGGCGTCCACCCGTCGGCCGGTGAAGAGCAACTCCTTGGCCCGGCCCTCACCGACCAACGCGGGCAGCCGATGGGTCGCGCCGGCACCGGCCAGGATGCCCAACCGCACCTCCGGCTGACCGAAGACCGCCCGCGCCGTGCACACCCGAAGATCGCAGGCGTACGCCAGCTCCGCGCCACCGCCCAACGCGGGGCCGTCGACGGCGGCCACGGTCGGCATCGGCAGCGCCCGGATCCGCGCGAACGCGGCGGAGTTGATCGCGGCGAGGGCGTCCGTGCGGCCCCGTTCGCGGAGTTGGCCGATGTCGGCGCCCCCGGCGAAGATGCCCTCCGCACCACCGGTCAGCAGCAGGAGCCGGGGCCGCGCCTCCAACTCGGCGCAGACCTGGTGCAACTCGGCGATCAGGTCGGCGTCGATGGCGTTGCGCTTCTCCGGCCGGTCCAGCGTGACGACCAGCCGGTCCGGCCGTTCCTCGATCCGCAGCCCGCTCACCGTGCCCGCCCTTCGTTCTCGACTGCGGGGCACGCAAGCTCACTCCTCGCACTCACTGTTTGACGCCGCCTTCCCAGCGGTAGAAGCCCCGCCCCGACTTCTTACCCAGCCGCCCCTCGGCCACCATCTCCACGAGCAGGGGCGGCGGGGCGAACCGCTCCCCGTACGCGGCCTGGAGGGTGCGGGCGATGTCCAGCCGCACGTCCAGACCGACCAGGTCGGTGAGTTCCAGCGGGCCGATCGGGTGCCGATAGCCCAACACCATGGCCTTGTCGATGTCGGCCGGGTCGGCCACCCCGTCGGCCACCATCCGGATCGCCTCCAACCCGAGGGTGACGCCGAGTCGTGACGTGGCGAAGCCGGGCATGTCGCGTACCACGACGGCGTCCTTGCCCAACCGGCCGGCGAGCGCGACGGCCGCCGTCGTGGTCTCCTCGGCGGTGGCCGGGCCGACCACGATCTCCAGGAGCGCCATCGCCCAGACCGGGTTGAAGAAGTGCAGGCCGAGGAAGCGCTCGGGCGCGTCCAGCCCGTCGGCCAGCTCCCCGATCGAGATGCTGGAGGTGTTGCTGCCCAGCAGAGCCGGGCGCAGGGCGGCGGCGTCGCGCAGCACCGCCCGTTTCAGGTCCAGCCGCTCCGGCACCGCCTCGACGATCACCTCGGGGGTCGGGGCGACGTCGGCCAACGTCGGACGAAGGATGATCCGTTGCCGGTTCGCCGCGGCCTCGTCGGCGCTCAACCTCCCGCGCTGCACCGCCCGCTCCCACAGGTCGGCGAGCCGGTTCAACGCGGAGGCGCCCCGCTCCGGGTCCACCTCGACCAACTCCACGGCGTGCCCGGTCCCGGCCGCCACGTACGCGATGCCGAGGCCCATCGTGCCGGCACCGACGACCACGAAACGATCGCTCATCACGCCTCCCTGTCCGACCCGACGGCGCGCGGGGTCTCCGCCACGCCGACCCGGGTGTCCCGCCCGTTCCGCTCGCTCATGGTGCGACCCTATGCAGCACGCCGATCCCCGCCATGCGTGGGGGAGCGCGGGATCGGGTAATGACGGCCCGTCAACCGAGGGAAGGACCGCATCGACATGAGCCAGGCACCGGAGAGCGTCACTGACGGGGAGATCGTGGAGACTCGGGGCGAGGAGCGGGTCGAGCTGCTGCGCGCCGACACCAACAACGACGGCAAGACCGACGTGTGGGTGGTGGACACCGACGGCGACGGCAAGGCCGACCTGTTCCAGTTCGACACCGACGGTGACGGCAAGGTGGACATCACCATGGTCGACATCGACGAGGACGGCACCCCGGACGAGGTGGTCGACGGCGACGGCGGTCTGCCGCCCGAGCAGCTTCCCCCGACCGTCCAGGTCTGAGCCGTACGACGGCCTCCGCGCCGGCCGGCGCGGAGGCCGTCGTTCAGTCGGCCAGGCGCAGGGTGGCGAGGTAGTAGGGCGCGTCCCGGTCGTCCACATCGGTGAGCCGCCAGCCGGTGCCGTGCACCAGCGAGGCGAACTCGTCCGCCGAACAGACCAGGTAGTCGAACCACTCGGTGCTCAACTCGCGGTAACGCAGCCGGAGCCGGAGTTGGCCGCCGAGCCGCCCTCGGCGGCGGTTGCGGTCGTGGTAGCCGGTGTGCACCGGGTCACGCGTGCCGTACGGGTCGGTGCCGTGCGCGATGATCTGCGCGCCCGGTCGGGCCAGCGCGGCGAGCGCGGCGAGGAACTCGGGTGCCCGTTCCCGGCCCTCGAACAGCCCGAGATTGTTGCCCAACAGCAGGAACGTGTCGTACCGCCGACCGTCGGCCACGTGCGTGTCGACGGTGCCGTGCACCAGACGCCGGACACCGCGACGCCGGCTCACCGCGAGTGCGCCCGCGGAGGTGTCCAGGCCGGTGACCGGCACGCCGCGCTCCTGGAGCAGCAGGGCGATCCGCCCGGCGCCGGTGCCGACGTCGAGCGTCTCGCCACGGACCCGGTCCACCGCTCGGTGGTCGTACGGCTGCCAGTCCTGCGGTTCGTCGAGGTAGTGCGCGGCCGGCGCACCGTTGACCAGCCCGTCGTCCCGTTCGATGATCTCGATGACCGGTCGGGGCAGTCGACCGCCGACCAGCGGTCGGGGGCCCACTCCGGTGGCCACTGCGAGAGTGTCCCGCAGCAGCTCACCGACCACGTCACCGATTCGAGGCTGCACCGTCACGGCGTTCACGCTATCCGGCTACTCAGTCGCCGCAGCGGTCGTATCCTGGCGGCGTGACCATGCTGGACCGGCTGTCGGCCGAGAAGTACATCCTGCTCACGACCTTCCGCAAGGACGGTCGGGCGGTGCCGACGCCGGTGTGGGCGGTACGCGACGGCGACGCGTTGGCGGTCTGGACCCGGGCCGACTCGGGCAAGGTCAAGCGGATCCGCAACAACGGCGAGGTGACAGTCGCCCCGTGCGACGTACGGGGCCGGCCACACGGGGCGGAGGTGCCGGCTCACGCGACGCTCTACGGCAGTGGTGACATCGGCCGGGTCCGTGACCTGCTCAAGCACAAGTACCGCCTGATCGGTCGGCTGAGCCTGCTGGGCAGCCGGCTCCGCCGGGGCGAGGGCGGCACGGTCGGCATCCGGGTGACGCTGGCCGAAACGCGGCGCTGAGACCTGTCGCGGGCGTGGAAAGGGGCGGCGGATCGAGATCCACCGCCCCTGCCCGGAAAGAAACTGGTGCCGACTCAGTCGCCCTGTCGCTGCTGCGGGATCTGACCCTGCAACAGCGCCCTGACCTCCGACTCGCGGTACCGGCGGTGGCCACCCAGGGTGCGGATGGCACTGAGCTTGCCGGCCTTGGCCCACCGGGTCACCGTCTTCGGGTCGACACGGAACATCGACGCCACCTCGGCCGGTGTCAGTAGCGGCTCTGGTTCGTGCGTTCGCGATGCCATCGGTCACTCCTCCACATGTATAGACATCGGCCGGGGTCCCGCCGGCCGACGCGTCTCCCATGGTCCGGCTAGTCCCCGATGTCCGACATGGGCCGAACGGATGAAGGTCCCTAGACGGACGGATGAACCATGCCCGATTTTTACGACTTTTACACGGCAGAAAGTACCTTATTCGGACTCATGATCACGGTTCGTGATGCGTCAACTACGAGTGCACCTCACCTTGGGAGCGCTCCTAAGGCGATTTGCCCCTAGTTGCACCGCTCCAACAACTGCACCGCGCGCCACCGGGCCACCAACTTGTCGTACGCGGCCGACGCCTCGTCGGCCTCGCCGCGCGAGAGCCCCGCGAGGCCACCGGCGACCAGCTCGGGAGAGTCGTCAGCCTGCAGGGTCTCGTCGGAGAGCAGGTCCACCAGGCCGCCGTAGTCCAACTCGACGACCGAGCGGGGATGGAACTCCTCCAACCAACGGGCCGCCTCCTCCACCGCCTCGGTGATCGGCGCGTCCCCCACCGACTTGCGCAGCACCGACAGTGCCCGCGAGGACCGACGACGGGCCTTGGAGATCTCCGTGCGGTAGCGCAGCGCGCGTCGGCCCGGCTGGGTGACCAGGTCCCGCTCGGCCGGCTCGAAGAGCACGAACCACCGCAGCGGCACCCCCCACGTGGCGATCTGCTCGTGCACCCGGGGCACCCCGTGCTCCAGCACCCGCGCGCCGCTGCGCCAGTCGTCGACGACCGCCCTGGCCTGCCCGGCGAGCACCGGCGGGACGAAGGCGTCGGCCAGCACCGAGGGCACGCCGTCCCGCGCGCTGAGCGCCGCCTCGGCGACCCGGATCCGCAGGTTCCACGGGCAGACCAGCAGGCTGTCGTCCGTCTCCAGGACGTACGCCTCCTCCGGCAGATCGGGCAGGCGGGTCCAGCCCGCGCCCAGCGCCTCGATCACCGCCGTCCGCTGCCGGCCGGGCCCCTCGACGGGGGCGATCGCCCGCCCCTCCGAGACGTAACGGCGCCAGTAGCTCTGCCGGTCCCGGTCGAAGGCGGTCAACGGCTCGTACACGCGCAGGTAAGAAGCGAAGAGCGACGGCACGGCGCGATCCTCCCACGAACCGTGGCCGTACGCGGTCAGCGGCCGGACCGCGCGCGCCGCAACGTGGGACGACGGCGGCGCGTCGAGCACCTTCACGGCGGCCGATACTAGGCTCGATCACACCGGCAGCATCCCCGCCGGGGTCCACCAGGTCCGCGTCCCACAAGGGCGCACACCACTCCAGGAGCCAACCATGGGCGTATTCGCGAGCACCGACGACCCGGTATCGACCGGCCACGAACAGGTCGTGTTCTGCCAGGACAAGCAGAGCGGCCTGAAGGCGATCATCGGGATCTACTCCACCGCGCTGGGGCCGGCGCTCGGCGGCACCCGCTTCTACCCGTACGCCGGCGAGGAGGACGCCCTCGCCGACGTGCTGGACCTGTCCCGCGGGATGGCGTACAAGAACGCGCTCGCCGGCCTGGACCTGGGCGGTGGCAAGGCCGTCATCTGGGGCGACCCGGAGCAGATCAAGACCGAGGCGCTGCTGCGCGCGTACGGGCGCTTCGTGGAGTCGCTGGGCGGTCGCTACTACACCGCCTGCGACGTCGGCACCTACGTGGCGGACATGGACGTCGTGGCCCGGGAGACCCGCTACGTGACCGGTCGCAGCGTCGAGCACGGCGGCGCCGGTGACTCGTCGATCCTCACCGCCTGGGGCGTCTTCCAGGGCATGCGGGCTGCCGCCGAGCACGTCTGGGGCACCCCGAGCCTGCGGGGCCGCCGGGTCGGCGTGGCCGGCCTGGGCAAGGTCGGCAAGTACCTCACCGGGCACCTGCTGGAGGACGGCGCCGAGGTGGTGGCCACCGACGTCAACCCGAAGGCGCTGGAGTGGGTGCGCAGCAACCACCCGCAGGTCACCCTGGTGGACGACGCGAGCGCGCTGGTCGCCGCGGACATCGACGTGTACGCGCCGTGCGCGCTGGGCGGCGCCCTGAACGACGACACCGTGCCGGCACTGCGCGCCAAGGTGGTGGCCGGCGCGGCGAACAACCAGCTCGCCCACCCGGGCATCGAGAAGCTGCTGGCCGACCGGGGTATCCTCTACACGCCCGACTACGTGGTCAACGCCGGTGGCGTGATCCAGGTCGCCGACGAGATCGAGGGCTTCAACTTCGACCGGGCGAAGCTCCGGGCGACCCGGATCTACGACACCACCGGCGAGATCCTCCGGCTGGCGGACGCCGAGGGCGTCCCGCCCGCGGTGGCCGCCGACCGGCTGGCCGAGCGACGGATGGCGGAGATCGGCCGACTGCGCGGGATCCACCTGCGCTGAGCGTCCCCGGAGGCGGGTCGACGGGATCCGCCTCCGGGCCTCCGGTACGGGCACGGCTGGGTAAGCTGAGGGCCAGATCGAATTTTTGGTGCGGTTTGTCCGGTGTCACGGGTGCTAACCGTTCCGCTCCTTACCCGGTACACTGGGTGACGGCCGGATCGACGCGACGCGCAGAGCCGGCTGACGGTAACCCGAGGTGCCGAACGGTGGCATCCCCATGTACCGTAAGAGCCACGAGAGATGCCTGACGTCATCGGGGCCCGCCTTCGGGCTGCCCCGCATTCTGTGCGAGGGGGTCGAGCCATGGGGCGCGGCCGTGCTAAGGCCAAGCAGACGAAGGTGGCCCGGGAGTTGAAGTACCACTCCCCGAACACCGACCTCACCGCCTTGCAGCGCGAACTGGCGGGTGCTGGTAAGTCTGAGCACCACTTCGACGACGACTCTAAAGAGTTCGTCGACGACGATGATGAGGATCACGCGGACGACGACCCGGATCCCTGGGTCCGTCCGACTCGTTGACCTCTCGACGCAGCTGAGCACGCGGTAATCCCCGCGTGCTCACGCACGTCCCGTGCAGGTGCAGTCGCCGACGATCAGGGGCCTGACCCGACCGGAACCACTCCGGCCGCTCGACAGGCCCCTGATCACGGTCCCTCAGCGCGGGCGGTTGTTCCAGTTGTAGAACGTCGGGATGTTCTCGAAGTGGTTCCAGGCGCAGACAGCGCTCGCGCCGTCGCCACCTGACACCTCCGAACGCCGGCGTCGCGCGGCCTCGGCCTCGCGCAACAGCGCGACGAGGGCAGGAGCAGCCTCCCGCACGCGCTCGTCGACTCGGTCATCCGCTGCGCGCTCGGGCCGCCGGTCACTGGTGCTCTCGGGCATGCTCCAACACTCCCTCCAATAGGCGGATCTTGCTGTTGCGGCAGTGCTCGGTCTCCGTACCGTCGAAACGCCCCAGCTCGAAGTAGCGGTTGGCGGCATGGCCGCCCCCGCAGAAGCCGAAGTAGGGGCAGGACACCCGGCACGCCTCCACACCGGTCAGGAACTCCTCCACCCACGGCGTGGCCGCCGCCGCGCCGAGGATGTCCGCCAGTGGGGTTCTCAGGACGTTGCCGCTGCTGAAATCGCCGTACCGCGGGTCCTCGAAACCAGCCAACTCCGGGGACAACACGATCACCGAACCGTCGTGACCGATCGTCGGGATCGGGTCCAGTCGGCGGGGCAGCACACCGTCGGCCGAGCCGTCGAGCACCGCCGCGGCGTACCGCAACGACCATTCGACCTCGCGGAGGTGGATGCGGGGCGCGCGACGCCACGCCGCGACCAGCTCCGCCCAGAACGCGGTCACCGCCGACTCCTCGTGGCGGTTGTCCCGCGTGTTGACTCCCTCGGTCTCCTCGATGTTGACGCCCAACACGTCGCAGCCCAGGTCGAGGAAGTAGTCGTACAGCTCGGTGGCCAACCCGCGCTCCGGCCGGGACACCACGGCCAGGGCGGAGAAGGGCAGACCCCGTCGGCGCAGCGCCGCGACGCCGCGCACGATCCGGTCGTACGCCGGCCGGCCTCCCCGGTTGACCCGATCACCGTTGCGCGCCCGCGGCCCGTCGACGCTCACGCTCACCCGCATCTCGTGCCGGGCGAAGAAGTCGCACCACTCGTCGTCGATCAGGGTGGCGTTGGTCTGCACGTGGTGCTCGACCTCGGGCCCGAACGGCGCGATCAGGTCGGCCAGGTGCTCCCGGCCGGCGGCCAACGGTTCGCCACCGTGCCACACCACCGAGAACCGGCCGGCCGCCGCCCAGGGGTTGACCGCCGCCGCCACCGCCTCGGCCACCGCCACCGGCATGCGCTGGTCGGTGGCCCGGAACGGAAGGTAGCAGTACGCGCAGTCGAGGTTGCAGAGGGTCGTGGGCTGCATGACGACGTACGACGGGACGGCGGCAAGACCGCGCATCCCGCTGAACGACTGTCCCCGAGCAGCCATCACCCTCCTCCGCCTAGCCTGAGGGGTGCCCTTCAGGCTAGGCGGCATTGGCCACTCGGGTGAAGCCCTGATCAGGTGCCCGTACGATCACCGGAGGGTGATCATCCCCGGGTGTGCTGACCGACCATCTGCACGTTGCCGGTGCCCTCGATGATCTCGCCGGCCTGCCACGCCTCGACCCCACGGCCGGTCAGCGTGGCCAGCGCCCGGTCGGCGTCCTCGGCCGACACGATCGCGAACATGCCGACGCCCATGTTGAAGGTCGACTCCATGTCCTGATCGTCGATCCGACCCTTGGTCTGGATCAGGTCGAAGATCGGCTGCGGCTTCCAGGTGGACCGGTTGACCACCGCGTCGACGTGCTCGGGCAGTACCCGGACCAGGTTGCCGGGGATGCCGCCGCCGGTGATGTGGGACAGCGCCCGCACCTCGGCCTCGGCGATCAGCTTGAGGCAGTCCTTGGCGTAGATCTTGGTGGGGGTGAGGAGTTCCTCGCCCAGGGTCCGCTGCCGACCGAAGTCGTCGATGACGATGTCCAGACGCATCCGGGCCGCGCCGAGGAGCACGTGCCGGACCAGCGAGTAGCCGTTGGAGTGCAGGCCGGAGGAGCGCATCGCGATCACCACGTCGCCCACCTCGACCCGCTCCGGGCTGAGGATGTCGGCCTCCTCGACCACGCCGACGCCGGTCGCGGAGATGTCGTACTCGTCCGGGCGGAGCACGCCCGGGTGCTCGGCGGTCTCGCCGCCCAGCAGGGCGCAGCCGGCGTAGCGGCAGCCGTCGGCGATGCCCGCTCCGATCTCGGCGACCTTGTCCGGCACGACCTCGCCGGTGGCGATGTAGTCGAGCAGGAACAGCGGCTCGGCGCCGCAGGCCACCAGGTCGTCCACGACCATCGCCACCAGGTCGATGCCGACCGTGTCGTGGATGTCCATCTGCTGAGCGATCACCAGCTTGGTGCCCACCCCGTCGGTGGAGGACGCCAGGATCGGGTTCTTGTACTTCTTCGTGTCCAGCCGGAACAGGCCGGCGAAGCCGCCGAGGTCACCCAGCACCTCGGGCCGGCGGGTCTGCCGGACCTTCGACTTGAGCAACTCCACCGCGCGGTCGCCCGCGTCGATGGAGACCCCGGCATCGGCGTACGAGACCGAGCGTTTGCGCGGCTGACGGCCGGCACCGCCCGTCCACGGCTGACGGTCGCCGCCGGCGCCGGTCGGGCTGCTTCCTGCGCCGCTGCGCTCGGACACGTGCGTCACGGTTCTCCCCTTTGGTTCTCGGTGCCGCCGGCGGTAGCCGGGCCGCGCCGGTTGGTGCTACGGGCGGTTTGCGGTAACGCCACCCGGAGTGGCGACGGACGAGCCGTTCGTGTGCGGGCCTTCCAACGCCGAGTTGGCGACGCGTCGGCTCACACCTTCGAGCACGTGCTTGCCGATCAGGTTGCCGGCCGGCAGCTCGATCGGGTACTCCCCATCGAAACACGCCCGACACAACCGGGTCTTCGGCTGCTCGGTCGCGGCGATCAGGCCGGGAAGCGAAACGTAGCCCAGCGTGTCGGCGCCGATGGAGCGCCGGATGCCGTCGTTGTCCAACCCGTTGGCCAGCAGCTCCGCCCGGGTGGCGAAGTCGATGCCGTAGAAGCACGGCCAGCTGACCGGCGGCGAGGAGATCCGGACGTGCACCTCGAGCGCCCCTGCCTCACGCAGCATCCGCACGATGGCGCGCTGGGTGTTGCCGCGAACGATCGAGTCGTCCACGACCACCAGGCGCTTACCCCGGACGTTCTCCCGCAGCGGGTTGAGCTTGAGCCGGATGCCGAGCTGACGCAGGGTCTGCGACGGCTGGATGAAGGTGCGACCCACGTACGGGTTCTTCATCAGGCCGGCGCCGTAGGTGATGCCGGACGCCTCCGCGTAGCCGATCGCGGCCGGGGTGCCCGACTCGGGCACCGGGATCACCAGGTCGGCCTCGACCGGGTGCTCCTTGGCCAACTGCCGACCGATCTGCACCCGCGCCGCGTGGACGTTGCGCCCGGCGATGGTGGCGTCCGGGCGCGCGATGTAGACGTACTCGAAGAGGCAGCCCTTCGGCTCAGGCACGGCGAACCGGGTGGAGCGCAGGCCGTTCTCGTCGATCGCGATCAGCTCACCCGGCTCGACCTCGCGCACCACGCTGGCACCGACGATGTCCAGTGCGGCGGTCTCGCTGGCCACCACCCAGCCCCGCTCCAGGCGGCCCAGCACCAGCGGGCGGACACCGTGCGGGTCGCGGGCCGCGTAGAGGGTGGACTCATCCATGAAGACGAAGCTGAACGCACCACGCAGCTGAGGCAGAACCTCCAGCGCCGCCGCCTCGACCGACAGATCCGGTCGACCGGCCAGCAGCATCGTCACCAGGGAGGTGTCGTTGGTCGAGCCGTCCGCGACGAGGCCGCGCTCGGCGACCTCCTTCTCCAACTCGGTTGTGTTGACCAGGTTGCCGTTGTGCGCCAACGCGATGGTCGTGCCCGAGGTGGTGGAACGGATCGTCGGCTGGGCGTTCTCCCAGTTCGACGCGCCGGTGGTGGAGTAACGGGCATGCCCGATGGCCAGGTGGCCACGCAGGCTCGCCAGGGTGGGCTCGTCGAAGACCTGGGCCACCAGGCCGAGATCCTTGTAGACCACCACGCCGGAACCATCGCTCACCGCGATGCCCGCCGCCTCCTGCCCACGGTGTTGCAGGGCGTAGAGGCCGAAGTAGGTCAGGTTCGCGACCTCTTCGCCGGGGGCCCAGACGCCGAAGACGCCACAGGCGTCCTGGGGGCCAGGTCGTTGGGGGTCAAGGTCGTGGCTCAGCCGGCCGTCGCCTCGGGGCACCTACCGCTCCCTCATGCTGGTCTGGACCGGCCGGGCGGGATCACGGGCGGATCCACACTTCTCTGCCGGGACCACTGTCGTCGCCTGACAGTGTACGCGAATCGCTATCAACACAGATAGTCATGATTTCTGCGCTGAGTGTCACGGTGAGTAGGACATCAAGACAATTCGAGGGGCAGATACGCCGAGAGGTCCGCCCGGACGCCGCTCATCTGGACGCGACCCTCGGCGACCGCCTCCGCCCAACCGATCCTCCCGGTCGCCACCATCAGCCACGTTTCCGGAGCCATCTCGACCACGTTCGGCGGATTTCCCCTGGTGTGTCGAGGTCCGGGTACGCACTGGATCGCCCCGTATGGTGGGACGCGCACCTCCACCGATCGGCCGGGGGCGCGCTCCGCGAGGACGGCCAACAACGACCTGACCGCCTCTCGGAACACTGTCCGTTCGGGCCTAGACCCCTCGTCGAGGGCCGACAACGCGGCGGCTACGGCAGCGGACTTACTGTGCGGAGAGGACACGACGGGACGATACGACCCGCAGGCCGACTACCCGACGCCAGCCCTGGGTCGCGCCGATCCAGTCGGACAAGGCATAGTTGCCGACGGCGTATTCGAACCGTGATGATCCCCGGCCCGGCGCCCCGCCGGCGAGAGGGAAGTCAGCCCGGAAGGCGGTGGACGTGTCAACACACCGACGTGCCTGGAAGCAGCGGGCCGGTGTGGTCGTAGCGCTGGTTGCCGGCGCTCTGCTCGCCGTCCCCGCCACACCAGCCCTCGCCGCAAGCGTCGAGGTATCCCCGAACTCGGTGACCGTCAACGCCGGCAGCGACGCCACAGTCACCGTGCGCGTCACGCCCGGTGACGGCGACCGCTCGGCGAAGATCAGCCTCTCCGGCCTTCCGTCGGGCACCAGCTGCGCCAGCGGTTGTGGCGAGATCGAGTTCCAGGGTCTGGGTAACCAGCCCAAGTCGCAACTCGTCCGCATCGCGGCCAACGACAACGCCGGTAACGCGAACGCCACCGTCACCGTGGCCGTCGAGGCCGACTCCGGCCCGAACACCGCGACCTTCGCGCTGACCGTCAAGGGCAAGGCCGCTCCGCCGCAGGTGCAGACCGTGCAATCGGTCTCCGGCAAGGTGGTCGCGCAGGCCGACGGCAAGGCCGTCCCCAACGCGGTGGTCATGCTGCTGGACAGCACCGGCAAGCGCTTCGACACCACCAGCGACGGCAGCGGCAACTTCCGCTTCACGGGCACCACCGGCAACCCGATCGCACCGGGTCGGCTCGACCTGGGTGCGAGCTTCGACAACGTGGTGGCCCGCAAGACCATCAACGCCGCAGCCGGGCAGTCCCTGACCGGTCAACGCATCAGTCTCGCGATCAAGACCGAGGTAACGCCCAGCCCCACCCCGTCGGCCAGCACCGACGCGACTCCCACCGACGAGGCGACCGAGGAGGGCACCGAGGAGGAGCCCACCGAGGACGCCAGCCCGGGTGCCCCGGCGAACGCCTCGAACAACGAGGACAGCGGTGGCGGCGCCGGTTCGTACCTGATCATCCTGCTCGGCGGTCTCCTGGTGGCCGCCGGTGTCGGCACCATCGTGCTGCTCTGGATGAAGCGCAAGGAGAACGGCGACGACGAAGACGGGGTTCCGGCTGCCGGTGGCCCGGTCCCGCCCACCCGCGGGGGCGGCTTCCGCGGTCCCGACGACCAGACCCGGGTGGTCGGTGGTCGGCCCGGCGGGGCGGACCCGACGATGGTCGGCGGCGCGGCGCTGAGCGAGGCCCCGACGATGATGCACCGCCCGGTCGTGGACGACGTCCCGCCGGACCCGTACGGCGCACCGGCGCCGACGTACGGCGGTGCGGGTCAGCAGGGCTGGGGCGGCGCCGGCTACGGCGATGAGCCGGGACCCGGTGGCTACGGTGCCGGCGGCTACGGCAACGCGCCCGCGTCGGGCGGCGGCTACGGTAACGCGCCCGCGTCGGGCGGCGGCTACGGCAACGACCCCGCTTCCGGCAGCGGTTACGGCGCCGGCGCGGCCGGTGACGGTTACGGTTCCGCGCCCAATTCCGGGGCCGGCTACGGCGGCGCGCCCACCTCCGGTGGCGGCTACGGCGGCCGGGACTACACCGCTCAGGCCGGTGCGGCCGGCTACCCGCCGGCTCCCGCCGGCGGCGGAGCCTACGGAGAGCGGTACGACGAGCCGACCGGCCGTTACACCGGCGACAACACCCAGTACCCGGCCCCGGCCGACCCGTACGCGACAGGTGTCTACCAGCCCGAACAGGGGCAGGGATACGGCCAGCCGGACTCGGCCCCGTACGGCGGCGGACGGGCCGCCGAGCCCACCGCAGGGTATGGCGGCCAGCCAGCCGGTGGCTACGACCAGGGTGGCTACGGGCAGTCGGCCGGTGGTTACGAGCCGCAGGGCGGCGGCTACGGCCAGGAACCTCCGCAGCAACGCGGCGGCTACGACGACCGGGGCTACGACCAGGGCGGCTACGGCCAGCAGGCCGGTGGGTACGACCAGGGCGGCTACGGCCAGGAACCCCCGCAGCAACGCGGCGGCTACGACGACCGGGGCTACGACCAGGGCGGCTACGGCCAGCAGGCCGGTCGGGCCCGACCGGATACCCCGCCGCCGACCGAGCGGGGCAGCCGACGCCTCGACTGGCTGGACGACTGACCGACCGACCACAACGCACGAAAACGGCCATCCGGATGACTCCGGGTGGCCGTTTCGTCTGCTCCACTCGGGTTTCAGGAAGTCGGGGTATCACCCGGACCCGGACACCCCGTTTTCCTGAAGGGCGAGTCGATCACCGCCGACGGCAGGCGTAGAAGGGCGGGCGACGCAAGCCGATCAGGCGGCGGAGAAGACGCCCTGGCGGAGCACCGGCACGACGTCCGACACGCCGACCCGGACGGCGACGTCGACGTCCGCGCCGAAGCCGCCCTCGGTCAACTCGCGCCCGGAGACGCTGCCCCGCACGGCGGCGGGCACGTCCGGAGTGCTCGCCAGCGCGGCGAGCGCCATCGCCGCCTCCACGGACAACCCGCCCGGCACTCCGGAGAGGGCGTCCAGCACCGAGGCGGCACCGAGTTGGTCCTCGACCGACGGGCGCAGCGACCCGTCCGGCCACCGTTCCCCGGAGGCGATCACGCCGATCGGGGCGTCCACAGTGCCGTACCCCTGGCGGCGCAGCCAACGCCCGACAGCGCCCGCGTTGCGCAGGCACGCCGCGACCACCGGCAGGCCGGTGGCACTGGCGGCGGCGCTGATGGCGGAACCGTTCGGCGAGGGCAGGACCAGGTCCGCCACCACCGGCGCGGCGACCAGCGCGGCCGGCGAGAGCGACCACGGATGGTCCGCGGTCACCTGCCGCCGACCCACCGCGGCGACCGCGCCGACGCGGAGCGCGTACTCGGCGGCCTGCTCACCCCAGGGGAACGGGTGCACCCGCATGCCACGGGCGACCGCCACCTCCACGGTGGTGGTGAACGACAGGACGTCCACCACCACCAGCGCCGCGCAGACCCGACCGAGTTCGGCCGCGCCGGTCAGGCCCCAGTCGAACCTGGCGCCCGAACCGGGTTGGCCGTAGACGGCGGCCGTCAACGCCTCAGCGCTCGTCAGGCGACGGCTCGGTGGCACCGGTGTCCGACTCGGTGGGCCCGTCGGAGGACTCCGATGCGATCGGTTCGACAGCGCCGGTCTCCGGGGAGGGGCCTGACGAAGCGATGGGCTCGGAGACCACCTCGGCCGGGTCCACCGGTGCGGCCTCCGCGTCCGGGACGACCGGCAGCGGTACGGCCTCGACCGCACCCGCCACACCGGCGGCCGGCGCGGGCACCTCGACGGCTGCCGAGCCCCCGAAGAGGCGCGGCAACGTCTCGGTGTGCGCGGCGCGCAGCTCGTCCAGGCCGATGCGGAACTGCCCGTGCACCTCGAGCGCGCCGCCGGACGGGTCGGTGACACCGATCAGCTCGAACGGCACGCCCCGCTCGGCGCAGAGCGCCGCGAACGCCTTGTCGTGGCCGCGCGGCACCGACACCAGCGCCCGCGTGGCGGACTCGCTGAACAGGTAGACGAACGGCATCGAACCCTCGGTGAACTGCTCCGGCACCGCGACCCGGGCGCCGACGCCGCGACGCAGGCAGGACTCGACCAGGCTCTGGGCGAGACCGCCGTCGGAGAGGTCGTGTGCCGAGCTGAGGTGCCCGACCCGGGCCGCCTCGGCCAGCAGGTCGGCGAGCGCCTTCTCGCGGAGCAGGTCGACCTGCGGCGGGATGCCACCGAGGTGCTCGTGCGTCACCCAGGCCCACTCCGAGCCGGACAGCTCGACGTTGGTCTCGCCGAGCAGGTAGAGCTGGTCGTGGTCGCCACCGGCGCGCGGCACGAAGCCCATCGGCACCCGGTCGGCGACGTTGTCCAGCACACCCAGCACGCCGACCACCGGGGTCGGGTGGATGGCCGCCGCGCCGGTCTGGTTGTAGAAGCTGACGTTGCCGCCGGTCACCGGGATGCCCAGCTCCAGGCAGCCGTCCGCGAGGCCACGGACGGCCTCGGCGAACTGCCACATGACGCCCGGGTCCTCGGGCGAGCCGAAGTTGAGGCAGTTGGTCACGGCGATCGGCTTCGCGCCGGTCACCGCCACGTTCCGGTACGCCTCGGCCAGGGCCAGCTTGGTGCCGTTGTACGGGTCCAGTCGGGCGTACCGACCGTTGCCGTCCACCGACAGCGCCACACCCAGCCCGGTGCGCTCGTCGATCCGGATCACGCCGCCGTCCTCCGGCTGGGCGAGCACGGTGTTGCCCAGCACATAGCGGTCGTACTGCTCGGTGACCCAGGTCTTGTCGGCCAGGTTCGGCGACGCGATCATGCGCAGCACGGTGTCCCGCAGCGCCTCCGGGTCGGCCGGGCGGGGCAGGGTCTCGGCCCGGTCCGCCTGGAGCAGGATCAGGTCGGCCGGCTCACGCATCGGCCGGGCGTAGACCGGGCCGTCGTCGACGAGCGAACCCGGGGGTACGTCGACGACCAGGTGGTCCTGCCAGGTGATCAGCAGCCGACCCGGACGCCCGTCCGGCTCCGGCGCGATGACCTCACCGATCGCGGTGGCGAGCACGCCCCACTTCTCGGCGGTCTTGAGCACCGCGTCGAGCTTGTCCGGCTCGACGACCAGCAGCATCCGCTCCTGCGACTCGCTGGCCAGGATCTCGTGCGGCTCCATCGAGGGCTCCCGCAGGGGCACCCGTTCCAGCCAGACCCGCATGCCGGTGCCGGCCGCGGCGGCGGTCTCGGTGAGCGCGCAGGTCAGGCCGGCGCCGCCGAGGTCCTGGATGCCGACGACCAGTTGGCCGTCGTACAGCTCAAGGCACGCCTCGATCAACAACTTCTCGGTGAACGGGTCGCCGACCTGCACGGCGGGGCGACGGGCCTCGCTGCCCTCGTCGAAGGTGGCGCTGGCCAGCACCGAAACGCCGCCGATGCCGTCGCGCCCGGTCTTGGCGCCCATCAGCACGACAACGTTGCCCGGGCCGGCAGCGGCCTTGTTCTGCAGCCGGTCGACCGGCAGCACGCCCAGGCAGAGCGCGTTGAGTAGCGGGTTGCCCTGGTACGAGGGGTCGAAGACCAACTCGCCACCGATGTTGGGCAGGCCGAGGCAGTTGCCGTAGCCGCCGACGCCGGCGACCACGCCGGTGAGGACCCGGGCGGTGTCCGGGTGGTCCGCGGCACCGAAACGCAGCGGGTCCATCACCGCGACCGGGCGGGCGCCCATGGCGAGGATGTCCCGGACGATGCCGCCGACACCGGTCGCCGCACCCTGGTACGGCTCGACGAAGCTCGGGTGGTTGTGCGACTCGACCTTGAAGGTCACCGCCAGCTCGTCGGAGATCTGCACGACACCGGCGTTCTCGCCGATGCCGGCGAGCAGCCTGTCGCTCTGCGGGGCCTTCTCACCGAACTGGCGCAGGTGCACCTTGCTCGACTTGTAGGAGCAGTGCTCGCTCCACATGATCGAGTACATGGCCAACTCGGACTGCGTGGGCCGGCGGTCGAGGATCTGCCGGATCCGCTCGTACTCGTCGTCGCGCAGGCCCAGCTCGGTGTACGGCTGGAGCTCGCCCGGGGTGCCACCGGCGCGCGGCACGGTGTCCACGCCCTCGGTCCACACGGCTGCGGCCGGCTGGGCGGCAGCGGCCGCCGGGGCGACGGGCTGCGCCGCGCTCGGCTCGGCCGGCTGCGCCGGGGCGGAGTACGCCTCCGGGTTGTCCCGTACCGGGTCCGGATGGGTGGTCATGACCTCTCCTCGCTGCGCTCGTGCCCGCCGGACCGGCGGTCGAGCAGACCGATGATCGTGACGCTGGTCACCGCGGCGCTCCTCGCACTCACGCGGGCGCCCCGACCAGGTGCTTGAGGACCGACGTGAAGAAGCCGAGGCCGTCCAGCGACGGGCCGGTCAGCGCCTCCACCGCGTGCTCGGGGTGCGGCATGATGCCGACCACGTTGCCGGCGGCGTTGGTGATCGCGGCGATGTCGCGCAGGGAGCCGTTCGGGTTGCCGCCGACGTAGCGGGCGACCACCCGGCCCTCGGCCTCGAGCTGGTCCAGGGTGGCGGTGTCCGCGACGTAGCAGCCCTCGCCGTTCTTGACCGGGACGAGCACCTCCTGGCCGGGCTGGAACGCGTTGGTCCACGCGGTGCCGGCCGACTCGATGCGCAGGACCTGGTCCCGGTTGCGGAAGTGCAGGTGCTGGTTGCGCGTGAGCGCGCCGGGCAGCAGATGCGCCTCGCAGAGGATCTGGAAGCCGTTGCAGATGCCGAGCACGGGCAGGCCACCCTGGGCGGCGTCCACGATCGTCTCCATCACCGGGGCGAACCGGGCGATGGCGCCGCAGCGCAGGTAGTCACCGTAGGAGAAGCCACCGGGCAGCACGACGGCGTCCACCCCGTGCAGGTCCGCGTCGCCGTGCCAGAGCCGGACCGGCTCGGCACCGGCGATCCGGACGGCCCGGGCCGCGTCCCCGTCGTCGAGCGAGCCCGGGAAGGTGACCACGCCGACCCGGGCGGTCACGAGCGGGCGCCCGCGGTCTCGTCGGCCTCGACCAGGCGGACGGTGAAGTCCTCGATGACCGGGTTGGCGAGCAACTTGTCGGCAATCTCCCGAGCGCGGTCCAGGTCCGGTTCACCGGTGAACTCGATCTCGATCCGCCTGCCGATCCGGACCGAGGCGACGTCACCGACGCCGAGCCGGGGCAGCGCGTTTGCGACGGCCTGGCCCTGCGGATCGAGGATCTCGGGCTTGAGCATGACGTCGACGACGACGCGAGGCACTGGGCACTCCTGACTGTGTACGCAGTTGGGTGCCGACCCACATGGGGCGAGCGCAGCCAGCGTACCTGGCAGATACGGCCACGGACGCACCGGCCGGGTGCAGTTCAAGCAGTGATCGACATTGCCCGCGCTCCCGACGCCCCGACAAGCGCGGCAGGTGGCCTCAGCAGGGCTTATACGACGCCACGGGAGGCCGAATCGTTACATTGAGTAACCTCGATCAAATCCTTGATAACGATCGGCGCGAGCCCTACTGTACATCGACGTAAGTCGATTGAGGCGACGGCGGGGACCTCCCGCCGTCGCCCATCCGCACCCGGCGACCCCGGGTCCGCCCCGTCCAAGGAGTCCACCCGATGCGCATCCGCCCCCTGCTCGCCGTCGTCAGCATCGCGATGGTCGGCGCCCTCGGCGCTACCTCCGGCGCGTCCGCCGCCCCGCCCGGCCCGCAACCCATCATCGGTGGCACCACCGTCTCGTCGGCGCCCTGGGCCGCCGCGGTGCTCAGCAACGGCTCGTTCACCTGCTCCGGCAGCGTCATCGCCGCGCAGTGGGTGCTCACCGCCCGGCACTGCATCAACGGCACCATGTCCGTCCGGATCGGCAGCGTGAACCGGACCTCCGGCGGGGTCACCCGCACGATCAGCGCCACCTACACCCGCTACGACCTGGCCCTCATGCGGCTCTCCAGCAGCGTCAGCACCTCCACGGTGAGCCTGGCCAACAGCAACCCGCCGATCAACTCGACGAACTCGATCTACGGGTGGGGCATGACCTGCTACAGCGGCTGCTCGGCGTCGACCCAGCTGAAGACCGCCACCGTCCGGGTGACCAGCAACAGCGTCACCGACGCGTACGGCGGGCAGGCGATCCGCAGCACCGAGATCAGCGGCAACGCCTGGCGGGGCGACTCGGGCGGCCCGCAGTTCTACAACGGCCAGCAGGTCGGCGTCGCCTCCACGGCCGACGGCTACAGCATCCAGAACTACGGCAGTGTCGCGTACAACCGGGCCTGGATCACCTCGGTGGCCGGAGTCTGACGGTTACCACCCGGAGCGGCGCGGATGGTCGGCCCCGTGCCGGGCGTCCGCGCCGCGCGGTTTTGCAGCATCCGATCAGGTGAACAATGCGCCCGATCGGGTCGGGCCGCTCCTGACAGCATCGGAAACGTGCTGGTCGTGACGACGGAGCAACTGCCCGGCTACGAGATCCGCCAGATTCTCGGTGAGGTGGTGTCATCGATGGCCAGGACGCGCAACCCGTACCGCGAGGGGGTCAAGAACCTGCGCGGTGGCGCGTACGACCCGATGGCCCCGGACAACCTGACCCGGTGGCGCACCGACTCGGTGTCCCGGCTCGGCGAGGAGGCCCTGCGCCTCGGCGCGAACGCCGTGATCGGCATGCGGTTCGACAGCCGGGACTGCGGTGAGATGTGGATGGAGATCTGCGCGTACGGGACGGCCGTGATCGCCGTACCCGTCATGCCCGAGGTCATGCCGGCCGACCAGCCCGCGGTCGCCGCGGAGACCGCCACCGACCCGGCCTTCGCCGAGTCTCTCGGCGGCATCGCCGAACCGGCCAGCGCCCCCAACCTGAGAACAGCCGCCGAAACCCCCACCGGCGAGTAGCCCCCACCGGGACCCCGGCGCCCGCCGTCGCCCTGTTGATCAAGAGGTTTCGGTCAGCAGGGAGATCGAAGATGACACAAACCTCTTGATCACCGGGGTGCGGAGGGGCGCCCGGGGAGGTGGGAGGTAGGAGGTGGGATGGGTTAGAGGATGGGGGGTGGGCTGTAGGTGGCGGCTTCGGGGTGGGTCTCCACCACCTTGGTGATCCGCTTGGTCACCGCTGCCACCTGGGCCTGGGCGGCGCCGACGAAGGCGCTGCGGTCGGCGACCAGGGTGTCGATGTCGGCGCGGGACAGGCCGAGCCGGCCGTCGGCCGCCAACCTGTCGAAGAGGTCGTTCTCCGGGGAGCCCTTCTCGCGCATCGCCAGGGCCACCGCGACCGCGTGCTCCTTGATCACCTCGTGGGCGACCTCCCGACCGACGCCACGCCGGACCGCCGCGACCAGGATCTTGGTGGTGGCCAGGAACGGCAGGAACCGCTCCAACTCCCGGTTGATCACCGCCGGGTACGCGCCGAACTCGTCGAGCACCGTCAGGAACGTCTGGAACAGCCCGTCAGCGGCGAAGAACGCGTCCGGCAGGGCGACCCGACGGACCACCGAGCAGGACACGTCCCCCTCGTTCCACTGGTCGCCGGCCAGCTCGCCGACCATCGACAGGTAACCCCTGATGATCACGGCGAAGCCGTTCACCCGCTCCGACGAGCGCGTGTTCATCTTGTGCGGCATGGCGCTGGACCCGACCTGGCCGGGCTTGAAGCCCTCGGTGGCCAATTCCTGGCCGACCATCAGCCGGATCGTGGTAGCCAGCGACGACGGCGCCGCGGCGGTCTGCGCCAGCGCGGCCAGCACGTCGAAGTCCAGCGAGCGGGGGTAGACCTGGCCGACGCTGTCCAGCACCCGGGAGAAGCCCAGGTGTTCGGCGACCCGCCGCTCCAGCTCGGCGACCTTGTCGGCGTCCCCGTCGAAGAGGTCCAACTGGTCGGCGGCAGTGCCGACCGGGCCCTTGATCCCCCGCAGCGGGTACCGGGCGATCAGCTCCTCCAGCCGCTCGTACGCGATCAGCAACTCCTCCGCCGCCGAGGCGAAGCGCTTGCCCAGCGTGGTGGCCTGCGCCGCCACGTTGTGCGAACGGCCGGTCATGACCAGCTCGGAATGCTCGTACGCCAGGAAGGCGAGGCGGGCCAGGGTGGCGACCACGCGGTCCCGGATCAGCTCCAACGAGGCACGCACCTGGAGCTGCTCGACGTTCTCGGTCAGGTCCCGCGAGGTCATGCCCTTGTGCACGTGCTCGTGCCCGGCGAGCGCGCTGAACTCCTCGATCCGGGCCTTCACGTCGTGCCGGGTGACCCGCTCCCGCTCCGCGATCGAGGCGAGGTCGACCTGGTCGAGCACCCGCTCGTACGCCTCGACCACGCCGTCCGGCACCGCGACACCCAGGTCACGCTGGGCGCGGAGCACGGCGAGCCAGAGTCGCCGCTCCATCCGGACCTTCTCCTCCGGAGACCAGAGGGCGACCAGTTCGGGCGAGGCGTACCGGTTGGCGAGCACGTTCGGGATCGTCGTCACGTACCTCATTGTCCCGCACCCGCTGACCGGCGCCGGGACCGGGCCGGAACCCCGGAGCGGTCAGGAACGGGTGAGCTCGTAGACGGTCACCGAGCCGGCGACCAGCCGAACCTGGGCCAGCCGGGCCAGCTCCGGCGACACCGTGCCCGCCCTGGCGTCGGCGAACAACCACCGGACCCGGTGAACCGTGCGGAGGCGGTCCAGGTCGGCGACGGTCGGCGAGGTGAACACGCCGTCGTTGAGCGCGAGCAACTCCTGGTCGGGGAAGTTCTGCCGCGCGTACCCCAGGTTGTCGACGCCGTGGGCGGCCACTACCGCGTCGGTGTAACCCCAGCTCTCCACCACTGTGCGGTGCCCGCCCAGCCCGGTCACCCAGAACGCCCGGGCGTCGCAGTGCGGGGTGGTCCGCACGGGACGGCAGTGGACGTTGGTGGCGACCACGTCCTCGTCGCCCGCGTTCTCGTCCAGCCACAGCGCCGCGCGCATCTCGTCGACGGTCAGCGCGTACGGCTGGGGCCCGGTCGCCGGCACCGGCTCGGTGAGCACCGAACGGACGAGGCCGCCCAGCGGGACGGCGGCGCTGGCGCCGAGCATCGCCGCGGTGACCCCGGCCACCGCGATCGTGGCCGTTCGCCGCCGTCCTCCCGCTACGGGCACCCGTCGACGCCACAGGGCGGCCACCCCGACGGCGAGCGCGGCGGCCACCGCGAGGAACAGCACGTACCGGACCGCCGAGACGCCGAGCACCCGCAGCCAGCCCTCGATGGTGGACGTCCCCGGACGGGCGATCCTCGGCAGCGCGAAACCCACGGTGCCGGCGGTGACGAGCGCCGTCACCGCGCCGGCCAGACCGGGCACCACCAGTACCGGCCAGGGCGCCCGGGCCGCGGCGAGCGCCCAGACGGTCAGCACCGTGCCGACCGGAATGACACCCATCCAGAAGTAGATCTGGCTGATCGACGGGTGCTGGAAGACCCAGGTGGTGGCGGCACCGGCGAGCACCGTGCCGGTGAGCAGCCAAACGGCCTGATCGGCTCTGCGCCCACTGTCGGCGAGCATGCTCATGCCCACCCAGCGGGGTGCCTGGCCCAGCACCCACCAGACAACCACGCTGAACGCCAGCAGCCACCCGAGGGCACCGCCGTCGTTGATGCCCGGCGGCAGTGGCGCATCCGGCCAGATCCCGTCGCCCCCGCCGAGGGTCTCGGCGTACGGGGCGATGAAGTGCAGCAGCGCCAACGCCTGCACGCGCAGCGTGGACGCCCCACCGCCGGCGAACAGCCGGAAACCGAGCGCCATCGCCGCGACGAGGCAGGCCAGCGCCACCAGGGCAGGCCGGGGAAGCCGCCGCTCCCGCCACCAGAACACCGCCGCGGTGAGACCCAGGGCGGCGATCAGCGGTGGCAACGCGCTGGACTTCGCTCCCGCGCAGACCAGGCCGAGCGCCGGAACCATCCCCCAGGCCAGGCCGAGGGGACGTCCCCGGACGACGTCGACGCAGAGCCCGGTGAGCAGCAACAACGGCACCAGCACGTACGTCTGGGACGGGCTGCCGTACGACAGTGGAATGTCACCGGACACGCCCACGGCCGAGCCGAGCGTGACGGTCGTCCCGACGAAGCCGGTGACACCGACCACCGGGCCGGTCCAGATGGCACCGCCCAGGTCGCGGGCGAGCCCGGCGGCGAGCACCACCGCCACGCCGACCACCGGTACCAGCCACAGCCGCAGCAGCACCGTCGTCGGTGCGATGCCAGTGATCATGCTGCCGCTGGCGATGTGGGCGTCGGAGAGGTAGTGGTAACGCAACGCCTCCCCCGCGACGTGCGGCAGCTCGAACGGCATCGCCCGCGTCAACTCCTGCACCAGACCCAGGTGGTAGAGCACGTCCTGGTAGTAGCCGCCGGACACCGGGGGCAGCGGGACCATCCGCCACTGGACGTACCCCCAGGCCAGCACCACCAGCAGCGCCCCGCCCATGCCCCAGTGCCAGCCGACCGGCAGCGGGCGGCGCTCGCCGGCCCGCCAGTGCCGGCGCAACCGGGGCACGGCGGCGAACGCGACGAGTACGGGTAGCGGCCACCATCGCAGCAGGGTCTGTTGACCGGTCGCCGCGGCCGACGCCCAAGCGATGATCTCCAACAGCAGGCCGGTGGCCGCGCCGAAGCCGAGGTCCTCGGCGAGGTTGCCGCGACTGCCGCGCAGCGCGCGGTGCACCAGGGTCCCGGGGAGCACCAGCCCGAACGCCCAGTACGCGGAGAACCGGGCGAGGTCCGGCACCGGCACGCCGCCACGTGACCACACCACGAGCAGTGCGCCGATCACGAGCGCCCACGGGAGCGTGCTGAGAACCAGCGCGAGAGCATTCCGGCGCGGGGCCGAGGCTGGGGCCGGAATGTCGACCCGCTCGGCCAGCAGGGCGTCAGCCACGGAGGCGGACGACGTCGTGACCGACACGACCACGTGCACCTGTCTCCGCGCCCGGAACACCGTCCCGGGAGTCGAACCCGACGTGGAAGGCGGGCCGGTTCTGCACCGTGGCGTAGATCCGGCCGACGTACTCGCCGAGCAGGCCGAGACAGACCAACTGCACCCCACTGAGCAGCAGCACCGCGACGAACATCGAGGTCCAGCCGGGGATGGTGGCACCGGAGACGTGGACGACCACGCCGAACACGATCAGGGCCAGGCAGAGCAGGAAGCTCGACATTCCCATCCAGGTGGCCAGGCGCAGGGGTGCGGCCGAGAAGTTCGCCGTGCTCTCCCAGGCCAGCGCGACCATCCGGCGCAGCGGGTACTTCGTCTCCCCGGCGGCACGGGCCTCGCGGTCGTAGCGCACCTCGGCGCTGGGGAAGCCGAGCGACGGCACCAGCAGCCGGTAGACCGGGGCACGTTCGGGCAGGTCGCGCAGCACCTCGATCACGTCCCGGCTGAGCAACCGGAAGTCACCAGCCTGCGCGGGCAGGTCGACACCGACGAGCCGACGCATCGCCCAGTAGTAGCCCCGGGCGGTGTTGCGCTTGAAGACCGTGTCGGTGCTGCGGTCGGCGCGCACCCCGTAGACGACGTCCACCCCGTCCTCGCGGGCCACCCGAAGCATCTCGGCGATGGTCTCCGGCGGATCCTGAAGATCGGCGTCCAGGCTGACCACCCAGTGTCCGACGGCCCGGTGGAGACCGGCGGTCAACGCCGCCTGGTGACCGCTGTTGCGCCGCAGCCGGAGCACTCGGAGTTGGGGCCAGTCGCGGCCGTGGTCGAAGAGCACCGACACGGTATCGTCCCGACTGCCGTCGTCGACGGCGACCACCTCGTACTCGACACCGAGCGCGTCCAGGACCGGCCGCAGCCGGGCGACCAGAGCCGGGATGACGGCGGTCTCGTTGAACATCGGGATGACCACCGAGAGGGTGATCGTCTGTGGAACGACAGACTCCATGGAGATACGGCCCCGTTCCGCACGCAGGAGTGATCGATTCCGCGCCGAGGGCGCGGCAAGGATCACCATTGCGCGGTGAACTCTCCGCCAGCGGGCCGACTACTGAACGGACCGTTAACGTCTGGTGCCAGGTGGTTCGGTAACCGACGATCCGCTCAACGCTCCAGGATCGCGGTCACGCCCTGACCGCCGGCCGCGCAGATGGAGATCAGCCCGCGTCCGCTGCCCTTCTCGGCCAGCAGCTTGGCCAGGGTCGCCACGATCCGCCCGCCGGTGGCGGCGAACGGGTGGCCGGCGGCCAGCGAGGAGCCGTTCACGTTGAGCCGATCGGTGTCGACAGTGCCCAGTGGGGCGTCCAGGCCGAGCCGGTCCGTGCAGAACTCCGGCGACTCCCAGGCCGCGAGGGTGGCCAGCACCTGCGAGGCGAACGCCTCGTGGATCTCGTAGTAGTCGAAGTCCTGCAACGTCAGCCCGGCCCGGGCCAGCATCCGGGGCACCGCGTACACGGGGGCCATCAGCAGCCCTTCGTCGCCGTGCACGAAGTCCACCGCCGCCGTCTCCGACCAGCTGAACCAGGCCAGCACCGGCAGGTTGTGCGCGGCGGCCCACTCCTCGCTGGCGAGCAGCACGGTGGACGCGCCGTCGGTGAGCGGTGACGAGTTGCCGGCGGTCATGGTGGCCTGCTCGGCGTCCGGGCCACGGGTGCCGAAGACCGGCTTGAGCGAGCCGAGCTTCTCCACGCTGGTGTCGGGGCGCAGGTTCTGGTCGCGGGTCAGTCCCAGGTACGGCGTCATCAGGTCGTCGAAGAAGCCCCTGTCGTACGCGGCGGCGAGCCGCTGGTGCGAGCGCAGTGCCAACTCGTCCTGGGATCGCCTGTCGATCTGCCAGCGCAGCGCGGTGCGGGCGGCGTGGTCACCCATGGACAGGCCGGTACGCGGTTCGGCGTTGCGCGGGACGTCCGGCTTGAACGGCTGGAGCGGGCGCAGCTTCGCGGCGATCTTCAACCGCTCGCCGAGGGTGCGGGCGCTGTTGAGCTTGAGCAGCGTGCGACGCATCTCCTCGTTGACCGCGAGCGGCGCGTCGGAGGTGGTGTCGACGCCGCCGGCGATGCCCACGTCGAGTTGACCGAGGGCGATCTTGTTGGCGACGAGGATCGCCGCCTCCAGGCCGGTGCCGCAGGCCTGCTGGATGTCGTACGCGGGGGTGTGCGGGTCGAGCCGGGAGCCGAGGACCACCTCGCGGGTGAGGTTGAAGTCGCGGGAGTGTTTGAGCACCGCCCCGGTCACGACCTCGCCGACCCGTTGCCCGGCCAGCCCGTACCGGGCGATCAGCCCGTCCAGCGCCGCGCCGAGCAGGTCGGCGTTGGACGCGTCCGCGTAGCGGGAGTTGGAACGGGCGAAGGGGATGCGGTTGCCCCCGATGACCGCGACCCTCCGGATGCTCTGCACGATCCGCCTCCTCGCAAAGTGTTGCTCGAACCCTACTCGCCAGTAGGCTACGCCCATGACCGACAGGTACGCGAGCTTCGTCCAATCGGCCGCCGGCCGCGCGCTGGTCAAGCGCCTCGGGCTCCCCGATCCGCCTCGACTGCGCCGGCACCACCCCGGCGACCCGCTGCTGCCCGGGCCGGCAGTGCTCGGCGCGGCCACCGGCGGTCGGCTCGCCGAGCCGGTCGGCACGATCCTGACCACCGCCGGGGTCGAGCTGCGCGATGCCGCCGACGCCGGACCTCAGGACCGCTTCGGAGCACTGGTGTACGACGCCAGCGGCATCACCGACTCCACCCAGCTCCGCCGGCTCTACGACTTCTTCCACCCGCACGCCCGGGCCGTGCTGCCCAGTGGCCGGGTGATCGTGCTGGGCACCCCGCCGAACGAGTGCCCGACGCCCCGCGAGGCGACCGCCCAGCGCGCCCTGGAAGGGCTGGTCCGCAGCATCGGCAAGGAGTTCGGTCGGGGCACCACCGCCCAGCTCGTCTACGTGACCCGCCAGGTCGACGGCACCGGCACGCTCACGAGTCTCGAATCGACTCTCCGGTTCCTGCTCTCCGGGCGGTCGGCGTACGTCTCCGGTCAGGTGATCCGGGTCGGCGCGGGCGAGGCGAGCGTCCCGGCCGACTGGGAGCGCCCTTTGGACGGGCAGGTGGTGCTGGTCACCGGTGCCGCCCGGGGGATCGGGGCGGCGCTGGCGAAGGTGCTCGCCCGCGACGGCGCGCGGGTGGTGGCCCTGGACATCCCCGCCGCCGGGGACGCGCTCGCGGCGGTGGCGAACGACATCGGCGGCACCGCCGTGCAGCTCGACCTGACCGCACCGGACGCGCCGACCCGGCTCGCCGACCACCTGGCCAGTCGGCACGGCCGGGTCGACGTGGTGGTGCACAACGCCGGTATCACCCGGGACAAGACGCTCGGCCGGATGGATGCCGACCGGTGGGACCAGGTCCTCGACGTCAACCTCTCCAGCCAGGAGCGGATCAACGACGTGCTGCTGGAGCGGGGGTTGATCCCGGTCGGCGGGCGAATCGTGTCGGTCTCCTCGATCGCCGGGATCGCCGGCAACCGGGGCCAGACCAACTACGCCACCAGCAAGGCCGGGGTGATCGGGCTGGTCGACTCGCTCGCCCCGACCCTGCGGGAGCGGGGCATCAGCGTCAACGCGGTGGCTCCCGGCTTCATCGAGACCCGGCTGACCGCGCGCATCCCGCTGGTGGTCCGGGAGGCGGGGCGGCGGATGAACAGCCTGGCCCAGGGCGGCCTGCCGGTGGACGTGGCCGAGACGATCGGCTGGTTGGCCTGGCCGGCGAGCGGCGCGGTCAGCGGGAACGTGGTCCGGGTCTGCGGCCAGAGCCTGCTGGGGGCGTGATGCGGGAACCGGACGACGACCTTTCCCTGCACGAGCTGATCGACGGCCCGACCGAGGCGCTGACCGCGGAGACGCTGTCGGCGGCTCTCGACCCGGCGGCGGGCGGCCGCACCCGGGTCGACCTGCCCCGGATGCCGGCGGTCGGGGCGTTGAACCGGCGGGCGCTGCTCGGCGCGCTGCCGGGTCTCGGCGGCGGACGACGAGGGAGCGGCCTGCCGGCTGTCGAGCTGACCGTCGGCGGGGTGACAGTCGACCGGGCACGCCTGGCCGACTACGACCGGGTCTGCGGGTTCCGGCTCAGCGATCGACTGCCGGGGACCTTCCCGCACGTCCTGGGCTTCCCCCTAGCGCTGCGGCTGATGACCCTGCCGGCGTTCCCGCTCCCGCTCACCGGCCTGGTGCACATCGGCAACCGGATCGCCGTGCACCGCCCGATCACCGCCGACGAGACACTCGACTTCACGGCGTACGCCGAGAACCTGCGCCCACACGACCGGGGGCGGCAGGTGGACGTGGTGCTCGTCGGCTCGGTCGACGGCGAGACGGTCTGGGAGGGTGTCTCGACGTACCTGGGTCGGGAACGCAAGCCCGGCGGCGGCGATCGGGGTGGGCGGCCCGACGCGCCGGTCGGCACGGCCCGCTGGCGGGTGGAACCTCGCGTCGGCACGGAGTACGCGCGGGTGTCCGGAGACCACAACCCGATCCACACCTCCCGGCTCGGTGCGCGGCTGTTCGGCTTCCACCGGCCGATCGCGCACGGCATGTGGAGCAAGGCGCGCTGCCTGGCCGCGGTGGAGAACCGGCTGCCGGACTCGTACGCCGTCGAGGTCGCCTTCAAGCTGCCGGTGCCGCTGCCGAGCACTGTGAGCTTCGCGCTGCTGCCGGAGGGCGGGTTCGCCCTGCACGACTCGCGCGGTCGACCGCACCTGGCGGGTCTCGTGCGCTGACGCGCCCCTGCCGAGCAGTTCGGGCTTGGCAGGGGCGTGCCCATGCGCTAAGTTCTTCTCACATAGAGATGTTCTCAATATGAGAGGGACGACGTGGACGAGCAGAAGTTCCTGGACGCGTACGACCCCCGGGCCTATCCCGCGGTCGCGGTCACCGTCGACGTGGTCGCGTTCACCATCCGCGACGACGCCCTGCACCTGCTGCTGATCCGGCGCGGCCAGGCACCCTTCGAGGGGCACTGGGCGCTGCCCGGCGGTTTCGTCCACCCCGACGAGGACCTGGCCGCCGGTGCCCGGCGCGAGCTGGCCGAGGAGACCGGGCTCGGCGGTGACGGGCTGCGCCGCGTACACCTGGAGCAGTTGGGCAGCTACGGCGCTCCCGACCGCGACCCGCGGATGCGCATCGTCTCGATCGCCCACCTCGCGTTCGCCCCCGACCTGCCGGACCCGGCCGCCGGCACCGACGCCGACGAGGCGATCTGGCTGCCGGTGACCGCGCTGAGCAGCCGGCAGCTCGCCTTCGACCACGGTCGGATCATCGACGACGCGCTGGAGCGGGCCCGATCCAAGCTGGAATACACCCCGCTCGCCACCCGCTTCCTCCCCGGCGAGTTCACCATCAGCGAGCTGCGTGCCGTCTACGAGACGGTCTGGGGTCACCCGCTGCACGCCGGCAACTTCCACCGCAAGGTGCTCTCCGTGCCGGGCTTCGTGGAGAGCACCGGCGCCAGCACCGAGCGCGGCGGCAGTCGGGGCGGCCCGCGCGCCCGGCTCTACCGGGCCGGCGACGCCCGGCTGCTGCACCCGGCCCTGCTGCGCCCGGCCCGTGAGGAGACGGTGCGATGAGGACGGCGGAGGCCATCGGCCTGGTCGCGGCGGCCCGCACCGACGCCGACCTGTTCGGCGCGGACCAGCCGGCCCGGCGCTACCGCGAGCTGGTCGCGGCCCTGCACCCCGACCACCTGCCGGCCGACCCGGCGGTACGCGCCGAAGCGACCGAGGCGTTCATCCACGTCACCACCAGGTGGCGGGCCCGGCGGGTAACCGTCCTCGGCGACTACCGGCTCGGCGCGCCGGCCCACTCCGGTGACCTGGCCGACCTCTACGACGTGGGCGACGACCGGCTGCTCAAGCTGCCTCGGCGGCCCACCGACCACGACCTGATGGCCCGCGAGGCACACGCCCTACGCACCATCGCCGAGCGCGGCGACCCGCGCTACCTGCCGTACGTGCCCCGGCTCGTCGACGAATTCCGGCACCACGACACCGCCACCGGCGCGGAACGGCGGATCAACGTGCTCGCCACCGCACCCGGCCTGCACGACCTCGACGAGGTGCGGCGCGCGTACCCCGACGGGCTGGACGCCCGGGACGCGGCCTGGATGTGGCGGCGGCTGCTGGTGGCGCTCGGCCTGGCCCACCGGGCGGGCGTGGTGCACGGCGCGGTCCTGCCGCGCCACGTGCTGATCGAGCCGGAGGCCCACGGCGTGGTGCTCGTCGACTGGTGCTTCTCGACCCCCGTCGGCGGCACCGTCCCGGCGGTCGTGCCCGGCCACGGCTGGGACCCGGAGGAGGTCGTCACGAAACAGCCCTGCGGCCCGGGCACCGACATCGCCATGGCCAGCCACTGCATGAGCTGGCTGATGGGGCCGCGCGCACCCCGGGAGCTGCACACCTTCGCCCAGGGCTGCCGACAACGGTCACTGGACGCCCGGCCCGACGACGCCTGGCGTCTGCTCCGCGAACTCGACCAGGTGCTGGACCGGCTCTACGGGCCGCGCACCTTCCGACCCTTCACCCTCACCCCCTAAGGAGCTGTCATGGGCAGTGGAATCTGGTCCACCGACGTGTACGACGCCGCCGACCGCTACCGCCGGTCCACCGGCAGGAGCGCCTTCTCGTACAGCGACAGCGGGGCGCGCACCGTGCACCCCGCGCTCGACCCTCGCGACGCGACCCGCGAGAGCCGCGACTCCGACGAGCACCCCCGCTCGACGCCCGTCGCGGTGCTCTTCGACGTGACCGGCTCGATGCGTACGGTGCCGCGTGTCCTGCAGACCAAGCTGCCGCAACTGCTCGGGCTGCTGCAACGGCAGGGCTACGCCAGTGACCCGCAGATCATGTTCGGCGCGATCGGCGACGCCACCTGCGACCGGGTGCCGTTGCAGGTCGGGCAGTTCGAGTCGGACAACCGGATGGACGACGACCTCGGCCGGATCGTCCTCGAAGGCGGTGGCGGCGGTCAGATGTCCGAGTCGTACGAGCTGGCGATGTACTTCATGGCCCGGCACACCAGCACCGACAGCTGGGAGAAGCGTGGCCGGCGCGGTTACCTGTTCATCATCGGCGACGAGTTGGCGTACAAGCAGGTGAAGGCGCGGGAGGTGGCCCGGCTGATCGGCGACGACCTGGCCGAGGACGTGCCGTTGCGGCAGGTCGTCGACGAGGTGACCCGCCGCTGGGACACCTACTACCTCCTCCCCGCCGGCAGCCACTACGCGGGCAACGCCACGGTGCTCGACTTCTGGCGGGACCTGCTCGGGCAGAACGCCGTCGTGCTCGACGACCTGAACGCGGTGTGCGAGACCATCGCACTCACCATCGGCCTCGGTGAGCAGGCCATCGACCTGGACGAGGGCCTGCGGGACCTGGACCGCGCCGGATCCGCCGCCACCGGCACCGTGTCCAAGGCGCTGGCGCGCCTCGGCCGGGAGCGGCGGGCCGAGGTGTCGACGCTTCCCGCGTTCCGCGACACCACCGGCGGGGTGACCCGGCTGTGAAGCACGTGGCGGTGGTCGACCTCGGCTACGGCGACGCCGGCAAGGGCACGGTGGTGGACTGGCTCTGCGCCACCCGACCCGTGCACACGGTGGTCCGCTTCAACGGGGGCGCGCAGGCGGCACACAACGTCGTGCTGCGCGACGGGCGGCACCACACGTTCGCGCAGTTCGGCGCCGGCACGTTCCACAGCGGTGTCGGTACGCACCTGTCGCGGCACGTGGTGGTGGACCCGCTGGCCCTGGCCGCCGAGGCCGACCATCTCGCCACGGTGGGGGTGACCGATGCGCTCGACCGACTGACGGTCGACTCCGAGGCGTTACTCGCCACCCCGTACCACCGGGCCGCCAACCGGGCCCGGGAGATCGCCCGGGGAGCCGACCGGCACGGCTCCTGCGGGCTCGGGGTGGGCGAGGCCGTCGCGTACGGTCTCGCCCATCCGGACGACGCGCCCCGGGTCGCCGACTGCCGCAGCCCGGCACTGCTGCGCCGTCGGCTGACCGCCCTGCGGGATCGGTTGACCGCCGAACTCGGCCCGCTGGACGCGCCGCCGGTCGAGGACTGCCTGCCCGCGTACACCGGGTTCGCCGGGCGGGTCACCATCGTCGACCGGAGCTGGCTGGCCGGTGCGCTGCGCTCCGGCACCTGCGTCTTCGAGGGCGCGCAGGGGGTGCTGCTCGACGAGTGGCACGGCTTCCACCCGTACACGACGTGGAGCACCACCACGTTCGCCAACGCCGACAGCCTGCTCGCCGAAGCGGGTCTGCCCGGCGACGTGACCCGGGTCGGGGTGCTGCGCGTCGTCACAACCCGGCACGGTGCCGGTCCGTTGGTGACCGAGGACCCGGCGCTGCCGTTCACCGACCGGCACAATGGCACCAACCCGTGGCAGGGCCGGTTCCGGTTCGGCCACTTCGACGCGGTCGCCCACCGGTACGCCCTCGCCGCCGCCGGTGGGGTCGACGGCCTGGCGTTGACCCACCTCGACCTGACCGGCCCCGACCTGCGGATCTGCCGCCGCTACGACACCACCGACCGGCTCACCCCCGGCCCGCCCGGCGACCTGGACCGGCAGGCCGCGCTCACCGACCGTCTGCTGCGCTCCCGCCCGCTCTACGACGACCCGCCGACGGACTGGGCGGAGGCCGTCGGCGCGGAGCTGGGCACACCCGTGGTGCTGACCTCGCAGGGGCCCACCGCCGACGACAAGATCGCGCACGGCCCGCTGCTCGCCCCACCGGTCCTGGTCCCCGCGGGCTGAGGCGTCGTGTTCCGGCGACTCGGCCACCGGGCGGCCCACACCCGGCGAGCATGGGGGCATGGACGCCCTGCTCGACCTCCTCCGTGGGACGGTCACATCGCCGTGGGTGTACCTGGTGATCTTCGGGCTCACCGCGATCGACGCCTTCTTCCCGGCGGTGCCGGGCGAGGCAGCGGTGATCACCGCCGGGGTGCTGTCGGCCAGCGCCGGTCACCCCAGCCTGACCTTGGTGATCGTCAGCGCCGCCGTCGGCGCGCTGGTCGGCGACCACATCTCCTACGCCATCGGTCGGGGCGGCGGGTCACACCGGCTCGCCCGGCTGCCCGATGGCAGCCGGCGGCGGGCCGGCTCCGACTGGGCCCGCCGGGCCGTCGACCGGCGCGGCGGCGTCATCCTGACCACCAGCCGGTACGTGCCGGGCGGCCGGACGGCGGTCACCCTCACCATGGGCGCGGTGCGCTATCCCCGCCGGGCATTCCTGCTGTACGACAGCATCGCGGCGGTCACCTGGGCGCTCTACTGCGGGCTGCTCGGTTACTTCGGCGGGCTGGCCTTCGAACGTGAGCCCGTGAAGGGCGTACTGGTCGGGGTGGGGGTCTCGCTGGTCATCACGTTCGGTCTGGAGGGGATCCGCTGGCTGCGCCGCCGCGCCCACCGCCACGCGGCCGCCCGCCGCTGACCGGGCCGCCGCCTCCCGTTGACCGCCCCGCCGCCGGGGAACCCGTCACAGCAGGTCGGCGTCGTGCACCAGGATCGCCAACTGCACCCGGTTGTCCACGTGCAGTTTCGCCAGCGCCCGGCTGACGTGTGCCTTCACGGTGGCCTCGCTCATCGCCAACCGCCGGGCGATCTCCGCGTTGCCGTGCCCGCGCGCCACCTCGCGCACGACCTCCGACTCCCGCGTGGTGAGCGGTGCGAGCCGCTGGCGAGCCGCGTCCCGGCGGGCCGGGCCACGATCGGCGAACGAGCTGATCAACCGCCGGGTCACGGTCGGGGCGAGCATCGCGTGCCCGGCGGCCACCGTCCGGACGGCGGCGGCCAACTCACGGGGCGGGGTGTCCTTGAGCAGGAAGCCGACCGCACCGGCCCGCAGTGCCCCGTGCACGTACTCGTCGAGGTCGAAGGTGGTCAGCATGATCACCTTCGGGCCGGCGGCGACCACCTCGGGCGCGACGATCAGCCCGTCGACGCCCGGCATCCGCACGTCGAGCAGCACCACGTCGGGGCGTAACCGCTGGGCCTGCTCCAGCGCGCCGGCGCCGTCCGCCGCCTCACCGACGACTGTGATGTCCTCCGCCGCCTCGAGGATCAGCCGCAGCCCGGCCCGCACCAGCTGCTCGTCGTCGACCACCACCACCCGGATCACGCCGCGCCCGCCAGCGGGATCAGGGCCCGGACCAGGAAGCCGCCGCCCACCGGAGCCGCCTCCAACCGGCCGCCGAGCAACTCCACCCGCTCACGCAGCCCGAGCAGGCCCTGCCCGGCACCGGGCAGCGCCGACCCACCCTCGGACGGGCCGTTGCGGACCAGCACCTCCAGCCCGTCGGGCAGATAGCGCAGGCAGACCGTCGTCTCGGCGTCGGCCGCGTGCTTGCGCACGTTGGTCAGCGCCTCACGAACCACCCGGTACGCGGTACGCCCCAGCGTCGCCGGTAGCACCGTCGGCACACCCTCGTCCTGCCGGAACACCCGCAGCCCGGCGGCGCGGGACTCCCCGATCAACTCGTCCAACGTGTCGAGCCCTCGCTCCGGCGTCACGGCCGGGCCGGCCTGGCGCAGCACACCCAGCACCTCGCGCAGGTCGGTGAGCGCCTGCCGGCCGGTCGTCCGGATCAGCGTGGCCGCCTCGACGGTCGCCGGGTCCGCGGCGGTTACCTCCAGCGCCCCGGCATGCACCACCATCAGCGAGACCCGGTGCGCCACCACGTCGTGCATCTCCCGGGCAATCCGGGTCCGCTCCTCGGCGCGGACCCGGTCGGCGCGGGCCTCCTGCTCGCGTTCCAGCCGCTCGGCCCGGTCCCGCAGCGCGGCGAGGGTGTCCTGGCGCGCCCGCACCCACAGGCCGAAGACCAACGGGAGCCCCACCAGACAGGCGGCGAGCAGCAGCACGTTGCCGGTGCTGGCGGTGGTGATCCGGCGTACGCCACCCACCGCCAGCCCGACCAGCACCCCACCGGTCAGCACCACTGCCGCACCGGCGAGGTAGCCGGCGAGTTGGCGACCGCGCAACCGCAGCCCGGCCTGGTACGAGGCCAGCACCCCGGCCGCCGCCGCGGCGAGCACCAACCAGCCGACCGCCGCGGCCAGGAACAGCGGCCAGCGACGGGTACGAACCGTGCCTGCGGCCCACGCCGAGCCCAGCGCGATCAGCAGCACCACCGCGCCCGGCAGTGGCGATCGGACCCCGATGTCACCTGTCGCGCTGGCCCGGACGGCCGCGGCGACCAGGACGGCGAGCAGCAGCGGGGCGTACCGCTGGACGACCCGCCGGAGGGCGACGGCGCTGAAGGCCACCCAGCGAGCGTAGGGCTCAGCCGACGGATCGGGCCGCCCCGCGCCGCCGGACCGGGGCGCGGTGGGGGAAGACCCCTACCCGCCCTCGGGGACTGTCGCTACCTAAGTAGTGGCGTCCACCTGACCACTGGCCGATGTCGGCCACCGCCGGCGGGACCAGCATCGGGATCATGGATCTGCTCGACCTGCTGCACGACACCATGTCCTCGCCCTGGGTGTACCTGGCGATCTTCGCGATCGCGGTGCTCGACGGCTTCTTCCCGGTGGTGCCGAGCGAGACCGCGGTGATCACCGCAGGGGTGTTCGCGGCCTCCGGAGCGCCGTACCTGCCGGCGGTGATCCTGGTGGCCGCCGCCGGGGCGCTGGTCGGCGACCACATCTCGTACGCCATCGGGCGGGGCGGCGGCACGCGCCTGCTCGACCGGCTGCCGCCCGGCGGTCGACGCCGAGCCGCCATCGACCGGGCCCGGCGGGGGATCGCCACCCGGGGCGGTCTGATCCTCACCGTGGCCCGCTACATTCCGGGCGGTCGGACCGCTGTCACACTCACCATGGGCGCGGTGCGTTATCCCCGGCGACGGTTCCTGGCCTTCGACGCGCTGGCCGCCAGCTCGTGGGGGCTCTACTCGGCGCTTGTCGGCTACCTCGGCGGCCTGGCCTTCGAGCAGGACCCGCTGCGTGGTCTCCTGCTCGGTCTGGGCCTCGCCCTGACGGTGACGGTGGTCGTCGAGGTGGTCCGCTGGCTCCGTAACCGCCGCCGTGCGACGCGGGCCGGCGAGCCGGGCACCGACGCTGTCTCCGCCGGGGCCGTCAGTCGGCCGGCGGACGCCAGGTGACGCCGTGCAGCAGTTGGGCGGCGCCGAGCCAGGCCACGTTCATCATCCGGGTCGCCGTCCTCTCCGGGTCGGCGTCCGGGTGGTCGGCGAGCCAGTCGGCCAGTGACTCGGTCGCGCCGACCAGGGCGTACGCGACGACCTCCAGGTCGATGGCGGCGATCTCGCGGCCCTCGGCGCGCAGCGCGTGGTCGAGCATCCCGGCCACCACCTCGACCAGCCGGGCCCGCATGGTGGCGAGTTCGCCGGCGAACGGCTGCTCGCCCCGGGCCTGCCGGTAGAGCACCGCCCAGCCGTCCCGGTGGGCGCCCACGAAGCCGAAGAACGCCTTGAGCCCGCGCCAGAGCCGCTCGTCGGCCGGCAGGTCGGGGGCCGCCGCCCCGGCGATGGCCTGCATCATCCGGGTGCCCTCCCGGTGCAGGCAGGCGACGAAGAGCTCCTCCTTGGTGCCGAGGTACGCGTACACCATGGGTTTGGAGATGCCGGCGTCCTCCGCGATCTCGTCCATGCTGGCGGCGTGGAAGCCGCGCCGGGAGAAGACCTTCACGGCTGCGTCGAGCATCTGCTGCTCGCGGACGGCGCGTGGCAGGCGCTTGAAGGCGGGAGGGGTGGACACCTTGCGAGCATACCTACTCGTGCGTAGGGTTACGCGCGAGTAGCCAATTCTTCCGGAAGGCGCACCTGATGACTGACTTCGACCCGGCCACCTTCGCCAACGTGGGCCCCAAGGAGTTCGCCCAGCTGGTCAAGTCCACCCCGGACGACAAGATCGCCCAGGTGATGTCCGGTGACCTGCGCGGCAAGATCCTCGGTGAGGTGTTCAACCGGATGCCGTCGCTGTTCCGTGCGGACCGGGCCGGCTCCACCAACGCGGTCATCCACTGGGTCATCACCGGTCGCCCGGACGGTGGCAGCGACACCTACGAGGTGGTCATCGCCGACGGCAAGTGCGTAGTGAACGAGACCCCGCAGCACGACCCGAAGCTGAGCCTGACCATGGGCCCGGTCGAGTTCCTGAAGATCGTCTCCGGTGGTGCCAACCCGGTGATGATGTTCATGACCGGCAAGCTGAAGGCGAAGGGCGACCTCGGCCTCGCCGCCAACATCGCCAACCTGTTCGACATCCCCAAGGCCTGACATGGCTGAGTTCTCGCTCGACCTGAACGAGGAACAGCGGGACCTACGCGACTGGGTGCACGGCTTCGCCGCCGAGGTCGTGCGCCCGGCCGCGGCCGAGTGGGACGAACGTGAGGACACCCCGTGGCCGGTGATCCAGGAAGCCACCAAGGTCGGCCTGTACGGCTTCGAGTTCCTCGCCACCTGCTGGGCCGACCCGACCGGGCTCTCCCTGCCGATCGCCAGCGAGGAGCTCTTCTGGGGTGACGCCGGCATCGGCCTCGCCATCTTCGGCACCTCGCTCGCCGTCGCCGCCATCTACGGCGCCGGCACCCCGGACCAGATGGTCGAGTGGGTGCCGCAGTGCTTCGGCGACGCCGACTCACCAGCCGTCGCGGCGTTCTGCACCAGCGAGCCGGAAGCCGGCTCCGACGTCGGCGCGATGCGCACCCGTGCCGTCTACGACGAGGCCACCGACGAGTGGGTGCTCACCGGCCAGAAGGCGTACGCCACCAACGGTGGGATCGCCGGCGTGCACGTGGTCACCGCCTCCGTCGACCCCACACTCGGCTCCCGGGGCCAGGCCGCGTTCGTCGTACCGCCCGGCACCCCCGGCCTGGCCGCCACCCGCAAGCTGCGCAAACTCGGCCTCCGCGCGTCGCACACCGCCGACGTCTTCCTCGACGGGGTACGCGTGCCCGGCCGTTGCCTGCTCGGCGGGCGGGACGCCCTGCTGGACCGCCTCGACCGGGCCCGCTCCGGTCAACGCGCCACCGGACAGGCCGCCATGCGGACCTTCGAGCTGTCCCGACCCACGGTCGGCGCGCAGGCGTTGGGCGTGGCGCGGGCCGCCTACGAATACTCCCTCGACTACGCGAAGGACCGGGTCCAGTTCGGACGGCCCATCATCGAGAACCAGGCTGTCGCGTTCACGCTGGCCGACATGCGGATGGAGATCGACGCGGCGCGGCTGCTGGTGTGGCGGGCCTCGTGGATGGGCCGCAACAACCGCCCGTTCACCGCGGGCGAGGGCTCGATGTCCAAGCTCAAGGCCGGTGAGGTGGCGGTGTCGGTCACCGAGAAGGCGGTGCAGTTGCTCGGCGGGGCCGGTTTCCTGCGCGACCACCCGGTCGAACGGTGGTACCGCGACGCCAAGATCTACACCATCTTCGAGGGCACCTCCGAGATCCAACGACTGGTCATCTCCCGGGCGATCTCCGGGATGCAGATCCGCTGAAACCCGGCTCGACCGTCGCGCCGAACGCCCCACCAACCGTGCCGTCTTCGTCACCCCGTGCCGACGCCGACTGGGCCCTCGGCCGTGCCCCGTGCATGATCAAGGAAAGAAGCCCTGATGGACGGGGAGCCGCGTCGCCCGTCCGCGCACCACCGTAGGAGGTCTGCGGCATGGACCTGCCGTTCGTCGTCGCCACGCTGACCCGTCGCGGACTGCTCACCCCGGGCAGCCCGATCCGGGTCGCCGCACAGCTCAACGCCCTGCGTACGTGGGGTTGGAGCCTGGCGGGCGAGCTGCGTCAGGCGGCCGCCCGGGATCCCGGACGAACTGCGGTCATCGACGAGAACGGCGTCGAGCTGACGTACCACGACCTGCTCGACCGGGCCGAACGGATGGCCCGATCGATGCGGGCCGGGCTCGGCGTGCAGGCGGGCGACCGGATCGGCGTGCTCTGCCGCAACCACCACGGTCTGATCGAGACGATCGTCGCCGCCACCCTGCTCGGCGTCGACGCGGTGCTGGTCAACACCGGGCTCTCCGCGGCCCAACTGGGCACCGTCGCCGAGGAGCAGCGGCTACGTCTGCTGGTCCACGACGACGAGTTCGCCGAGCGGGTCCTCGGACTCCCCGCCGAACTCACCCGGCTCGACGAACGCGCCCGCGAGGAGCTTGTCGCCGGAGCCCTGCCGGGTGACCTGCACCCACCCGAGCGCGACGGCCGGATCATCGTGCTCACCTCCGGCACCACCGGCACGCCCAAGGGCGCACGCCGACCCACGCCGAGCGGCTTCGGCCCGCTGGTGTCCATCATCGACCGCATTCCGCTGCACGCCCGGGGCCGGGTGATGATCGCCGCGCCGATCTTCCACACCTGGGGTCTCGCCGCCCTCCAGGTGTGCCTGGCCCTGCGGGCCACCATCGTGCTGCACCGACGCTTCGACCCCGCCGCCACGCTCGCCGCCCTCACCACGAACCGGTGCGACGCGCTGTTCGCCGTACCCGTGATGCTGCAACGGCTGATGGAGGTGCCGCCGCCCGACCCACGTCCCCCGCTCACCGTCGTCGCGGTCAGTGGATCGGCCCTGCCCGGTGGGCTCGCACCGAAGTTCATGGACGCCTACGGCGACGTCCTCTACAACCTCTACGGCTCCACCGAGGTCTCCTGGGCGTCCATCGCCGGCCCACAGGACCTGCGCCAGGCACCCACCACAGCCGGTCGGCCCCCGCACGGCACCCGGCTGGAGATGCTCGACGACGACGGGCAGCCGGTGCCGCACGGCCGGGTCGGGCGCATCTTCGTCGGCAACGAGATGCTCTTCGAGGGCTACACCTCCGGCGCCAGCCGAGAAACCCGAGACGGCCTGCTCGACACGGGCGACCTCGGCCGACTCAACACCGACGGGCTGCTCTTCGTCGACGGCCGGGCCGACGACATGATCGTCTCCGGTGGCGAGAACGTCTTCCCCTCCGAAGTGGAGGATCTGCTCGCCCAGCTTCCCCAGGTCCGCGAGGTGGCCGTGATCGGCGTACCCGACCCCGAGTACGGCCAGCGCCTCTCCGCGTTCCTCGCCCTGCACCCCGGCGAAACCCTCGACCCCGAGGCGGTACGCGAGTACGTCCGGCACTACCTGGCACGCTTCTCGGTGCCCCGGGACGTGGTCTTCGTGAAATATCTGCCCCGGAACGCCACCGGCAAGGTGCTCGCCCGCGAACTACGCCGCTACTACGGCTGAATCGCCCCACCGGGGATGGTGATCCGCCCCTCGATCGCGGCGGCGGCGATGTCGGTGCGGTGCTGCGAACCGGGCAGGTCCACCCCGTCCACCAGCGCGTACGCGGCGTCCCGGGCGGCGGCCAGGTCGGGGCCGGTGGCCGTACCGCAGAGGACCCGGCCGCCCGCGGAGACCAGGGAACCGTCGTCGGCCCGCCGGGCGGTGCCGGCGTGGATGATGCCCGGCCGGTCCGTGCCGCTGATGACATCGCCGGTACGCGGCGCGGCCGGGTAGCCCTCGGAGGCGAGCACCACTGTCACGGCGCTGCCGTCGCGCCACCGCAGCGGTGGGTGCTCGCTCAGCGTGCCGGTGGCCGCCGCGTGCAGCAGCCCGCCCAGTGGGGTCTCCAGCAGCGCCAGCACCACCTGGGTCTCCGGATCGCCGAAACGCGCGTTGAACTCGATCACCCGTGGGCCGGCGGCGGTGATCGCGAGCCCGACGTAGAGCAGGCCGGCGAACGGGGTGCCCCGGCGGCGCATCTCCGCCAACGTCGGGTGGACCACGTCGCGCATGACGTCGTCGACCAGGCCCGACGGTGCCCAGGCCAGCGGCGCGTACGCCCCCATGCCGCCGGTGTTCGGCCCGGTGTCGCCATCGCCCAGCCGCTTGAAGTCCTGTGCCGGCAGCAGCGGCAACGCCGCCTCACCGTCGGTGACCACGAAGAGACTGACCTCCGGGCCGTCGAGGAACTCCTCGACCACGACCCGTCCACACTCACGAGCGTGGGTCAGCGCGGCGGCCCGGTCGTGGGTCACCACCACACCCTTGCCGGCGGCGAGCCCGTCGTCCTTCACCACGTACGGGGCACCGAACTCGTCCAGCGCCCGAGCGGTGCTCTCGTCGTCGGTGCAGACGTACGCCCGGGCGGTCGGCACGCCGGCGGCGGTCATCACGTCCTTGGCGAACGCCTTCGAGCCCTCCAGTTGGGCGGCCGCGCCGGACGGACCGAACACGGGGATGCCCTTGGCGCGTACCGCGTCGGCGACCCCGGCGACGAGCGGCGCCTCCGGCCCGATCACCACCAGGTCAGCCGCGGTCTCCACGGCCAACGCCGCCACCGCGGCAGGATCTGTCGGAGTCACCGTCCGCAGCTCGGCGAGCGAAGCGATCCCCGGATTACCGGGTGCGGCAATCAGCGCAGAAACACCCGAATCAGCCACCAGCCCGAGCGCGAGCGCATGCTCCCGCCCGCCACCACCCACCAGAAGAACCCGCACGCCCGGCATCCTACTGCCCCCCGCCCCAGCCCTGTTGATCATGACGTTGACGGGGCTTCCGGTGATCCACTGCCCCGCCAACGTCATGATCAACGGGAACGGGCGGTTGCGATCGCCTGACGGACGGTTTGCGGGATGTAGGCGGGGTGCAGGGTGTCCTGCCAGGTGAAGCGGAGGATGGTCCAGCCGGCGTTGACCAGGCGGTTCTGACGGCGACGGTCGGCATAGACCGCCTCCAGGCTGCTGTGTGAGTCGCGGCCGTCTGCTTCGGCGATCAGCCTCGGGCCGCGCCAACCCAGATCGCCGATGCCGAGCAGATAACCGTCGTCGTCGCGAACTTCGAGTTGGAGGGTGTCCGGCGGAACTCCCCCGTCGACGCATCGCAGCCGGGAACGCGTTTCCAGTGGTGACTGTGCCCGACCGTCGGCCTCAGCGAGATACCCCCGCGCCGCGACCGCCCCGCGCCGACCCTGAATCAACGACGGGATGACTGCGAGGCATTCGGTAGTGAGTAGCCCCCGGCTGAGCGCGGAGTCGAGCACTGAGACCGCCGCGTACCGCCGCTCCCGCAGAATGATCTCGGAAACGGTCAGCCGGGGCTCCGTAGCCGCGATCCCGTTCACCTGCACCACATTCCCCGGAGGGTGCTCAAGCTGATGCAGCACGATCGCTGGGTCCGACGCCCGCGCCCGCTTGGCCGCCCTACCCGGCAGCGCCACGTGGATCTCGTCCCGACGCGGTAGTCCGGCGATGCCGTACAACTCAGCCGCAGTGCCGAACACCGCGTGCGCCGCCGGACCGAACGAAAGCACAGCGGCACGGATGCGACACCGACGAGCAGCCGGCTCACCGTCCCGACCGACCGTCAGATAGACCGATCGAGCAAGCGCCCGCCAACGCCCTACGGCTACCAGATGATCGATGTCGTGGCGGCTGAGGCCGGCTCTCAACGCCTGCGCTCGCGTGATCAGGTCATCTTGAGCGGCAGCAATCGAGCGAACAAGGTATGCGCGATCCACGGAGCCCACGCTGACCGTTCCACAGACCAACCACCAGCCCTGTGGATAAGCCTGTGGACAACATCGCCGACCGATCACGTGATCATGGAGTTGACGAGACCTTTGTGGATCGAATAGCCCGCCAACCCCATGATCACCCGGGCGCACCTCGGCGACCCCCAGAAGGGTGGGACCTAGGGGAGGAGAGGAGTCAGGATTACGTTTTCGTCGCGGCCGGGGCCTACGCCTACGACGCTGACCTTGGTGTTGCAGAGTTCTTCGATGCGCGCGATGTAGCGGCGGGCGTTCTCCGGGAGGTCCTCGGCGGTTCTCGCCTTGGTGATGTCCTCCCACCAGCCGTCGAGTTCCTCGTAGACCGGCTTGGCGTGGTGGAAGTCCGTCTGGCTCATCGGCATGTCGTCGACCCGCACACCGTTGATCTCGTAGCCGACGCAGATCGGCACCTTGGGCAGGCCGGTGAGCACGTCCAGCTTGGTGATGACCAGGTCGGTGACGCCGTTGAGGCGGCACGCGTACCGGGCGACGACCGCGTCGAACCACCCGCACCGGCGTTCCCGCCCGGTGGTCGTGCCGTACTCGGCACCGATCTTGCGCAGGTGGTCGCCGTTGGCGTCGAACAGCTCGGTCGGGAACGGCCCCGCACCGACCCGGGTGGTGTACGCCTTGCTCACCGCGATCACCTTGTTGATCGCGGTCGGCGGGATGCCGGCGCCCACGCAGGCCCCACCGGCGGTCGGGTTGGACGAGGTCACGAAGGGGTACGTGCCGTGGTCCATGTCGAGCATGGTGGCCTGTGCGCCCTCCAGCAGCACCGTCTCACCCCGGTCCAGGGCGTCCCAGAGCATCGCCCGGGTCTCCGCGATGTACGGCTTGAGCCGCTCCGCGTACTCCAGGTACTCCTCGACCGTCGCGTCGACGTCGATCGCCTTGCGGTTGTAGACCTTGAACAGGATCTGGTTCTTCTCGCGAAGCGCGAGTTCCAGCTTCTTGCGCAGGATGCCCGGGTCGAGCAGGTCCTGGAGTCGGATGCCGATCCGGGCGACCTTGTCGCCGTACGCGGGGCCGATGCCCCGGCCGGTGGTGCCGATCCTGGACGAGCCGAGGTAGCGCTCGATCACCCGGTCCAACGCCCGGTGGTGCGGCATGATCAGGTGCGCGTCGCCGGAGATCCGCAGCCGGGAAACGTCGACGCCGCGCTCGGCCAGGCCGTCGATCTCGGCGAGCAGCACCTTCGGGTCGACCACCACACCGTTGCCGATGACGATCATCGCGTTCGGCGAGAGCGCTCCGGAGGGCATCAGGTGCAGGGCGTACTTCTGGCCGTCCGGGGTGATCACCGTGTGGCCGGCGTTGTTGCCGCCGGAGTAGCGCACGACGTAGTCGACCCGCTCACCCAGCAGGTCGGTAACCTTGCCCTTGCCCTCGTCGCCCCACTGAGCGCCGATGAGCACGATCGCTGGCATCTTTTCCGCCTCCAGAAGGCTCGGGTGCCAGGTGGCGACCGGTTGGCGAGCCCGGGGTGTCAGGTTAACAAGTAGTGACGGCGCGGCCGGCAGGGGTCGCGTCGAGAGGCAGGAGGCTCCTTCCGTGTACGACGTGGTGCTGCTCACCCTCGGTTCGGAGCGGGACGCTCCCGGGGGCTGTGGCAGCGGAGGGGCCTGCTGCGGCGGTGCGGCCGACACCGTCACCGGCACGACCAGCCAGGCCGAGACCGACACCGGCACGACCAGCCAGGCCGGAGGTGACACCGGCACGACCAGCCAGGCCGGAGGTGACAGCGGGCACTGCGCCACCGAGCGTCCACGGGTGCCGGTGCTGGCCTGCGCCGACGCGTTGACCGAGCGGGGCGCCCGGGTGGAGACGGTCACCGCCCGCTCCGACGCGGAGATCGACGCGGTGTTGGCCCGGCTCGACGGCCCGGCCCGCCCGGACGGCCTCACCTGGCCGGATCCGGACGGCAAGACCCGGCTGGTCGTCGCCACGGCCAGCGACGGGCAGTTGCGCGCCGTGCTGCGCCGGCTGGTCCGGCGGTACGCCCCGGCGCCGAGTCGGCGTCCGGCGGATCTGCCCGGCAACCGGACCCTGCCCGACCTGCCGCCGGTGGCCGTACTCCCGCTCGATCCGGCCCGGGCCGGCGACCAGCGGGACCTCGCCGCGCAGCTCGGGCTGCCCCGCGACCCCGCTGCGGTGGCCGGCGCGGTGTTGGACGGCACACCTCGCCGACTGGATCTGCTGCGCAACGACGCCGGTTCGGTGACGCTCGACGGCGCGTTGCTCGGCGCCGCCGACGACGCCGGCCGACCGTTGCAGTGGCGGGCTCGGGTGGAGGTGGACGACAGCATCCTCACCGACGGTGACGAACCGTTGCTGGCCTGCGCGGTCGGCAACGCCGGCGGGTACGCGGCGCTCGACGACGTGACACTGCTGACCGCACCGGATCCGGCCGACGGCCAGGTCGAGGTCGCGGTCGCCGTGCCGGTTGTCGTCCGGTCGGCGTTGGGCCGCAAGAGGGTACGCCTCGAGGTCCGGCGGGCGCGCGGTCGCGCGGTTTCGGTGCTGCCGAGGGAGGGGAAGGTGCCCTACCTCGACGATGGGGTCGAGGGCGAGCTGACCCGGAAGCGTTCGTGGTGGGTCGAGCCGGGTGCCTGGGCGGTGTGGTCGAGCTGACCTCGGCCGCGTAGAGCGGTCGCCCTCCGCTGCGCCGACCGGCCTCCGTGGGCGGTTGCGCCTATCCTCGCAGGAGGACTGGGGAGGGCCGTAATGGACGAGAACGCCGACCGGGCACAGGTGCACGGCCAGCAGCCGGTGCCGGAGCGGGACATCGAACCACTCTGGCCGCCGGAGCCGACCGACCGGGGCGAGGTCGTACCGCCGTGGGCGGCGGTCGCCGAGCAGCGGAGCACGCCGCCGCCGGTCGCGTCCGGTCCGGTGACGCCTCCGGTGGCCGCGCCGCCGATCAGCCGGCCGCCGGTTCCCGGCCAGCCGGGGGCGGCGCCCCTGCCGCCCCCGTCTCCATCCGACTACCCGTCGCTCACCGGTGCCGTTCCACCACCCGGGGCGTGGGGGGCCGGCGCCGGGTCGGGGTGGGCGCCCCAACCGAGTTGGCCGCCACCGGCGGATCCGACCACCGGGTCGACGCCGCCCGGCCCGACCACCACGTCGACGCCCCCCGGCCCGACCACCACGTCGACGCCCCCCGGCACCGGCGCACCGCCGACGAGCAACCCTCCCGCGAACAGCGGCGTGCCGGGCGGCAACGGAGCTGGTGGCGCTGCCCCGGGCGCGGCGACACCGCCCACCGCCTTCGCGCCGGGCAGCCGAGCCGAGTCGACCGGAGCGGCCCCGGTGCCGACCGGTGACCGTGGCACGGCGGCCGTTCCCGTCCCGCCGAACAGCCCGGGCGGCGTCGACCTGGACCTGCCCTTCACCCTGGACCGCCCCACCGCAGCCGGCACGCCGGCCGACCCCAGCGCGCGCACCGACCGACCCACCACGGCTGGCACCCCCGCCGGGCCTGCCACGCCGACCGACCAGCCCGCTGCGACTGGCACCCCCGCCGGGGCCGGCACGCCCGCCGGCCCTCGCAGCCCCACCAACCGCCCCGCCACTCCGGGCACGCCCGCCGGTCGCGGCAGCGCCGCAGAGCCCGCGTCGGCGGACTCCACGCCGACCGCACCGACGCCCCCGGCTGACGGCGGCGCTGACGACGCTTCCGCCGGGGCGGCGGCACGGCCGGCCAACGAGTCGCCGTGGGCGTACCCGCCGCAGCGCCCGGCGGGCGCGCCGGCACCCGACGAGGCCGCCACCGCGACACCCCCGGTCCCACCCCCGCCGGGGCCGCACACCGGCGTCGCGCAGCCCGGCACTGCTCCGGCCGACCCGGCGATCCCCGGTCAGGTCAGCCCGGCGTCGATCCCGCCCCCGCCCGACCTGACGCAGTTCGGCAATCCGCCCCAGCAGGCGGCTGCTCAGCCGGCCACACCGCCCGGACCGTACCCGCCGTCCCCCGGTTGGTACCCGCCGCCGTGGCAGCAGGGCACACCTGGTGCCCCGCCCGGTCAGCCGTACCCGGAGGCCGAGGGCGTGAGCCAGGCGCCCACCCCTGGATATCCCGCCGCCACGGGTTACCCGGACGCGAGCTGGACTCCGGAGTCCACGCCGGTGCCGACCGCCGAGGACTTCAGCCGACGTCGGCAGGTCCGACCCGCCGACCCGGTGGCGACCATGGGCGTACGCGCCGTGGTCAACAAGATGGGCCTGCTCCGGCTCTCGCCCGGCCGTCACGAGCAGGAACTCAAGCGGGACATCGAGATGGTGCGCCGCAACTTCGGCGGGCTGCGGCAGGTGACAGTGGTCAACCCGAAGGGCGGCGCTGGTAAGACGGTGGCCATCCTGCTGCTCGCGATGACGTTCGGGCAGAAGCGCGGCGGTTACGTGCTGGCGTGGGACAACAACGAGACCCAGGGCACCCTGGGGATGCGCGCCCAGCAGGACTTCCACTCCCGCACCGTGCGGGACATGCTGCGTGACCTCGGGCAGTTCCAGGGTGCACACGGGCGGGTCGGCGACCTGTCGCAGTACGTGCGCTCGCAGGGCGAGGGGATGTTCGACGTCCTGGCCTCGGACGAGTCGGCCACGGGTGGCGAGATGTTGACGGCCGCCGCGTTCGCGGAGATCCGCGAGGTGGTCAGCCGGTTCTACAAGTTGATCTTCGTGGACACCGGCAACAACGTCCGGGCGCAGAACTGGCAGGCCTCGATGGACGCCACCGACCAGTTGGTGGTCACCATGTCGGCCCGGAACGACTCGGCGGAGACCGCCGCCCGGATGCTCGACCACCTGGAGCAGAGCGGCCGGCAACGACTGGTCCGGCAGGCCGTGACCGTGGTGTCGATGCCGCCGTCCCGCAAGGAGATCGACCTGCCGGCCATCCAGGAGCACTTCGCGGCCCGTACCCGGGCGGTGCTGCTGGCCCCCTACGAACGGCTCATCGACACCGGCGAGCCGATCCGCTACGGCGGGCTCTCCTCGGCCACCCGGGACGCCTGGCTGAAGATCGCCGCCGCGGTCGCCGAAGGGCTGTGAGCCACCGACGGCCGGCCCGAGACCGGGCCGGCCGTCGGAGCGGGATCAGTTGCTCGCGAGCGCGTCCGCCGCCTCCGGGTCGCAGTCGCGCAGGAACTGGGCACAGCGGGCCGCCTCGTCGGCCTCGCCGATCTCGTCCGCGGCCCGGGACAGCACGTAGAGGCAGCGGAGGAAGCCCCGGTTGGGCTCGTGCGACCACGGCACCGGGCCGTGCCCCTTCCAACCGCTGCGACGCAGTTGGTCGAGGCCCCGGTGGTAGCCGGTGCGCGCGTAGGCGTACGCCGCCACCACCTGGTCCTGCGCGAGCGCTCGGGCCGCCAGCTCAGCCCAGGCCGCGCTGAAGGTGGGGAAGCCGGCCGCCACGCCGGCGAACGCCTCGTCGGTGCCGGCGTCTTCGGCGGCAGCCAGGGCGGCGTCGGCCTCGTCGTTCGCGGGCAGCCGGGTGGCCGGTGGCTCTGGCAAAAGGTTCTGCATCGCCCCATTCAACCCGCTGGACAGGGCGACACGCGAGCGGGTCGGCCGACACGTTCCGCTGAACGGCTGAGGAGTTGGTCACGCCTGCGGCCTATGCCGCCGTCAGGTGTTTTCCACTACAACTGATGGTCCGGAGCCTCCCCAGGAACCGGTAACGCAGGAGCCCGGTGACCACGGTCACCGGGCTCCTGTCGTCTCCCGCCTGGCCCGAGGTTTGGCCCGGCCCCGGCGAAGGGGCAGGATGGCCCGGTGCCGACCCCACCTCCCGCCGACGTCATCGAGCCGCACCTGCACGCCGGCGAGATCCAGACCCCGGACGAGCTGCGCCGGCAGTTGGCCACCGGCCGGCTGACCGGGTTGACCGTGCAGGGCCTGCGTCTCGACCTCGCCCCGGTGCCCGACCTGACCGGCGTCGACGTGGTGGGCACCCTCTTCGTGGGCTGCCGCTTCGCGTCCCGGGAGGTCGGCGCCGACCTGGTCCGGCGCGGCGCGAACGTGGTGCCGCCGTTCTCGGGGCTGCCGTACCCGACCCAGCCGACGCACCTCTACACCCCCGAGGACCTGGCCGCCGGGTTCGCCGAGGGCGGGTTCGCCGGGATGTACGACACCCGGGTGTACGACCACTACCGGGCGCACGGCGGTGCGTTGCCGGACGTCAAGGAGGCGCTGGGCCAACGCCTGCACGACCACGGCGTGGACAACGCGCTGGCCGACGCGATCCGAGCCTGGCTGGCCGGGCACGGTCCGCAGTCGGTGGTGGGCATCATGGGTGGCCACGCGGTACGGCGAGGCAGTCCCGCGTACCGGATGGCGGCGGTGTTGGGTTGGGAGCTGGCCCGGGCCGACCGCCTGGTGGTGACCGGCGGCGGTCCCGGTGTGATGGAGGCGGCGAACCTCGGCGCCTTTCTGGCGGACCGGCCGGCGACCGACGTGACGGCGGCGATCGACCTGTTGGCCACCGCGCCCGACTTCACCGACCACCACCGCTACACGGCTACGGCGCTGACGGTCCGGCAGCGCTACGCGGGCGTACCCCGGCAGCGGGGTGACGAGCGGGGTTGGGCGCGGGCGGGTGGGCTGGCCATCCCGACCTGGCTGTACGGGCACGAACCGGCGAACCTGTTCGCCGGGCGGATCGCCAAGTACTTCTCGAACGCGATCCGGGAGGACACCATCCTGCGGCTCGCCCGGGGCGGCATCGTCTTCGCTCCGGGGCGGGCGGGCACGGTGCAGGAGGTCTTCCAGGCGGCCACCAAGACCTACTACGGCACCGACGGTGCCAGTGGCGCGTACATCTTCCTGGATCGCGCCTACTGGACCCGAGAGCTGCCGGTGGAGTCGTTGCTGCGTCCGCTGCTGGCCGCGTCCCCGTTCGGGGACCTGTCGGCGTCGATCCACCTGACCGACGACGTCTACGAAGCCGTCCGCCTGTTGACCGCCTGAACGACGAACGGCCGGCCCCCGCGTGGGGAGCCGGCCGTCGGTGGTACGTCGTTACTTGGTCATCGTGGTGCCGGTGGAGCGCAGGTGCTCGCACGCCTCGACGACCCGGGCGGCCAGACCGGCCTCGGCGGCCTTGCCCCAGGCACGCGGGTCGTACTGCTTCTTGTTGCCGACCTCGCCGTCGATCTTCAGCACGCCGTCGTAGTTGCGGAGCATGTGGTCCGCGACGGGCCGGGTGAAGGCGTACTGGGTGTCGGTGTCGATGTTCATCTTCACCACGCCGTAGTCCAGCGCCTCGCGGATCTCGCTGAGCAGGGAGCCCGAGCCGCCGTGGAAGACCAGGCTGAGCGGCTTGTCCTTGCCGTACTTCGCGCCGACCGCCTCCTGGATCTGGTTGAGGATCTCGGGGCGGAGCTTCACGTTGCCCGGCTTGTAGACGCCGTGCACGTTGCCGAAGGTCAGGGCCGCCATGTAGCGGCCCTTCTCGCCGAGGCCGAGCGCCTCGACCATGGCCAGGCCGTCCTCGGTGGTGGTGTAGAGCTTGTCGTTGATGGCGTTCTCGACGCCGTCCTCCTCGCCACCGACGACGCCGACCTCGATCTCCAGGACGATCTTGGCCTTGGCGGCCTCGTCGAGGAGCTGGGCGGCGATCTCGAGGTTCTCCGCGACCGGCACGGCCGAACCGTCCCACATGTGCGACTGGTACAGCGGCTCCTCGCCGCGCTTCACCCGCTCCTGCGAGATGCCCATCAGCGGACGGACGAACTTGTCCAGCTTGTCCTTCGGGCAGTGGTCGGTGTGCAGGGCGATGTTGACCGAGTACTTCTTGGCCACCTCGTGCGCGTACGCGGCGAACGCCACCGCGCCGGTGACCATGTCCTTGATCGACGGGCCGGAGAGGTATTCGGCACCACCGGTGGAGACCTGGATGATGCCGTCGCTCTCCGCGTCGGCGAAGCCCTTGAGCGCCGCGTTCAGCGTCTGGGAGGAGGTCACGTTGATCGCGGGGTACGCGAACCGGCCGGCCTTGGCGCGGTCCAGCATCTCCGCGTAGGCCTCGGGGGAAGCGATGGGCATGTGATGTGCTCCTTACTTACCACTCTCGGCCGTGCTGGCCGCTGTTGTTCACGTGTGCGCCGGACCGCGCTGTCCTCCGCCCGGCAGTATCCCGCAGGTGGCGTGCGTCGGAACAACCGACCCGGGTGTCAGCCGTTCACCGGCGGTCCCAGTTGTCCGGCACGATGACGCTGATCAGCCAGGTCACCACTGTCATCACGATGGCTCCCCAGAACGCCGCCCAGAAACCGTCCACCTGGAACGGCAGGTCGAGCCCGCGGGCGATCCGGTCGGTGAGCAGGAACAGCAGGGCGTTGACCACCAGCGCGAACAGGCCCAGGGTCAGCAGGTAGAACACGCAGCCGACGACTTTGATCACCGGTTTGAGCACCGCGTTGATCACGCCGAAGATCAACGCCACCACGATCAGGGTGAGGACGGTGTTGCCGCCCGAGCGGCCGTGCACGTCCACCCCGGGCACGATCAGAGTGGTTATCCACAGCGCGACCGCAGTGATCGCCAGTCGGATGAGGAAGCCCACGGCACCATCCTGGCATCGGGTCGCGTGGTCGAGGGCTGATTCCGCCTACTCGCTTCCGGGCGCGGCGCCGCCCGAGCCCGTACGGTGGGTGGGAACCGTGCCCCGAGACCCCGGGAGGGACGATGGGTCAGCCCGACGAGGACTTCACGCCCGGCGACCACCTCGCCCCGGACGAGCGTGACCCGGAGGCCGAACCGGCCGACGCGGTCGAGCAGGCCACCGCGGTCGGTCCGGACGACGTCGACGGCGAACCCCACCGTGGCCTGGAGGTCGGCGACTGGGACGCGATGGAGCAGGCCCGGGTGGTCACCAGCGACGAGGACGACTACCGCTGACCCGGTCGCCGGGTGGGCTGCCCGTTGCGGCAGAGCCGCTCAGCCGTTCGGTTCGTTAGACGGCTGTCGATCCCCTGTGGGGTGCCGGAGGAGCCTGGGCCTGCCTAGGTTGGACGAGCGCCACCGGTATCCCCACGGGAGGACCCTCATGTTCAGGCAATCGATCCGCTGGCTGACCGGGCTCGGTGCCGCAGGCGCGTTGGTCGCCGCCTCCGCCACCCCCGCCGTCGCCGCGGCCGTCGTCGAGCCCTACTTCCAGGACAGCACAGTGGCCGTCGGCTCGGCGGGAACCACCCGCACCCTGTTCCTGTACGCCGACGAGCCGACGGTGCTCACCGACGTCTCCGTGCGGTACGACTACCGCTCCCTGGCCGACGAGATCACCGTGGCCCCCGCCGACGGCCAGGAGTGCACAGCTCCGGAGTCGGGCGTTCTCGTCTGCGAGGAGCCCTTCGACGTCGTCCTCGACGAGCTGCCGCCGTTCGGCAGCGGGATCTACCGCGCCGTCGCCAAGCGGGTACACATCGGTCTCACCGGAGATGCGCAGCTCGGCGACTCCGGCGACGTCGCCGTCAGCTTCCAGGCGGCCGGTGGGCGGCAGGGCGGCTACACCTCGCGCGTCCGCGTCGGCGAGGGGGTCGACCTGGCCGGCGGGCCGTACACCACCGCCTCCTCCACGCCGGGCGGGAAGTTCAGCGTGCCGCTGGCCGTGACGAACGTCGGCGAGCGGACCGTCACCGGATTCGTCGTGGTCTTCGACCTCGACTACTCGATCCGGACCACCGACCGGTTCAGCAACTGCCGCTACTCCGACGACCACCTGCTCTCCTGCCGGTTCGACCAGGAGATCCCGGCGGGCTCGGGGCTCGCCGGGACGCTCAACCTCGAACTCGCCAGGGACACCTACGCACCCAGCAACCAGGCCGGCTATGCCCAGTTCATGACCGTCGCCGACTTCGAGGACCTGACCCGGGTGCGCGAGGCCGTCGGCGCCCGGGCGGCCACCCTCGGCAGCGGCCCGGAACTGACTCTGGCCGAGGCACCCGGCAGGGTGCGGCAGGCCGACCAGACCGACGTCGACCCGGGCGACGACCACACCGGGTGGACCATCAAGGTCACCGGCACGAACGGCACCGACCTCGCGGCGATCGGTGCCGCGCTCAAGGGCAGCGCGGGCACCGTCGCCACGGCGACCGTCGGCTTCCGGAACAACGGCCCGGCGACACTCGACAAGGTGAACGCCGATTACGAGGCCGCCACCCACACGGACGTCGAGCTGCCGCCGGGCACCACCGCCGTCGAGGTCCCCGAGAGCTGCCGGTTGCGGCAGGGCACCCGGACGTACCTGTGCGCCTCGGAGATGCTCCTGGTGGCCGGTGCGGCCTACACCATGGAGTTCCGGCTACGCATCGACAGGGTCATCCCCAACGCCCGGGGCTCGGTGCGGGTCAACGCGCCGTGCGAATGCCCCGGCGGGGGCAGCTTCGCGGACGACATCCAACCGGCCAACGACACTGCCCGGATCGTGATCAACGCGGGCCAGGGCGGCGGTGACCAGGGCGGAGACGACGGCGGCGGTGGCGGCGGTGACGCGGGTGGCGGCGGTGCGCTGCCCATCACCGGTGCCCCCACCGGCCTGATCGCCGGCCTCGGCGGCCTGTTGCTCGTCGTCGGTGCGAGCTGCTACCTGCTCGCCCGACGCCGCAGCACCCACTTCGTCGCCTGACCCGCCCCCCGTCCGACCGGAGCCCCGCCGTGCCGCACCTGCCAGGCGGGGCTCCGTCGCGGTCCGCGTGACCGCGCACCACCTCGGTTAACGGGTGCGGTTGACCTGCTCCGGGTGCTGCTCCACCCACTGCGCCAACCGGTCCTCACGCAGCGCGGCGAGGAACGCCCGGCCCGGCTTCGGGTCCAGTTGCAGCCGCGAGGCGTCGCCCACCGGCGGGCCGACCGGAAGGCTGAGCCCCACCGGGTCGACGCTTCGCAGCTCGGGCAGCACCGCCACCAGCCCGGTCAGCGGCAGGCCGTCGTCGTCGACGGTCAGACCCTCGCCGGCGGCCGACAGCAGCGCGGCGAGTCGGACGGGGTTGCTCAGCACGTCCTGGGCGACCGCCCGCCTGACCAGCCCGGCGACGTAGCGCTGGGCGTTACGGTCCCGGTCGATAGCGCCGTCGGGCAGGTACCGCCGTTGCCGCAGCAGATCGACCGAGGCGGCTCCGTCGAGCTGCTGACAACCGGCCGGAAAGACCCGGCGGGTGTGCCAGGACCGGACCTCGTCCGGCAGGCACACCTCCACCCCGTCGACGGCGTCGGTGATCCGGCGCAGCCCCGAGAAGGTCAGCACCGCGCCGGCGTCGACGCGTACCCCGGTCAGGTCGGTGACCACCCGGCGGGTCAGGTCGTAGCCGGCGTCCAGGTCGGGCCGGGGCTCGGCGGCACCGCCGTAGAAGGCGCTGTTGAGCTTGTCGACCCCCCGGCCGGGGACCGTCACCTCCAGGTCGCGCGGCAACGAGATGAGGTACGGCCGACTCCGGTCGGCCGGAACGTGCAGCAGCAGGACGGAGTCCGCCAACCGGTACGACGGGTTCTCGCCGAAGCCGTCCACGCCGAGCAGCAGGACGTTCAGCGCCCCGGAAGGCGGGGCAGCCGGTCGAGCGGGCAACAACGGGCCCTCCTCCGCCCGATCGGGGCGCAGTTGCGGTACCCCGACTCCGAGCGCGGCGAGCAGGGCGAACGCGACACCGGCGGCCTGGAACCGCTGCCGACGGCGACGGCGGGTCGCGGCGAGCCGGTCGATCGCGGCCCGCACCGGGCCGGTCGACGGGGTCAACTGCTCGTGCCGGGTGAAGGCGGCACGCAGGTCGTCCTCGATCATGTTCACGCCTCCACGTACTCGGCCCGCAGCGTGGCCAGGGCCCGGGAAATCGACGAACGTACGGTCCCGACGGCGCAACCGAGGATGTCGGCGATCTCGGCGTCGGGCAGGTCCTCGTAGTAGCGCAGCACCAGGGTGGCGCGTTGGCGACGCGGCAGCCGGGACAGCCAGGACCAGATCTGGTCGCGGTCCACGGCCGACTGGGCGTGGTCGGCGAGCGCCGGCACCGCCGCGTCGGGCTCCGCGCGCAGCAGCACCCGGCGGACCCAGGAGCCGCGCCGCCAGTCGACGTACTGGTTGGTGAGCATCCGGCGTACGTAGCGCTCGGGCGAGTCCGCCCGGGCGACCCGTCGCCAGTTGAGCTGGACCCGGACCATGGTCTCCTGGACCAGATCCTGAGCCTCGTGCGGATCACCGGTGAGCATGACCGCGTACCGCAGTAGCGGTGCCAGCCGCAGGTCCACGAACTCCTCGTACGTCACTGCACCTCCTGGGGGTCCTGCCTCAGATGACGGGAGCGGACCGACCGAACATTGCGGTGACGCCGATCAACCTTTTGGTTGGTCTTGCTCAGCGGGTGGCTTAGCGGGCTGCAACCAGCCTTAACGGTTTCTTAAGATCCGCAGGCTTCACCTTCCGTCCCCCGACATGAGGGAACCTCAATGCTCAAGCACTCCACCCGGCGCTGGCTCGCCGGGCTGGGCGTCGCAGGCGCGTTCGTCGCCGCCTCCGCCACCCCCGCCTCCGCCGCACCGCCCTCACTGGCAGAGGATCTCGACCTGTACGCCAACAATGTGATCGTCGCGCCCGGCGGCACCGAGAAGTGGCTCACCCTCTTCTCGCTCACCACGGAGCGACAGCCCGGCGACTACACGATCACGGTGGACCGGAGCAAGGTCGACGGTTTCGCCGACGTCGAGAGCAGCGCGGAGAACTGCACCGAGTCCGGTGCGATCCTGAATTGCAAGGTCGAGGACCAGGACGACGACGGTTCGTACCTGGGCCTCGTCTCCCTCGTCGTTCGCGCGAAAACCGACGCCAAGCCCGATCAGAAGGGCGAGCTGCGTTTCACCGTCACGCCGGACGACAAGTCCGGACCCGTCTCCTACAGCTCGACCGTCGAGATCGGCGAGGGCGTCGACCTCACCACCAACGAGTTGTTGGAGCTCGAGGGCGCGCCCGGCAGCACGCTGAAGGCCCCGTTGCAGGTGACCAACCGGGGCGAGGTGCCCGCGAAGGACGCCGTTCTCTATGTCGTCGGCGCGGATGGTCTTCAGCCGTCGAAGCGCTACGAGAACTGCGAGTACACCGAGGGCCTGCTGCACGACTTCGCGTTCGCCTGCCGCTTCGACGCGACCATCGACACGAACGCCGGCTTCCGCCTGGACGACAGCTTCGGGTTCACCGTGCCTGCCGACAGTTGGGCACCGAGCGCCTTCGGCGGGTTCGCCACCTGGTTCACGCCCGCCGACTGGGACGAGTACCGGTCCCAGGCCGAACTTCCGGCCAAGCTCGGGCCGAACGGCACCGAAGGTGAGTTGAAGCTCGAGCCGGTCGCGAACCGGCGTTCCCAGCAGACCGACGTCAACCCGTGGGACAACTCGACCTGGATCGACCTTCAGGTGACCGGTGACCAGAGGGCCGATGTGGCAGCACGCGGTGCGACGGTAACCGGTGACGTCGGCGCCACCGTCGGGCTCACCGTCGGTTACGTCAACAACGGGCCGGCGGCCGTCAACACGGGTGGCAGCGAGTCGCCCTGGGTCGGCACCACCGTCACGCTGCCGAAGGGCGTCACCGCCGTCCGCGCTCCGCAGAACTGCTTCGACTCCGACGACGACGAGTGGCAGCCGGGCAAGCCCGGCGCGCGGGTCTACCGGTGCTTCGTGGACGGCTCGATCAGGAAGGGCGAGGAGGTCGATTACGAGTTCCAGGTGCGGATCGACCAGGCCGGCAAGCACGCCGGTGAGGTCATGCTGCGCACCGGGCACGAGGAGACCGAGATCAAGGACCTGAACCCGGCCAACGACATCGCCGAGATCCTGGTGAACGCCGCCAACGGTGGCAATGGTGGCGACGGCGGCAACGGCGGGGGCCAGGGCGGTGACGACGGCGGTCTGCCGGTCACCGGCCAGTCCACCGGTCTGATCGCCGGTCTCGGCGCGCTGCTGCTCGCCGTGGGCGTCGGCGGCTACCTGGTGGCCAAGCGCCGTCGGACCCGCTTCGTCGCCTGATCCTTCCCCGCACCACCGGTGCCCCGTCGACCCGTCGCGGTCGGCGGGGCACCGTCGTCGGGCCACCCGGCGCGGGCGGGTGGTGACGGGCCGGTCCGGCGCGGCCGGGGCCTCGGGCTTCGGTACCCTTTGTGGCCGTGGACACAGCTGAGAACATCCGCGCTCTCGGGGAGAGCGTCGCCCTGAACCCGCTCGATCCCAAGGAACTCCTGCAGACCTTCGGGCTGATCGGTGTGTGGGTGATCCTCTTCGCCGAGACCGGCCTGCTGGTGGGCTTCTTCTTCCCCGGCGACTCGCTGCTGTTCCTCGCCGGAGTGGCCTCGTCGCCGGTGGCGGACGCGATCTTCGGCGACGGCACCCGCCTCTCCCTGACCGGCCTGCTGATCGGCGGGCCGATCTGCGCGATCGTCGGCGCCCAGCTGGGGCACTGGCTCGGTGCCCGGTACGGCCGGCCGATGTTCGAGCGGCCCAACTCCCGGCTCTTCAAGAAGGAGTACGTGGAGAAGGCCGAGTACTACTTCCAGAAGTTCGGCCCTGCGAAGGCAGTTGTCCTGGCGCGCTTCATCCCGATCGTCCGGACGTTCCTCAACCCGGTCGCGGGCGCGCTCGGCATGCCGGCCAAGAAGTTCCTGCTCTGGAACGTCGTCGGCGCGATCCTCTGGGTGGACGGCATCCTGCTGATCGGCTACCTGCTGGCGGAGCAGATCTACCAGGCCATCGGCGACAAGATCGACCACTACATCCTGCCGGTGGTGGCCCTGATCATCGTGATCTCGGTGCTGCCGATCTTCTTCGAGTTCCTCCGCGACCGGCGGGCTCGTAAGCGCGGCGAGGCGGTCGCGGTGGTCGCGGCGGCCAGCGCCGCCGGGGCCGTGGAGGCGGCCCGTGAGGCGTTCGACCACGACGGGCACCACCAGCACGACCGCCGCCGACCGGAGCACGGCCAGGATCGCTGACCCGGGTACGACGACGGCCGGCCCCCTGGCGAGGGGGTCGGCCGTCGGCATGTCGTGCCCGGCCTCCGGTGGTGCGACCGGGGACGAGCAGGTGTCACCCACCGGTGACGCCACCCCTGGCTCGTCACCGGACGCCGCCTCGACGCAGGGCGGCGTGTTGTGCCTACGTCAGCGGGCCTTCTTGGTGGCTCGCTTACGCGGCGGGGTCAGCAGGTCGGCGATCGTCGCGATCGCACTCGGGACCAGGCTGTAGTACGCCCAGACACCGCGCTTCTCCCGCTGCAGCAAACCGGCCTCGGTGAGGATACGCAGGTGATGACTGACCGTCGGCTGAGAGAGGCCGAGCGGCGCGGTCAGGTCACAGACGCACGCCTCGCCCTCGGGGGCCGACTGGATCAGGCTGAGCAGCCGCAACCGAGCAGGGTCGGCGAGGGCCTTGAGGACCCCGGCGAGACGCTCGGCATCGGCACGTTCGATCGGCTCGCCGTTAAGCGGCGAGATCTGAGGCATAGTCATTTCGGCCAACGCAGTTCCCACGTATTCCATCCTTCCACCAGCAGCATCGATCCGCCTGCATATCAGCAGATCCGAATCGGCAAACTTTTACGCCACAAGGCCGAGGTCAGCCAACGTATAGGCCGCCCGGTACGGCAATCCGGCGGCTCGCACCGCGTCGCCGGCGCCTCGATCAACAATAACCGCCACGCCCACGACTTCCGCCCCGGCCTCACGAAGTGCCTCGACAGCGGTCAACACACTTCCGCCTGTCGTGGACGTATCCTCCACCGCCAACACCCGGCGGCCGGCCACCTCCGGTCCCTCGATCCGTCGCTGTAGACCGTGCGCCTTGCCCGCCTTGCGCACCACGAAGGCGTCCAGGGCCCGACCGGTCGGTGCGGCGGCGTGCAGCATCGAGAGCGCGACGGGATCCGCGCCCAGCGTGAGGCCACCGACGGCGTCGTACTCCCAGTCGGCGGTCAGGTCCAGCAACACCCGGCCGACCAGAGGAGCGGCCCGGTGATGGAGCGTGACGCGCCGCAGATCCACGTACCAGTCGGCCTCACGCCCCGAGGAGAGCACGACCCGTCCGTGGACCACAGCCAGGTCGGCAATGAATTTACGCAGGTCGTCGTGGTCCCCCATGGCGATAGAGGTTACTGCTCAAGTCTGAACGCCGTGTGCGGGGTCCACCCTGACCAGCCCGGCGGGGCACCGATGACTGGCTATGTTCGACTACGCTCAGCTACTGGCCTGACAGCGGCGCGCCAGCAGCGCCTCGGTGACCCACGGGGTCGGACGGGCCGGTCGAGGGTCAGCGTTCGTCGCGACCGATGCGACCGCGAGTGTCTTTCGCGACAGCCTGGAGTAGCCGCCGTGGCGCATGCCGCATGCCCGCGACGACCATCTTGTACTTCCACGCCGGGACGCTGACCATCTTGCCTTTGCGCAGGTCACGCAGGGCTTCGTCGACCACATCCTCGGCCCGCAGCCACAGCCATTCCGGCGTCTTCGACATGTTGATCCCGGCCCGCTGGTGGAATTCGGTGCGGGTGTAGCCGGGACAGAGAGCCATCACGCGCACACCGAATGGTCGTGCCGAAAGGCCGACCGACTCGCTGAAGTTGGTGACCCAGGCCTTGCTGGCCGAGTACGTCGAGCCGGGCATGGCCGCGCCGAAACCGGCTACCGAAGAGACATTTATCACTGCCCCGTCTCGCCGTTCGGTCATCGGTCGCAGCGCCGCGAGCGTCAGTCGCATGACCGCGTGCACGTTGAGCCGCAACAGGCGGGCCTCGTCCTCGGCCGTCGAGCGCAGGAACGGCTTGTTCAGGCTGATCCCGGCATTGTTGACGAGCAGGTGCACCGGGCTGCCGTCGGCGATGCGCCGCTCCACCGCGACGCAGCCGTCGTCGGTGGACAGATCCGCCGAGATGGTCTCCACGACCCGGCCGTGGGTCGATCCCAGCTCGGTGGCCATCTCGGTCAGCCGGGCGGCGTCACGGGCGATGAGCACCAGTTGCCAACCGTCGCCGGCCAGCCGCCGGGCGAACGCCGCGCCGATGCCCGCCGTGGCCCCGGTGATCAGGGCCCGACGCTCAGCGGTCGAGGGATCGAGCGGCACGGCGGATTCCTTCACCTGGGCGGGTACGGGGGCGCGGGTGGCGCCGACGGCGGCTGGTACGGGGCAGGCGTGAACGCCTGTGGTGCGGACGGCATGGTCGGTGCGGTCGAGCGGTGGCGACCGAACCAGGCGTTGGCCGCCGGCAGGACCAGCAGCGTAGCTACTACAAGGTAACCGAGCCCCTGCGCGACGGAAAGCCCGGCGTTCAGCGGGATCCACCACGACGGGTACGCGTCGCCGATCAGCCCCAGCAGCTCGGCGACCGCCTCCTCACCGGAGCCCAGGTGCAGGGGTGCGGCCCGTTCCCCGATCAGCACCGCCACGCTGCAACAGCCGGCGAGCAGGCCCAGCCCGCTGACCACCCAGGTCGCCACCCGCGCGCCGTTGCGACCCGCCAACAGCCCGAGGGCCAGGCCGGCGAGCACCGGCGCGGAGAGCGCGGCCACCACCGCCGACAGCACGATCGACGCCCGGAGCAGAGTCACCACGTCGGCGATCTGCTCCGGACCGGCCGAGGTGTCCCGGGCTGCGGAGCGGAACGCGTCGACCGTCCCGCCCAGCACCGCCAGGTCGACCACGGCGTACGCGAGCGCGGCGGCCGCCATCACCAGCAGCGCGACAGCGGCCAGCAGGACGACGGCGGGCCGGCGGGCCGGTGCCGATTCCGGGTACGACACGACGAATCCCTCCGGTAGGCGTCGGGTTGCAACCTACTCGGAGGGATCGTCGGAGTCGTGCTTATCCCTCGGTCAACTCGTCGACGGCGGAGTCGACCCCGGACGGTCCGCGGGCGGGGTGTCGTCCGGCCGGTTCGTGGCCGGCGGCGGGTAGCTCGGCTCGCCGCTCGACGGGTAGCCGGGCTCACCCGTCGACTGCGGGTAGCCAGGCTGACCAGGGCCCTGCGGCTGCGCTGGGTAGCCGGCGCCCGGGGTGGGCGGCTCCCAGGCCGCGGTGGGCTTGCGGAAGAACTCGTTGGACTTCGGAAGCGCCAGCAGGATCAGCGCCGTGATCAGCGCGATCAGGCCGATCACGCCGAGCACGAGGCTGACCGGGGTGATCCAGGAGGGCAGCGCCTCCTCGACGCGGCGCTGGACCTCCTCGCCGCTCGGCCCGTCACCGCTGGCCTGTCCACCGGTGAAACCGCCGCCCGCACTGCTGACCAGGCCGAGACCGCTGCAGCAGACCATGATGCCGCCGACGATCCAGGTGGTGATCCGGGCACCGTTGCGGCCCTGGTTGTTGAACAGAGCCAGGACGCCCAGCACGATGGCGACCAGCAACAGCACGATTGCGCCGCCGACACCGACGGCGACGAAGACGTCGACCACCTGGTCGGCATTCTCGACGGTGCTGCCCTCGTACGCGTCGCGGAGAGCGTCGCGCGTCTTGCCGATGGTGCTGAGCGTGATGATCACGCTGATCACCTGGCAGGCCAGGAACAGGTAGAGCAGATAACTGGAAATCGACACGGTGGACGGCCGCTGACGGGCCGGCGTGTTCTGGGAATCGACCACGATTCTCCTTCCCTTAAGATCGCGCCCACACCGTATCGACAACCGGCCACTTCGGCATGCCGCCGCGACCCGCGCGTCCCGTCCGTTCGGCTCAGCGGTCCTCGTTCGTGGGGAGGATCGTCAGATCGGCGGGGTCGAGCAGCTCGCCGCGGGCCACCCGCCACCCCTCTTCGCCGTACGCCTCGAAGGAGAGCCGCGCGGCACCACCCGACTGGTAGTCGTGGTAGCGCACGGTTCCGGCCGACGGCAGCCCGGTCTCCCCGGTGGCGGTGTAGCGCGCCTGCCCGGTCTCGGTCCAGGTGTAGCGCCGCCGACCGAGTTCGATGGTCGGTGCACCGGGGCTGACCGTCGCGCCCGGCTCGTCCGTCCAGAGCACCAGCTCCACCTCGGGGCCGTCCTCCACGGAGAGCCGGTGCCGGGTGCCGGAGTCGTCGTCGAGCAGGTGCTGCACCCAACTCCAGTCCCCCTCGACGAGGCGGATGGTGCCGCTCACCGCGTACTCCCGGTCGCGGATGCGGAGACGGTCGTGCAGAGCCAGGCGCAGCGGGCCACCGCGCGGCGGCCGTCCGGGCGTCGGCGTCCGGTCGGGCCGGGCCCGCACGACGATCACGACGACAACGACCACCACGAGTACGACAACCGCCACCACCAGGTACGCCAGTGACCCGCTCACCCGACAACCTCCCCAGGTACGTCGGCGCAGACGGTAACAACCGTCGGCACTGTCGGGACCCGTACCGTGACCGACAGCTCAGCTACCGACGGCACCCGTGGTGTCCGGCGTGCGGGTCACGCCGCGGCGAGGCGTCGGGTGGCGTAGTTGCCGATGGTCTCCCGGTCCATGACGCAGCCGACGAAGGTGGTGAACTCGCTCGGGTCGTCCCGCAACGACGTCCACGCCGCTCGGGCCGCCGCCGGGTCGAGCCGCTCCAGCAGCGTCGCCGCGTACGCCCGGCCGGCGGGTGTGCCGTCGGCGAGCAGCCGGTCGAGCTGCTCGCGTACCTCCTCGGGGTGGTCGTCGAGGATGGCCGCAACCTGGTGGTACGCCTCGGTCACCGGCAACAACGTGCCGGCGATGCCGACCCCACCAAAGGCGAGCGTGTCGGCCGCGACCAATGTGTCGATGGCCGACTCCAGCTCGCGCTCCCACTTCTTGCCGATACCAAACATGCCGAACCCATTTCCCCGCCCAGCCGCTCCCCACCCTGTTGATCAAGAGGTTTGCGTCAGGAAAGGGCAACTTCTTGACGCAAACCTCTTGATCACCGCGGTCCGGCGGGGTCAGGCGGGGTCAGGCGGCGGTCACCTCTAGGGTTCCGGTTTCGGCGCGGTCTACCTTGACCGTGTCACCGTCGCGGATCCGGCCGGCCAGGAGGGACTTCGCCAACTGGTCACCGATCGCGGTCTGGACCAGGCGACGCAGCGGGCGAGCACCGTAGATCGGGTCGTAGCCGTGCTCGGCGAGCCAGTCCCGGGCCGCGTCGGTGATCTCCAGGCCCAGCCTGCGGTCGGCCAACCGCCGCCGCATCCGGTCCAACTGGATGTCGACGATGGAGCGCAGATCGTCACCCCGCAACGAGGCGAAGACCACGATGTCGTCCAGCCGGTTGAGGAACTCCGGCTTGAAGTGCGACCGGACCACGGCGAGGACGCCCTCCCGGCGCTGCTCCTCGGCCAGCGTCAGGTCACCGATCACCGACGAACCGAGGTTGGACGTGAGGATCAGGATCGCGTTGCGGAAGTCCACGGTGCGGCCCTGGCCGTCGGTGAGCCGACCGTCGTCCAGCACCTGCAGCAGCACGTCGAAGACGTCCGGGTGGGCCTTCTCCACCTCGTCCAGCAGCACCACCGAGTACGGCCGACGCCGCACCGCCTCGGTGAGCTGGCCGCCCTCGTCGTAGCCGACGTAGCCGGGCGGGGCACCCACCAGGCGGGCGACCGAGTGCTTCTCGCCGTACTCGCTCATGTCGATGCGGACCATCGCCCGCTCGTCGTCGAAGAGGAACTCGGCGAGAGCCTTGGCGAGTTCCGTCTTGCCGACACCGGTGGGGCCGAGGAAGAGGAAGCTGCCGGTCGGGCGATCCGGGTCGGCGATGCCGGCCCGGGCACGGCGTACCGCGTCGGAGACCGCGCCCACCGCCTCGGCCTGGCCGACCACCCGGCCGCCCAGCGACTCCTCCATCCGGAGCAGCTTGGCCGTCTCGCCTTCGAGCAGGCGACCGGCGGGGATGCCGGTCCAGGAGGCGACCACCGCGGCGATGTCGTCCGCGCCGACCTCCTCCTTGAGCATCGCGCCGTCGGCTTGGAGCTGGGCCAACTCCTCCTCGGCCTGGGTCAGCTCGACCTTCAGCGCGGGGATCCGGCCGTAGCGCAGCTCGGCGGCGCGTTCCAGCTCACCGTCGCGCTCGGCCCGCTCGGCCTCGCCGCCGAGACGCTCCAACTCCTCCTTCGCGGTGGAGAGTTTGGTGATGTGGCTCTTCTCCGTCTGCCAACGCTCGGAGAGCACGGTGAGCTGCTCGCGCTTGTCGGCCAGTTCCTTACGGAGCCGCTCCAACCGCTCCACCGAGGCGGCGTCCGGCTCCTTGGCCAGCGCCATCTCCTCGATCTCCAACCGGCGAACCGCCCGCTCGATCTCGTCCACCTCGACCGGACGGGAGTCGATCTCCATCCGGAGCCGGGACGCCGACTCGTCGACCAGGTCGATCGCCTTGTCCGGCAGGAACCGGTCGGTGATGTAGCGGTCGGACAGCGCGGCGGCGGCGACCAGCGCGGCGTCGGTGATTCGTACGCCGTGGTGCACCTCGTAGCGCTCCTTGAGACCGCGCAGGATGCCGATGGTGTCCTCGATCGTCGGCTCGCCGACCAGCACCGGCTGGAACCGCCGCTCCAGCGCCGGGTCCTTCTCGATGTGCTCGCGGTACTCGTCGAGCGTGGTGGCGCCGACCATCCGCAGCTCGCCACGGGCCAGCATCGGCTTGAGCATGTTGCCGGCGTCCATCGAGCCCTCGCCCTTACCGGCGCCGACGACGGTGTGCAGCTCGTCGAGGAAGGTGATGACCTGCCCGTTGGAGTTCTTGATCTCCTCCAGGACGGACTTCAGCCGCTCCTCGAACTGGCCCCGGTACTGCGCTCCGGCGACCATCGCGCCAAGATCCAGCGAGATCAACTTCTTGTCGCGCAGCGACTCGGGCACGTCGCCGGTGACGATCCGCTGGGCCAGGCCCTCGACGATCGCCGTCTTGCCCACGCCGGGCTCGCCGATCAGCACCGGGTTGTTCTTGGTACGCCGGGAGAGCACCTGGATCACCCGGCGGATCTCGGAGTCCCGCCCGATGACCGGGTCGATCTTGCCGTCCCGGGCGCTGGCGGTGAGGTCGACGCCGTACTTGGTGAGGGCCTGGTAGGTCTGCTCCGGATCGGCGGTGGTGACCCGGCGGTCGCCACCGCGAACGGTCGGGAAGGCCGCGACCAGCGCCTCCTCGGTGGCACCGGCCGCCTTCAGCGGGCCGGAGACCGCGCCACCCACCCGGGCCAGACCGGCGAGCAGGTGCTCGGTGGACGTGTACTCGTCGCCCAGTGGACGGGCGATCTGCTCGGCGGCACCGATGGCGTTGACGAACTCCCGGGCCAGCGTCGGCTCGGCGATGCTGGAGCCCCGGGCGGCCGGGAGGGCGTCGACCGCACGCTGGGCGGCCCGGCGCAGCTCGGTCGGGTCGGCCCCGACGGCGCGCAGCAAACCGGTGGCGGTCGATCCGTCGGTGTCCAGCAGGGACAGCAGCAGGTGCCAGGGCTCCACGGTGGCGTGACCGCGCTGGTTGGCCAGCGCGACGGCGCCGGTGATGGTCTCGCGGCTCTTGGTGGTGAGTTTCTCGGTGTTCATGGGCTCCCCCGGATCGGCGATGTCCATTGGGTTGGACACAACCAGAGTTGAGCGTATTCCGCTCAACCTTAGCGCTGTGACGCCCGTCACTCCCGGCGACGCCACCGCCAGTCGAACTCGCCCGCAGCGGGTGCCGGACCGGGCAACGGGTCCGCGGTCGGCACGGCCGACAGGCCCGCGAGCAGCACCGCGAGCTGCCGGCGGCGCAGCTCACCGGCCCGCTTCGAATCGGGTACGCGCACCGCGGCGCACGCCTCAAGCAACAGCCCCAGGTCCTGGACGACCACGTCCGGGCGCAGCCGACCACTGGCGCGGGCCCGATCGAACAGGGCGGCGGCCAACTCGCCGGCGCGCATCGCGTCCCGACCCATCTCCTCGGTCGGGGTGAAGGTGCCGGCCAGGTGGACGGTGAGCGAGTGCACGTCGGCGTCGACCACCCCGGCCAGGAAGGTGCGGAACGCCGTCCAGTCGTCCGGCTCGGCGAGAGCCGTCTCGGCCTCGGCGATGTACCGGCGCAACCCGTCGCGGCAGAGCCGCCGCAGCAGGTCCTCCTTGCTCGCGTACCTCCGGTAGAGGGCGCTGATGCCGACCCCGGCACGCTCGGCGACGGCGGCGATCGGGGCCTTCGGGTCGTCCAGGAAGACCGCGCGGGCGGCTTCGAGGATGACTTCGTCGTTGCGGGCGGCCTGGGCGCGGCGGCCGCCCAGCGTCTTCTCGGATGAGGTCGGCATGACACCAGACTATCAGTGGAACGGATCGTTCCGGTCTGCTACTGTGATTGCAGAACGAAACATTCCGTTCCGAAGGAGTTCCGAGATGACCGGCACCGCGATCCGCCCGTTCCGCGTCGAGATCCCGCAGACCGCCCTCGACGACCTGGCCGCCCGCCTGGACCGCACGATCTGGCCCGCCGACCTGCCCGGTGCCGGCGACTCGTACGGGATGAGCACCGGCCGGGTGCGCGCCCTCGTCGACAGGTGGCGGGGCGAGTTCGACTGGCGTGCCGTCGAGGCCCGCCTGAACGCCCACCCGCAGTTCGTCACCGAGATCGACGGCGAGCGGATCCACTTCCTGCACGTCCGCTCGTCCCGGCCGGACGCCACCGCGCTGGTGCTCACCCACGGCTGGCCCGGCTCGGTGCTGGAGTACCTCGACGTGATCGCCCCGCTCACCGAGCCAACCGACCCGGACGCGCCGGCCTTCCACCTGGTCATCCCGTCGCTGCCCGGCTTCGGCTTTTCCGGCCCGACCCGCAGCGCCGGTTGGAACCGGTTCCGCACCGCCAGCGCCTGGGCCGAGCTGATGAACCGCCTGGGGTACGACAGCTACGGCGCGGTCGGCAACGACGCCGGCTCGATGATCGCGCCGGAGCTGGGCCGGATCGCGCCGGAGCGGGTGCTCGGCGTACACGTCACCCAACTCTTCTCGTTCCCCTCGGGCGACCCGGCCGAGTTCGCCGGGCTCTCTGAGGCCGACCAGGCGGCGCTCGGGCACCTCCAGTGGTTCTACGAGAACAAGTTCTCCTTCAACCAGGTGCACAGCCAGCAGCCGCAGACCCTCGCGTTCGGTCTGGCCGACTCACCGGTGGGGCTGCTCGCCTGGAACGCCCAACTCTTCGACGAGAGCCTGGACGCCGACTTCATCCTGGCCAACGTGGCGCTCTACTGGTTCACCGGCACGGCCGCCTCGGCGATCCGGCTCTACTGGGAGGACGCGCACGCCGGCGAGCCGCCGACCGGGCCGACCACCGCCCCGACCGCGCTGGCCATGTTCCCCGGTGACTTCCAGTCCATCCGCCGCTTCGCCGAACGGGACCACGCGAACATCGTCCGGTGGACGGCATACGAGGCCGACGTCGACGGCCGCGGCGACGTCGGCGGCCACTACGCCGCCCACCAGGCCACCGACGTCCTGGTCACCGACATCCGCGAGTTCTTCGCCAGCCTCACCTGACCGACGCGAGCGCTCGATCGACTCGACCACCCACGAGCGCTTGATCGACCCGACCACCACGAGCGCTTGATCGACTCGACTTCCTGAAAGTTGCGGTATCCCGGCGCTGGGACACCCCGACTTCGCCGAAGTCGAGTCGATCATGGAGGGGTCGGATGAGGTCGAGCGCTGTCACTCCAAGATCTGCGCTTTGTTCACCGAGCGGTAGCCTTGGCGGGTGCGAGTACGTGTCGAGCAGACCGCCTTACCCGGGATCGGGGTACGTCACGACCTGGTGACGGAGTCCGGACGCCGCCTGGGCGTCGTTTCCCACCGCAATGGCCGCCGTGATCTCGTCCTCTACGATCCCGACGATCCCGACGCCTGCCAGGCGGACATTCCGCTGACCGACGACGAGGCCGAGGCTCTGGCCGACATTCTCGGCGCGTCGCTGATGCTCGGTCAACTCTCCGGGCTCCGCGAGCAGGCCGCCGGTCTGCTCACCGAGCAGATCGCCATTCCGGCCGGGTCGCCGTACGTCAACCGGAAGCTCGGCGACACCAAGGCGCGTACCCGCACCAGCGCCTCCATCGTGGCGGTGCTGCGCGAAGGCGAAGTGATCGTCTCGCCACTCCCCTCCTTCCGCTTCGCGGCCGGCGACGTGGTGGTCGTCGTCGGGACCCGCAGGGGTCTCGACGGTGTGTCCGCCATCCTCGCCGACAGTGACCCGGACGGCTGAGGCGGATGCACGATTTCACCACGCTGCTCATCGAAGTCGGCGCGCTTCTGCTCCTCCTCGGGCTCCTCAGCCGGCTCAGCCGGCGCTTCGGCCTCTCACCCATTCCCCTCTACCTCCTCGCCGGGCTCGCGTTCGGGCACGGCGGGCTGCAGCCACTCGATGCCAGCGAGGAGTTCTTCGCGGTCGGCGCCGAGATCGGTGTCATCCTGCTGCTGGTGATGCTGGGCCTGGAGTACTCGGCCAACGAGTTGGTCGGCAACCTCCGGTCGGCGGCACCGGCAGGGCTGATCGACGGTGTTCTCAACGCGCTGCCCGGAGCAGGGTTCGCTCTGCTGCTCGGCTGGGACTGGGTCGCTGCCCTGGTGCTCGGCGGCATCACCTGGGTCTCCTCGTCGGGGGTGATCGCCAAGGTCCTCGCCGACCTGGGACGACTTGGTAACCGGGAAACCCCGGTGGTCCTCTCGGTGCTTGTCATCGAGGACCTGGCGATGGCCCTCTACCTGCCACTCGTCACCGCCGTGCTGCTAGGCAGCGGCCTGGTCGGCGGTGGCATCGCGCTCACCGTCGCGGTGGGTACTGTGCTGATCGTGCTGGTGGTCGCCATCCGGTACGGCCACCTGATCTCGTCCGCGCTGTCGGCGAAGGACCCGGAGGCGCTGCTGCTCGGCGTACTCGGCCTGACGGTGCTGGTCGCGGGCATCGCGGCGAAGCTGCAGGTGTCCGCGGCGGTCGGCGCGTTCCTGGTCGGCATCGCGCTCTCCGGTCCGGTGGCGCACCACGCGACCGAGTTGCTCTCCCCGCTTCGGGACCTGTTCGCCGCCGTGTTCTTCGTCTTCTTCGGCCTGGTCACCGACCCACGGGACATCCCGCCGGTGCTGTTGCCGGCGCTCGCCCTGGCCATCGTCACGATGGCGACGAAGACGCTCACCGGCTACCTGGCCGCTCGCCGCGTCGGCATCGCCGAACCGGGTCGATGGCGGGCCGGTCTGTCACTCGTACCCCGTGGTGAGTTCTCGATCGTCATCGCCGGTCTCGCGGTCGCCGCCGGGAGCGTCGAGCCGAGGCTGGCGGCGCTGGCCGCGACGTACGTCCTAATCACCGTGGTGACCGGGCCGATCCTGGCCCGACTGCCGGACTTCCCGTGGTTCAAGCGGTGGCTGCGTACCCGCGCGGCCGCGCAACGGCAACTGTCGGTGCCGATCCACGACTGACCGCACACGTCAGCGGGTGGGTCCTCCGGTCCACCGGAACGCCGCGGCGGCGTGGGTCGCACCCTCGCGAAGGTAGAAGCGGTGCGCCTCGGTCCGGGCCAGCCCGGACTCCAGGAACACGTAGTCGGCGCCCTTCTCGTGCGCCCACGTCCTGGCCACCGTCAGGAGGGTCGAGCCGACACCCCGGGAGCGCCACCCGGGGTGTACGGCGAGATCCTCGATCGAAGCCCGCCGGCCGAAGCGCACCGAGAGGATGTCCACGTAGACGCTGGCCACGCCGACCAACTGATCCTCGTCCGATCGCGCCCCGAAGAGTGCGACGTCTTCGTCGGTGAGCAATTGCGCGGTCCGCTCGATGGCACGGTCGTTGTCCCAATCCACGGGACGGCCCCCGGGAGGGGCGAAAAGCCATTCCAGCCCCATCACGAACTGAGCCTCGGCACCGGGCTGGAAGCGTTGAACGTGGATTGTCATAGGAGCATGATCGGCTGCACTGTCGATGCCTACGACCCACCCGTGCCAACGGTTGCGGAATTGCTCCCCACGGGGGCTACCGCAGCACCCGACGGCGGGTTACCGTTTCGCCCCAGCAGCCAGGGTCCGCAGGCAGCGTTGCCACCCGCGGGCCAGAGCGGAAGGTTGGCCGGTGAGCGTGCAGGAGTCGACGTTCCACGGCTTCGCTAACCCCGTCGATCCGAGCCCGGCGGAGTTGCGAGCTTGGGCGTACAAGCCCGATTCGGTGCCGTTGGCCTCGATGCCACCCGACTGGGACCTCCTGGTCTCCGGCGACCGACTGGTGCTGACGCTCTTCGAGTTAGCCATGGATCCGACCTGCCCGGCGCGCCGTTTCGCGTTGCACTGCCTCTACATCTACGCGGCCGACGGCATCCGGACGAACTTCCGCGCCCACCCCAAGCGCCGCTTCCGCAAACTCGTCGAACAGGCCGAGCGTGAGGGCGACGAGTTGATGAGGATCTGGGCGCACAACGGGCGGGTGCTGCTGGCCCGACCGGACCTCTTCGTCTATCGCGACTGGTGCGAAGGCGGCCTGGTCCGCGAGAACCGCCGCCTCGGCTGAGGTCGAGCTGGTCGTCGCGGTGACGGCGGTGTCTGTCTGCGCCACTGTCGAGCTGATGTCGTAGACGATTCACGGGCTGCAGGGCTGGGGGCAACAAGGCCCTCGCCCCGACGCGATGTCGTAAACGATTCAGCTCGAAAGGCTCGCCGTAGGAACTGGGCCCCGACATCACGCACGCCCGCCCTGCGATCACCAGCGTCCCGGCCCGCACATCGCAACGCGAACGGGCCGGGACCCCCCGTGGGTCCCGGCCCGCACGTCGGTTACCGGTCAGTCCTGCTTCCGTTCCGCCTCGGGTCGACTCTTCTCGCCCGGTTCGGCGAACCTGCCGCCGGCGAGCCGGTCCCGGTAGGTCCCCTTGGTCACCCTGTCGAACTTCTCGCGGACGGTTTCGGCCAGGTCTTCCAACCGGTCCTCGGTCTGCTGGGCCACGTTCTTCGCCGGCTCCGCCATCGCTCCCCCTCGCCATGCCGGTAGGTCCGGATTAATGCGATTGGACCCGTATCGACAGGTTAACCGAAGCGGCCCGGGCCGCGCCGGGAAATCCGGTACGGCCCGGGCCGAGGAGACGGATCCGGGATGAGCGGCGAGTCAGCGACCGGGCGTGCGGCGAGGCCGCCACACCACCAGCGCCGTGGACGTGCGGTTGGTCGGCACCAGGTCACTGCCCGGGAAGCGGGCCAGCGACTCCAGTTCGGCGATCCGGCGGTACGCGGCGTCGAGCTCCGCCTCCAGCCGAGCCACCCGCTGCTGGGCCTGCTCCAGCAGTCGTTCCAACCCGATGATGCGCTTGACGCCGGCCAGGTTGATCCCGTCGTCCTGGCTGAGCCGCTGCACCTCGCGCAGCAGCACCACGTCACGGACGCTGTACCGGCGACCGCCGCCGGCAGCCCGGCCGGGCTGCACCAGCCCGAGTCGGTCGTACTGGCGCAGGGTCTGTGGGTGCATCCCCGCCATCCGAGCCGCAACCGAGATCATCAGCACCTTGGCCTCGTAGGCAGGGTCACCCGAACCGAGGAACTCGCCCGACATCCCGCTCACCTCCGCGTCCATTCCATCGGACTAACCGACCCGACGCACCCGAGCGTCGAGATGTTCCCGCGCCGCCGGCGGGCTCTGCTCGGCGAACGCCTCCAGGGCCGCGCGCGCCTCGTCGGACAACCGGGCCGGAACCACCACGTCCAACGTGACCAGCAGGTCACCGGCCTGGCCGTCGCGGCGAACCACACCCTTGCCACGGGCCCGCAGCACCCGGCCGCTCGGCGTCCCCGGCGGAACCCGCAGGGTCACCGCGCCGTCGAGCGTCGGCACCCGCAGGTCCGTGCCGAGCACGGCCTCCGCGAAGGTGACCGGCACGCTCAACGTCAGGTCGTCGCCGGTACGCCCGAACAGCTCGTCCGGCCGAACCTTGACGTGCACGAACAGATCGCCGGCCGGACCGCCGCGCTCGCCCGGCTCACCGCGCCCGGCCAGCCGGATGCGTTGACCGTCGGCCACCCCGGCCGGGAACCGCACGTTCATGGTCCGGGTCTTGGTGACACCGCCGCTGCCGTGGCACTCCGGGCACTTCTCCTCGACGACCGTGCCGACGCCCTGACAGTTGCGGCACGGCTCGGAGAAGCTGAACGCCCCCTGGTCGCGGGTGGTGACTCCGGCACCGTGGCAGACCGGACAGGTGCGGGGCTGGGTGCCCGGCTTCGCCCCGTTGCCGTGGCAGGTCTCGCAGACTCCCGGCGCGCGCAGCGTCAGGGGCAGCGTCACCCCGCGGACCGCGTCACCGAAGTCGAGCGCCACCTCGGTCTCCACGTCCCGACCACGGGCCGGACCGCGTGGCGCGGTCTGACCACCGGCCTGACCACCGCTGAAGATCGAGCTGAACAGGTCCTGGAAGCCGGCGCCTCCGAAGCGGCGGTCGCCGCCACCGGCACCGCCGAACATGTCGGAGACGTCGAACGGCATGCCGCCCGGCTGGCCCCCGCCCCGTGCGTTGCGGCGGAAGGCTCCCGAGCCGAACAGCGAGCGCATCTCGTCGTACTCACGGCGGCGACCCGTGTCCGACAGCACGTGATGTGCCTCGGAGGCAGCCTTGAACCGCTCCTCGGCCTTCGGGTCGCCCGGGTTGTGGTCCGGATGCGACTCTCGGGCGATCTTGCGGTACGCCTTCTTGATGTCATCGGCGGAGGCGGCCTTGTCCACGCCGAGCACGGCGTAGAAGTCCTTCTCGATCCAGTCCTTGGAACTCACCGGTCCACCTCCTCTCGACCTTCGTGGCCCGGCCGTCCCGCCCACCCGGGGGTGGGCGGGACGGCCCGGTCACTGTCTCGCACTATTCCGGATCCGCGACCGCGACCAGCGCGGGGCGCAGCAGCCGCTCACCGAGCTGGTAGCCGCGCCGCATGACCTGCACGCAGGTCGGCTCGCTGACGTCGGCCGAGGTCTGGTGCGCGACCGCCTCGTGCCGGGTCGGGTCGAACGGGTCACCCTGCTCGCCGAAGGCGTTCAGGCCGAACTTGCCCAGCGCGGTGGTGAGTTGCTCCGCCACCGTGCCGAACGGCCCGACCAGGTCGCCGTGTTCCCGAGCGCGGTCCAGGTCGTCCAGGATCGGCAACAGCGCGGCCAACACCGAGCCGGTCGCCTGCTCCTGCACCAGGCTGCGGTCCCGGTCCACCCGCTTGCGGTAGTTGGCGTACTCCGCCGACACCCGCTGCAGGTCCCTGGTCCGCTCGTCCAGGTCGGCCCGGAGCGCCTCCAGTTCGGCGCCGAGCGAACCGCCCGTGCCGCCGCCGTCGACCGGCTGCGCCGGGGCGTCCACCACCGGCGGCCCGGAGGGTTCCGGACCGTCGGTGGCGTTGACCTCGACCTCGATCTCGTCGACCACGACCTCGGCGTCCTCGACCAGACCCTCGGCCGGCACGCCGGTCTCCGCATCGGCGGCGGTGCCTTCCGGCTCCGACGTGTCGATGAGCTTGCGGTTGTTGCGGATGACGACCCCTTCCCCGTCGCCGGTGGTCGGCTCCGTGGGCGCGGAGCCACCCGGCGTCGACCCGGTGTCGCCCGGGTCGGCGGCTCGTGGCTTCTGCGTCATGCGGCTACCTCATCCCCTTCGCCGTGGGTACGTGTCGGAGGCCGACGGTCACTTCTTGCCGTCCTCGTCCACGATCTCCGCGTCGACCACGTCGTCGGCGCCGCCGGCCTGCGAGCCGCCGGTCGCACCGGTCGCACCCGGGCCGGGCTCGCCACCCGGCTGCTGACCCTGCTCGGCCTGCTGCGAGTAGAGCAGCGAACCGGCCTGCTGGGAGACCTGCGCGAGCTTCTCGTGCGCGGACTTGATCTTCTCGATGTCCTGCCCGCCGAGGGCGCCCCGCAGCTCGCCGAGGGCCTCGTTGAGCTGCTCCCGGTTCTCGGTGGGCAGCTTGTCGCCGCTCTCCGCCAGGAACTTCTCGGTCTGCCACTGGAGCGCCTCGGCCACGTTGCGGGTCTCGGCGTCGTCGCGGCGGCGCTTGTCCTCCTCCGCGTGCTCCTCGGCATCCCGGCGCATCCGCTCGATGTCGTCCTTCGGCAGCGACGAGCCGCCGGTGATCGTCATCTTCTGTTCCTTGCCGGTGCCCAGGTCCTTGGCGTGCACGTTGACGATGCCGTTGGCGTCGATGTCGAAGGCGACCTCGATCTGCGGCACGCCACGCGGCGCCGGCGGGAGACCGGTCAGCTCGAAGGTGCCGAGCTTCTTGTTGTAGGCCGCGATCTCACGCTCACCCTGGAAGACCTGGATCAGCACCGACGGCTGGTTGTCGTCAGCAGTGGTGAAGACCTCGGAGCGCTTGGTCGGGATGGTGGTGTTGCGCTCGATCAGCTTGGTGAAGATGCCGCCCTTGGTCTCGATGCCCAGGCTCAGCGGGGTCACGTCGAGCAGCAGGACGTCCTTGACCTCACCCTTGAGCACACCGGCCTGGAGGGCGGCGCCGACGGCGACGACCTCGTCCGGGTTGACGCCCTTGTTGGGGTCGCGACCGGTGAGCTGCTTGACCAGGTCCGTCACGGCGGGCATCCGGGTCGAACCACCGACCAGGATGACGTGCTCGACGTCGGAGATCTTGATCCCGGCGTCCTTCACGGCCTGCTCGAACGGGCCCTTGCAGCGGTCCAGCAGGTCCTGCGTCATCCGCTGGAACTCGGCGCGGCTGAGCGTCACGTCCAGGTGCAGCGGGCCGGCCGCGCCGGCGGTGATGTACGGCAGGTTGATGTTGGTGGTGGTGGCGGCGGACAGCTCGATCTTGGCCTTCTCGGCGGCCTCGCGGAGGCGCTGGAGGGCCATCTTGTCCTGGCCGAGGTCGATGCCGTGCTCACCACGGAACGTCTTGACCAGGTGGTCGATGATCCGCTGGTCCCAGTCGTCGCCACCGAGGTGGTTGTCACCGCTCGTCGACTTGACCTCGATGACACCCTCGGCCAGCTCCAGCAGCGACACGTCGAAGGTGCCGCCGCCGAGGTCGAAGACCAGGACGGTCTGCTCCTTGGAGCCCTTGTCCAGCCCGTACGCCAGGGCGGCGGCGGTCGGCTCGTTGACGATCCGCAGCACGTTGAAGCCGGCGATCTCACCGGCCTCCTTGGTGGCCTGCCGCTGGCTGTCGTTGAAGTAGGCCGGGACGGTGATCACCGCGTCGGTGATCTGCTCACCCAGGTACGCCTCGGCGTCCCGCTTGAGCTTCATCAGGGTCCGGGCCGAGATCTCCTGCGGGGTGTACTTCTTGCCGTCGATGTCGACGGACCAGTTCGTGCCGACCTCGCGCTTGACCGAACGGATCGTCCGGTCCGGGTTGGTCACTGCCTGACGCTTGGCGACCTCACCGACGAGCACCTCGCCGTTGCGGGCGAACGCGACGATCGACGGGGTCGTCCGCGAGCCCTCAGCGTTGGCGATGACGGTGGGCTCACCGCCCTCGAGAACGCTGACGCAGGAGTTCGTCGTGCCGAGGTCGATACCGACCGCACGTGCCATCTTCGCTTCCTCGCTTCGTAAGGTTGTGCAGGTGACGGGCACTGCCCGCGGCTGCCTGGCGAGCACCGCCCGCAGCGGGCCCCACCACAAGTTGAGTGAACTTGACTCAATAGTGCCACGGGTTGGCCAATCGTCAAGTCGGGTTGAGTCGACCCGACGCAACCCGGCCCGCAATTCTCGTCCGGTTGTCTTCCCTTGCATCGGTCGGGCACGCTTTAGCGGTGACGACGCACGGCGATCCCGCCACCCGTTCCGGCGCGCCTGCCGTCGCCACCCGCACCGGCCCGCCGCACGTCGCGGAGGAGCCGTCCGCCACCACCGGGGACGACAGCCTCCCCAGCGCGCTGTCGGGCCTCCGGGAGGCGATGGGTGCTGCCCGGTACCCTCTCGCGCTGCCCTCGGCCAGCGCCGCCCGGCAGACCGCCGCGGCCCTCACCGACCAACTCGACGACTACCTCCTACCCCGGCTCGCCCGGCTGGACGCCCCCCTCCTCGTGGTGGTCGGCGGCTCCACCGGAGCGGGCAAGTCGACGCTGGTCAACAGCCTGGTCAAGGCCCGGGTCAGCGCCGCCGGGGTGCTCCGGCCGACCACCCGCTCCCCGGTGCTGGTCTGCAACCCGTCCGACGCCGCCTGGTTCCGCCAGGGCGACCTGTTGCCCGGGCTGACCCGCACCACCGAGCCGAGCGAAGACTCGCGCACCCTGCAGCTGGTCACCGCGCCGGCCCTGCCCGCCGGGCTGGCCTTCCTCGACGCGCCCGACATCGACTCGGTCGTCGACGCCAACCGGGCACTCGCCACCCAACTGCTGGCCGCCGCCGACCTCTGGCTGTTCGTCACCACCGCCGCCCGGTACGCCGACGCGGTGCCCTGGGAGCTGCTGCGCAGCGCCCGGGCGCGAGGCGCGGTGATCGCCATGGTGCTGGACCGGGTGCCCGCCGAGGCCACCGACGAGATCGCCGCGCACCTGGGCGAGATGCTCGCCGAACAGGGCCTCGGCCAGGCGCCGCTGTTCGTGCTGCCGGAGACCTGGGTCGACGGGCAGGGGCTGCTGCCCGAGGCGGTGACCGCGTCGCTGGCCGACTGGTTCGCCCGGCTGGCCGCCGACGCGGACGCCCGGGCGGCGGTGGTCCGCCAGACGTTGGACGGGGCGCTGGCCGCGCTGCACCCCGCCGTCGAGGAGTTGGCCGACGCCGCCGACGAGCAGATCGCCACCGCCGACGCGCTGGACGAGCGGGTCCGGGCCGCGTACCGGGGTGCCGAACGCACCGCCGAGCAGGGGCTCCAGGACGGTCGGCTGCTCCGGGGTGAGGTACTCGCCCGCTGGCAGGAGTTCGTCGGCACCGGCGAGCTGTTCCGCACCCTGGAGGCCCGGATCGGCCGCATACGCGACCGGGTCGTGGCCGCTGTCACGGGGCGTCCGGCACCCGCCACCGAACTTCGCAACGCCATCGAGTCGCAGCTGGTGACACTGCTGCGCGGGGTGGCCTCGGAGGCGGCCGAATCCGCGTACACCGGGTGGAAGGCACACCCGGCCGGTGCCGAGCTGCTCGACCCCGCGCTCGCCCACCCGAGCGACGATCTGCCGGAACGCGCCGAACGGATGGTCCGCGACTGGCAGCGCGGGGTCCTGGAGCTGGTCCGGGTCGAGGGCGGTGACAAACGGTTCGTGGCCCGCACGGCCGCGTACGCGGTCAACGCCACCGGCTTGGCCGTGATGATCGCGGTCTTCGCCTCCACGGCGTTCATCCCCACCGGCTTGGAGGTGGCCACCGGCGCCGGCACCACCGTCGCCGCGCAGGCCGTCCTCCAGGCGATCTTCGGCGACCAGGCGGTGCGTACCCTCGCTGCGAAGGCCCGCACCGATCTGCTGAGCCGGGTGCGGACGCTGCTCGACGCGGAGGCCGACCGCTTCCTGAGCCGCAGCGCGGAGGCCCGCCCCGCCGCGGAGGTCGGCGACGGCCTACGTCGGGCCGCCGGGCGGGTCGAGCTGGCCCGACACCGCAGCGGCCTGTCCGCCGACGGTGACACCCCGCCCGCCGTCGACGAGGAGGGTTCCCGGTGACGAACATCACCGGCCGGCTCCGCGAGGCTTTCCGCGGGGACCAGCGGGTCGACGCCGACGAGCTGATCGGCCGCCTGGAAGCGGTACGCCGGTTCCTGGCCGCGGTGGACGGCCTGCTGCCGGACGCCGAACTCGTACCCGCGCACACGGTGGTCGAGCGGGCCGGCACCCGGCTCGCGCTGTCCCGGGACCACACCGTGGTGGCCCTGGCCGGCGCCACCGGCAGCGGCAAGTCGAGCCTGTTCAACGCCCTGGCTCGGCTCCAGCTCTCGCCGGTCGGCGTCCGCCGCCCCACCACCGGCGTCACCCACGCCTGCGTGTGGGGTCCGTTGGAGGACGCCAACCGACTGCTCGACTGGATCGGCGTGCTGCCCCGACACCGCTTCGTCCGGGAGAGCGCCCTGGACGCTGACGACGAGACCGCGCTGCACGGGCTGATCCTGCTCGACCTGCCCGACTTCGACTCGGTGCAACGGTCCCACCGGCTCGAGGTGGACCGCCTTCTCGGCCTGGTCGACCAGGTGGTCTGGGTGGTCGACCCGCAGAAGTACGCCGACCGGGTCGTCCACGACAACTACCTGCGGGAGTTCCACCGGCACCGCGACGTCACAGTCGTCGTGCTCAACCAGGCCGACCGGCTGCCCCCGACCGAGCTGCCCCGGGTCATGGACGACCTGCGGCGGCTGCTCGACACGGACGGGCTGACCGGGGTGCCCCTGCTGTCCACCACCGCCATCGACCCGGCCGGGATGGTCGGGTTGCGCGACGCGTTGGAACGGACCGTCGCCGAGCGGCAGGCCGCGCTGCGGCGGCTCGCCGGTGACGTCGACAGCGTCGTCGTCGCGCTGGACGAGCTGGTCGGCTCGTCCCGGCCCGCCGGTGGGCCGGACGACGGCGCCGTCGCCGCGTTGAACCGGGCGTTGGCCGATGCCGCCGGTGTGCCGGCGGTGAGCGAGGCGGTGGAGCGGGCGTACCGGCATCGGGCCGGCGCGACCACCGGCTGGCCGGTGGTTCGGGGCTGGCGGCGGTTGCGGCCCGATCCGCTGCGGCGGCTGCACCTACCCGGCCCGGCCGGCGCGGACGCCGACCCGTCGGAGAGCCTGGTGGCGGCGACCTCGGTGCCGGACCCGACGGTCGCGCAGCGCTCCGCCCTCGGGCTGGCGATCCGCGCGGTGGCCGACCGGGCCGCCGGCGGCCTGCCCGCCACCTGGCCGACGGCGGTGACCGCCGCCGCCCGGTCCCGCCTGGACGACCTGCCGGACGCGTTGGACCGCGCCATCGCCGGCACCGACCTCGGTTTGGACCGTCAACCGGTGTGGTGGCGGGTCGTCGGCGGTGTGCAGTGGCTGGTGACGGTGGCTGCCGCGGTCGGCCTGGGTTGGCTGGTGCTCGGCTACGCGCTACGGGCGCTCGGCCTGCCCGCGTTGGACAACCCGATGGTCGGGCAGGTGCCGATGCCCACCGTTCTGCTGCTCGGCGGCCTGCTGGCCGGGCTGCTGGTGGCCGCGCTGACCCGACCGGTGGTGCGCTGGGCAGCCCGGAGAGCGCGGGCCCGGGCCCGGCAACGGCTGACGGTCCGGGTCTCCGAGGTGGGCGAGGAGTACGTGCTCGCACCGGTGCGAATCGTGCTCGGCTCGTACGCGCAGGCACGCGACGCGCTGCGGGACGCCGCCCGCCGCTGACGTTCCGGGCGGCTCGCTACCGCTCTGCGTACGCCCCGGGCGGCGTAGGGTCGGAGCATGGCCACGCCACAGACCCCCTACGACGCGGTGCTGCACGCCGCACGCGACGTGACCAAGCTGGAGTCCGCCCTCGACGCCGAGATGCTCGGCAGCGCGCTACTGGGCAGTGTCTACGCGATCGCGGAGACCGACCGCGACACCGCCGTACGGGAGTTCGTCACCGGGTTCCTCGCCGCCACCGCCCGCCGCCGGATCGCGTCGGCGACGACCATCCGCCAGATCTTCGCCAGGCTCGTCCCGGACGCCACGGGCACCGAACGGGTGCGCCCCGGCAGCCAGGCGCCCAGTTGGACCGGTCAGCTCGGCCGGGTGCACCTGACCGGCTCCTGGGCGTACGGCGACGTCTACGGCGACCAGACCTCCTACCTCGCCACCTTCGCCTACGACGACGAGTCCGGCGGCGCCGAGCACGCGCTGGTCGCGCTGGTGGACCACAACATCGGCATCACCAAGGACATCTTCGTGGGCGGGCCGGCGGAACGGATCCTGGACCAGGTCCGGCAGATGTGCGCGGACGACGAGCTGACCTGGTTCCGCACCGAGAACCCAGCCCGGCTCCGGGGTGAGGTGGCCCGCCACCTCGCGGTGACCGACGAGCTGAGCGAGCTGCCGGGCGAGGGTTCGCTCGCCACCGACCGGGCGTTGGTCGGCGCCCGACTGGCGATGCTGCCCACCGCGGCCGACCCGACCGGCCCGGCGGAGGTCGAGCCGCTCTCCGCCGCCGAACGCACCGACCTGGTCCGGCGGTTCCTGGCCGCACCGGAGGCCACCCGGTTCGGCCTCGATTCCGTCGACGGCCCCGAGTTGGCCTCGCTGCACTTCTGCCTGAGCCTGCTGCTGGACCACTCGGCCACCTTCCCGGACGCCGACCCCATGCGCTGGAGCCCAGCGGTGTCCGGGCTGTTCCTGCTCGACTGGGTGCACCGCCGGGCCGTGCTCGACATGGACGACGCGGCGATGCTGCCCCGCGTGCTGCGCGCGTGGGCGCGGTACGCGTCCCGTCAGCGCGGCCTGCCCGAGGCGGCGACGACGCGTACCGACGAGGCGATCGAGGAGATGGTTCCGGAGTTCGCCCGTCTCTACTCGACGGGCGAGCGGCGCAGCGCCGCCACCGCCGCCGTGGCACAACTGATGGCCGACGGGGTGGACCCGGACGACCCGGCCGCCCTGGACGCGTGGATCGAGGCGAACCGGCACCGCCTCGCCGACGACGGCGCCTGACGACATTCGAGGGGGCGGCGTGAAGCCGCCCGTCCCGACCCGGCCCTCGGCGTCGGGCCGCCTCGACGCGGCGGGCGCGTTCAGCGCAGCGGGCCGAAGACCGCTGCGGCGATCAGCGCGCCGAGCAGCCCGCCGGCGAGCACCTGCGGCACCGTGTGGTCCCCCAACCGCACCCGGGACCAGCCGACCAACGCCAACACCGGGGCGGCGATCACCACGTGCGTGCCGAAGGTCAGCGTCAGGATGACCAGAGCGCCGGCGGCCACCGCCGAGTGGATCGACATCTTCCACCAGTGGCTGACCGACACGGTGACCGCGAGGCCGACCAGCCCGGCCAACGCCAACGCCAGCACCGGGCGGGGCGCGTCGAGCACGGTGAGCAGGCCGAGCCCGCCCGCGACCGAGCCGAGGCCGACCAGCAACGGGGCCCGGCGCTGCTCCCGCCGCCCGACGTGGTGGTCGGTCAGCCGGCCACGGCGTACTCCGCTGACGATGTAGGCGAAGGGGATGCCGGTCACGAAAACGGTGGCGAGCAGACCCCAGACGAGACCCTGACCGGGGCGGCTCGCGCTGTGCCAGCTCACGGTGAGGATCAGCAACGACACCAGCACCGCCGGTGCGGTCACCTCGGTGACCAGCCGGGCGAGTCGCTGCCCCGGGCCGGGTCGGGTGACCGGGCGGAGTTTCGCACCGCCGCCCACGCCACCCCCCGCGGTACGCGCCTACCGTCGAACGCCGTCGGCACCGGATGGGCCGCGCCTGCTCGTCACCGTACCGCTGGGGACACCGCGGAGCGCATCGGTCGGGCCGGCGGCACCGGGCCGGTCGCGGCAGCCGAGGCGTCGGCCGGCGACGACGGAATCGCGGGACCGCGCCGGCTGCTCGGTGCGGCAGTCGTCCCGGGCGTGGTGGGCAGTGGCGCGGGCATCGCGGACGGCGGCACGAATGTCCTGGACGGCGGCACGGACCGGGTGCTGGTGGGTGTGGCGGTCACGGCGCCCGTCGGGCAGGTCGGAGCCGGCGTGGCGGTCGGGTCGACAGTCGGCGTCGGGTCGAACGTGGGCGTCGGGTCCAGCGTCAGGGTCGGGGTCGGATCGGGCCCGGTCGAGCCGGTCGGGTCCGGATCCGGCGGGTCGGTCGGGTCCGGGTCTGACGAACCGGTGGGGTCCGGATCGGTCGGGTCCGGGTCGGGTGAGCCGGTGGGATCCGGATCGGTCGGGTCCGGGTCGGGTGAACCGGTCGGGCCCGGGTCGGTCGGTGAAGCGGTCGGTGGTGGCGGAGCAACGGGCGGGCGGGCGGGGGGCGAGTAACCCCGGGTGGGATTCGGCGCGAGCGGCCCGGTCGTCGTCCGCGGGGCGGGACCCCGGTCCGCCGGGGCCGGCTCCTCCGCCGGGCGTCGCGGAGCGGCGGGCAGCCAGCCGCTGGTCGGTACGACACTGGGGGTGCCGAGCGGCGGGAGCGCCGGCTGACTGGTCATCGGCATCGGGATCAACACCGGCCCGACCGACGGGGTCGGGATGAACGGGGTGCTGCTGTCCGGCAGTGCGGTGCTGCCCGGAGTGGCCGAGCCGGCGCTGATCGCGGCGAGGATCGGCATCGACGCGGTCCCGGCCAGCAGGGCGACGGTGAGCAGGTAGCCCCGGGTGGGGCCGCCGCCGGGAGCACGGTGGACGCCCACCACGCGGCGGTAACCGCCTGCGGACCGGTGCCGGCCGAGCGCCGGTGTGCCGGGACCGTCAGCTGGCTCGTGCACCGCACACCCCTTGTCGTAGCCGTCGAGGAGATGAAGACGCCCCGCCTAAAGCTGGCAAACAACCCGATAGGCGCGATCCTGCGGGAATCAGCCTTACGTAGTCACCCTGCGTCAGCCAACCTCCACCGCGTGTCGACACGCGGGCCTGACCGAACGGTGACGAATCATCGCCGGATCGCCCTGGAAACGCAGGACGGCATGATGACGACAAACAATCGCAAAGCGTGGCCGGTCGGGATGCGGGGCGGGCGTACTGTGGGCGCGCTCACCTGCTCTGCGAATATGGAGCACGACGGCAACGCAGCCGTGACCTCCGCGCACCCTCGCGGCAGGCGCGGCCCGGCGCCGGCGCTCCCGATCCGGGTTCGGCCAGAACCCGGCTCACGCCGCGCGGCAACCCCCACCGGGGCTAGGCGCGGCCGCCAGGAACCGGTCCGGCAGCAGCCGGACAGGCGCACGAGTTGCGCGGCCGGGTGACCCCCCGGTGCCGACGCAGACACGACAGGGAGAGACCGATGGCAAAGGGCGACCCCGGGGGCACCACCCGCAGCAGGCGGGCCGCACCCCGCTCCAGGAAGGGCGCGGCCGGCGACCCTGAGCTGGTGCAGCTACTGACCCCCGAAGGCGAACGGATCGACAGCGTCACCGGTCCGGACGGCACCGAGTACCGCGTCGACTTCACCGACGAGGAATACCGCGGGCTCTACCGCGACCTGGTGCTGGTCCGGAAGCTGGACGCCGAGGCGACCGCTCTCCAGCGTCAGGGCGAGCTGGGCATCTGGGCCAGTCTGCTCGGCCAGGAGGCCGCCCAGGTCGGCTCGGGGCGGGCGCTGCGTACCCAGGACATGGCCTTCCCGACCTACCGGGAGCACGGTGTCCTCTACTGCCGGGGCATCGACCCGATCATGCCGCTCGGCCTGTTCCGCGGCGTCGACCAGGGCGGCTGGGACCCGAACGAGTTCAAGTTCAACATGTACACGATCGTGATCGGGGCGCAGACCCTGCACGCCACCGGTTACGCCATGGGGATCACCATGGACGGCAAGACCGGCACCGACGACGGCGAAGCCGTGATCGCGTACTTCGGTGACGGGGCCACCAGCCAGGGCGACGTCAACGAGGCGTTCGTCTGGGCGGGCGTGTTCAACGCGCCGATGGTCTTCTTCTGCCAGAACAACCAGTACGCCATCTCCGAGCCGTTGGAGCGGCAGACCCGCATCCCGCTCTACCAGCGGGCCGCCGGCTTCGGCTTCCCCGGCGTACGGGTGGACGGCAACGACGTGCTGGCCACGTACGCGGTCACCCGCACCGCGCTGGACAACGCCCGGCACGGGCAGGGCCCGAGCCTGATCGAGGCGTACACGTACCGGATGGGCGCGCACACCACCTCCGACGACCCGACCCGCTACCGGATCGCCAGCGAGGTCGAGGCGTGGCAGGCGAAGGACCCGATCAGCCGGGTCAGGGCCTTCCTGGAGAAGCAGAAGATCGCCGACGCGGACTTCTTCGCCGAGGTCGACGAGCAGGCCCGCCGCGAGTCGGTGCACCTGCGTGAGCGGGTGCTCGCCATGCCCAACCCGGAGCCGGTGACGATGTTCGACCACGTCTACCCCAACGGCTCTCCGCTGCTCGACGAGCAGCGCGCGCAGTTCAGCCGTTACATGGAGTCGTTCGAGGGGAGCGCACACTGATGGCCACGGAGACGCTCACCCTCGGCAAGGCCCTCAACACCGGTCTGCGCCGCGCCCTGGAGACCGACCCCAAGGTCATCATCATGGGCGAGGACGTCGGCAAGCTCGGCGGCGTCTTCCGGATCACCGACGGGCTCCAGAAGGACTTCGGCGACCAGCGGGTGATCGACACCCCGTTGGCCGAGTCCGGCATCATCGGCACCGCTGTCGGCCTGGCCATCCGTGGCTATCGGCCGGTCTGCGAGATCCAGTTCGACGGTTTCGTCTACCCCGCGTACGACCAGATCGTGTCGCAGGTGGCGAAGATGCACTACCGCTCGCGCGGCAAGCTCAGCATCCCCATGGTGATCCGGATCCCGTTCGGTGGCGGCATCGGCGCGGTCGAGCACCACTCCGAGTCGCCGGAGGCGTACTTCGCGCACACCGCCGGTCTGAAGGTGGTGTCCTGCTCCAACCCGCAGGACGCGTACGTGATGATCCAGCAGGCCATCGCCTCGGACGACCCGATCGTGTTCCTGGAGCCCAAGCGGCGCTACTGGGAGAAGGGTCAGGTCGACCTGGACGCGCCGCTGTCCGAGGCGTACCCCCTGCATTCGGCCCGGGTCGTGCGGCCCGGCACCGACGTCACCCTGCTGGCCTACGGGCCGATGGTGCGGACCTGCCTGGAGGCGGCGACCGCCGCGGCCGAGGACGGCCGGGAGCTGGAGGTCATCGACCTACGCTCACTGTCCCCGCTGGATCTGAGCGCCGCGTACGAGTCGGTCAAGCGCACCGGCCGCGCGGTGGTGGTGCACGAGGCGCCGTCCAACATCGGTCTCGGCGCCGAGTTGGCCGCCCGGATCACCGAGGAGTGCTTCTACTCCCTGGAGTCGCCGGTGCTGCGGGTGACCGGCTTCGACACCCCCTACCCGGCCGCCCGGGTGGAGGAGGAGTATCTGCCCGACCTCGATCGGGTGCTCGACGCCGTCGACCGCACCTTCGGTTGGTGAGCGACATGTCCCGGATCAAGACGTTCAACCTGCCCGACCTGGGCGAAGGACTGACCGAGGGCGAGATCCTGACCTGGCTGGTCAAGGTCGGCGACACCATCGAGCTGAACCAGCCGATCGTCGAGGTCGAGACGGCGAAGGCGGCGGTGGAGATCCCGGCGAAGTGGGCCGGTCAGGTGCAGGCGATCCACCACCCGGAGGGCACCACGGTGGAGGTGGGTGCGCCGATCATCGCGATCGACACCGACCCGGGCGCCGGTCCGCTGGAAGCCCCGTCGACCACCGCCGCACCGAGCGGCGACCTGCCCACTCCGTCGGCGGCTTCGCTGGCGGCGGTGGAGGTGGCGCCGGCCGAGGGCATGGTGGAGCCCGGCCTGATCGGCGGTCCGGCCCCGGGTGGTCGGACCGCGGTGCTGGTCGGCTACGGCCCGCGCACCACGACGGCGAAGCGCCGCCCCCGCAAGGGCGGCGTCCCGGCGCAGACCCCCGCCCCGGCGGTGGATCATGGAGTTGTGGCGGGTGACAAACCAGCCCCTACCCCTGCTGTTCCGGCAACACAAGTCCATGATCGACGGGGCGGGGCGGTTCTGGCCAAGCCGCCGGTGCGCAAGCTCGCCAAGGATCTCGGGGTCGATCTCGCGACGTTGACCGGTTCGGGTCCGCTGGGCTCGATCACCCGCGAGGACGTGCAGCGGGCGGCGAGCGGCGCCACCGTGGTGGCCGAGCCGGTCACGGCGACGGCGACGAGCGCCGCGAGCTTCGGCACGGATCGCGAGCAGCGCATCCCGGTCAAGGGGGTACGCAAGCTCACCGCCGAGAACATGTCGCGCTCGGCGTTCACCGCTCCGCACGTGACGGAGTTCCTGACCGTCGACGTGACCCGGGCGATGAAGGCGCTGGAGCGACTGCGCGGCCGACGGGAGTGGCGCGACGTACGGGTCTCGCCGCTGCTGCTGGTGGCGAAGGCCGTGCTGCTGGCGGTGAAGCGTCACCCGATGGTCAACTCGACCTGGGCCGGCGACGAGATCGTGGTCAAGGAGTACGTCAACCTCGGTATCGCGGCAGCCACCGAACGCGGTCTGATCGTGCCGAACATCAAGGACGCCGGCCGGCTCTCGCTGCGGGAGTTGGCGGACTCGCTGACCGACCTGGTGCAGACGGCCAAGTCCGGCCGCACCTCGCCGGCGGACATGTCCGGCGGCACCCTGACCATCACCAACGTCGGTGTGTTCGGGGTGGACACCGGCACGCCGATCCTGCCCCCGGGCGAGTCGGCGATCCTGGCGTTCGGTGCGGTGCGGGAGATGCCCTGGGTGCACAAGGGCAAGGTCAAGGTGCGTCAGGTGACCACCCTGGGGCTGAGCTTCGACCACCGGATCATCGACGGTGAGCTGGGCTCGAAGTTCCTGCGCGACATCGGCGACTTCCTCGCCGATCCGGAGGCGGCCCTGCTCGCCTGGACCTGATCGTTCGCGACGCCAGCCACGGCCGGTGTGCCACGGGTTAACGCCCGGCACACCGGCCGTGTCATTTTGGCAACGGAACCGTCGGCCAGACAGCCTGTTGACCTTTGATTGTTAGGCAAGTGTCTCAGCTCACCTAATAATCGATGGAAGTTCACCGGGTTCTGCGGTTGAATAGACGCATCAGGGGCTGACAACCGAATAGCTAGGGGGACCCACCAATGAGCATGATCGAGCGAATCCGCAACCACCGCGACGCCAACCGCCGCGCCCGTGCCATCGAGCACGCGCTGCGCTCGGCGAACTCGCCGGCGGTCCGCGAGGAGATCCTCGTCATCGCCCAGCGTCACATGAGCTGACGCTCCACGACATTCCGCACCTCCTCCAGATCGATGGCCCACCCGGCGCACCGGGTGGGCCATCGGCGTTTCCCGCCACCCACCACCGGGATTCCGCCCTGCCGCAACGCCCGGTACGGTGGGCTTCGGTCGCCGCCCGCCGACCCGGCAGAGGCCGAGCCGATAGAAGCTGCTCGACACCGACCGGTCACGCGTAGTGACGACCGGTGCTCCTTGGACGCGCCGTGCCGCTACCCGATACCGTGCGGGGAGCCGGCACAGCGGTACGCCGGTGACGCCGGCAGCCATGCCGAGGAGACCGATCGGCACCGGCGAGCCGACATGTGATGGAGGAGGCGCACCCATGACGTCCGAGGGCCCGCACCGTCCCGGCCAAGAGCCGGACGAGGTGTCACCGGGCGCCGGCGGACCGGCGCCGTACGGCGACCGCCCGGCGCAGCCGGACAACGGCCAGAACGCCGCCGGCCCCGACCTGGGCTGGGCGCCCCCGCCGCCGACGCGGCCCAACCCGTCGACGCCGGCCTGGGCGACCCAGGGCGAGCAGCAGCCCACCCCCGCCTGGGGTGGCGCCCCGCAGCCCAACGACCCCGCGCAGCCCGCCTGGGCCGCCGGCGGCGGCACGAGCGAACCACCGCAGCAGCAGCCCGGCGGCTGGCCCGGCAACGACGCAGGCGCGCCCGCCCCCGCCCAGCCCGCCGCGTGGGGCGCGCAGCAGCAGGGCTGGCAGTCGGGTGCCGCCGACCAGCCCGAGTGGGTGCAGGCCCAGCCGGCCGCGAGGGGCGCCGCGCAGGTGCCTCCGGCCACCACTGCCTGGCCCGCCCAGGAAGACCCGGCCCAGTCCGGCGGCTGGGGTGGCGCCGCCCAGGCCAACCCGCCCGCCGGTGACTGGCGCGGGGCCGAGGCGCAGCAGCCCGAGCCTCCGCAGGCCGGTGGTTGGTCCGGCGCTGCCCAGCAGGAGGGCGCGACCGGCAACGGCGGCTGGCCCGCCGGCACCGCCGCCCGCGACGACCAGCCGGTGTGGACGCCGGCCGAGCAGTCACCGCCGGCCTGGGGCCAACCCGCCGAGCCGACGGAGCAGCCCGCCCCGGCGTGGGGCCAGGCCGCCCCGCCGAACGCCGCCCGTGGGGCGGCTCAGGTGCCGGCACCGAGCCGACCCGACCAGGAGGACCCGGCGCAGTCCGGCGGGTGGGCGGCACAGCAGCAGGCACAGCCCGCCGCCTGGAACGACGGCAGCGAGGCGCGACAGGACCAACCCGCGCAGCCCGCCGCCTGGGGCGCCGCCGAAGGCCGTCCGCAGCAGCCCGACTGGGTGCTCACCCCTCAGGACCAGCCGACCGATCGGCCGGAGCCGTCGGGGTGGACCCCGCCCGAGCAGAGCGGCCTCCCCGCTCGCGCCAGCGTCAGCGTGCCCGGCAACGACGGGGCGCCCGGCTGGCCCGCCAACCCGGACAACCCGGCCCCGAGCACTCCCGTCGTTCCGGAGGCCGAACCGTGGGCACCCGGTGAGGTGTGGGGTCGCGCCGAAGCGGAAGCTTCCGCCCAGTCCCGTGGTGGCTGGGAAGCGGACCGCGGCGGCGAGGCACCCGCCTACCAGCCCGGGCCCGCACCGGGCATCTCACCGGCGAACGCGGTGCCGCTGCCCCCGCAGGAGCAGCGCGTGCCGGGCGCCAGCCTGGCCGCCATCCCGCCGGCCGACTACCCGGCACCGCACGCCCAGTTCGCTCCGATCCCCGAGCAGCCCGCGTACGCCGAGCGGGAGACACCGGACGCCGCCGCACAGTACGAGGCGGAGCCGGCCGGCTGGGGTCGCGCGGAGGATGCCTCCGCGAGTGGTGCTGTGGTGCCCGCCCCGCGTACCTCCCCGGAGTCCGGTGCAGGCCGTGCGGTCGTACCCACATCGGAGGCCGATCAGGCGGCGGGCGCGGCGGCCCGAGCCACCGCGAGCGCATCGGTGCCGCTGGCCAGCCGGGTGATGCCCCCGACCGACCAGGCCGCCCGACCGACCGGCACGGCTTCGCCACAACCCCGGGTGTACGGCCGCCCGGCCCGCCCCGAGCCGGAGAACGAGCCGGAGCCGGAGGCGTTCCAGGCCGAGCCGGCAGTCGAGCGGCAGGCCGCGCCGGAGTGGCAGAACGATCCGCAACGCCCGGTCGTGCCCGAGTGGCAGAACGACTCGCAACGCCCGGTGGTGCCCGAGTGGCAGGACGACGCGCAGCGCCAGGCCGGCCCCGGCTGGGGCGGCGAGCCGGCTGCCGATCCGCGCTTCGACGACCGGCAGCCCGCACCGAACGCGTTCGGTGAGGCTCCGTCGGCACCGCCGGCGTTCCCGCCGGGTGTGCCGTCCTTCGTCGACGCGCCCGGCAACAACCGGCCGGTCAACGGCAACCGACCGAACGCCGGTGCCGAACGGCCCGCCGACCAGTTCGGCGGCCCCGGGTCGCCGGCCGCCGGTAGCGCCGCGGTCAACGGCACCGCCACCTTCGGCGTAGCGGACTTCGGTGGGCCGGGCTCCGGTGGGCCGGGCTCTGGTGGCTTCGGTGGGCCGGGCTTCAGTGCCGGGCCGGCAACGGAACCGGTGCCGGGCGGCAACTTCCCACCGTCGTTCCCGCCCGCGCAGCAGCCCCCGTCGCCGTGGGGCCAGGAGGCCGGGCAGTCGGAGCAGGGCCGGTTCGACGCGTTCAAGCCGGACGCCGACGAGCCGAAGGTGGAACCGCCGACCCCGAAGGTACGCAACGGCCGGGTGCTGGCCGCGGTGCTGGTCGCCGCGGTGCTGATCCTCGCGGTGCCGCTCGGTCTGCTGCTGCTGCTCGGCAAGTTCGGCGACAACGACACGCCGGCCTTCGACCCGGCGGTCGGCACCTGCGTGAAGCAGTCCGGTCAGGGTGGCGCTTCGGCGGCGGACTGCGGCGAGGCGGGCGCTTTCACGATCGTGTCGAAGGTGGACGCGAAGGAGAAGTGTGCCGACCCGACGCAGCCGCACGTGGTGCTGCCGGGTGACGGCACCAACCGGGTGCTCTGCCTCAAGCCGGCCACGAAGTAACTCCGTCGACGGCGGGGTCACGGGCGACCGTGACCCCGCCGTCGTCGTACCCGTCCCCGCGCCCAAGCCCGCCGCCGAACGCGCCGCACCGTCCAAGATCCGCACAAGATCGGGGATGTTGGTGTCTCCAGCGCCTCGGAGGCAGCACCATCGGGGAACTTGCGCGGATCTTGGCTGGCCAGTTGGCAGGTCGTCGACCCCCTCCGACAGTGCGCGTCATGGCCCTCTGTCGTCCGGGTCACGGCGATCGGGCCGGTGGCGCGTGGCAGGCTGAGGGCATGGCAACGACAGCGCGTGTACGGGCGCCCGAACTGCGGGGCCGGCAGTGGCTCAACACCGGCGGCCGGAATCTGACCCTGCAGGACCTTCGCGGCAAGATCGTGATCGCGGATTTCTGGACGTTCTGCTGTATCAACTGCCTGCACGTCCTCGACGAGCTGCGCCCGCTGGAGGAGAAGTACGGCGACGTGCTCGTCGTGATCGGTGTGCACTCGCCGAAGTTCGAACACGAGAAGGACCCGGACGCGCTCGCCGCCGCCGTCGAGCGGTACGGGGTGCACCACCCCGTCCTCGACGATCCCGAGATGGACATGTGGCAGCAGTACGCCGCCCGGGCCTGGCCGACGCTGTCGGTGATCGACCCCGAGGGGTACGTCGTCGCCACCATGGCGGGCGAGGGGCACGCCGAAGGGCTGGCCCGGTTGATCGACGAGCTGATCGCCACCCACGAGGCCAAGGGCACCCTGCACCGGGGCGACGGGCCGTACGTTCCGCCACCGGCGCCGGAGACCGCGCTGCGCTTCCCGGGCAAGGCGGCTCAACTGCCGAACGGCAACCTGCTGGTCTCGGACTCGGCTCGGCACTCGCTGGTCGAGGTGGCACCGGACGGCGAGACGCCGGTGCGTCGGATCGGCTCGGGCGACCGGGGCCGCGCCGACGGGCCGGCTGCCGCGGCGACGTTCTCGGAGCCGCAGGGGGTGTGCCTGCTGCCCACGCACGTCGCCGAGGTGGCCGGCTACGACCTGGTGGTGGCCGACACGGTCAACCACCTGTTGCGTGGCGTACGGCTGGAGTCCGGCGAGGTGCTGACCGTGGCCGGGAGCGGCCGGCAGTGGCGTGCCGAGGTGGACGACCACGCCCACGACGCGCTCGCCGTGGATCTCTCGTCCCCGTGGGACCTGGCCTGGTACGACGACAAACTGATCATCGCGATGGCCGGTATCCACCAGCTCTGGTGGTTCGACCCGATCAAACGGACCGCCGGCATGTACGCGGGCACCACGGTCGAAGCGCTGCGCGACGGCCCGCTGGCCGAGGCGTGGATGGCACAGCCGTCCGGGCTCTCCGTCTCCGCCGACGGCACCCGGCTCTGGATCGCCGACAGTGAGACCAGTGCCGTCCGCTACGTCGAGAACGGCGTGCTGGGCACCGCCGTGGGGCAGGGCCTGTTCGACTTCGGGCACGTGGACGGCCCGGCGGAGTCGGCGCTGCTCCAGCACCCGCTGGGGGTGTGCGCGTTGCCGGACGGCTCGGTGCTGATCGCGGACACGTACAACGGTGCGGTGCGCCGCTTCGACCCGGACAGCAACCAGGTCTCCACCGTCGCCGACGGGTTGGCGGAGCCCAGCGACCTGGTGCTCACCCCGGCCGGCGAGGTGCTGGTGGTGGAGTCCGCCGCGCACCGACTGACCCGGCTCGCTCCGGGCGCACTGTCGGCGGCGGGCGCCAGCACGGTGGACGGGCCCCGGCACCGCACCGAACGCAAGCCGACCGACGTCTCGGCCGGTGAGGTCACCCTGGACATCGTCTTCACCCCGGCGCCGGGGCAGAAGCTGGACGAGACGTACGGGCCGTCGACCCGGCTGGTGGTGTCCGCCTCTCCACCGGAGCTGCTGGTCGAGGGTGCCGGAACGGGCACCGAACTGTCCCGTCGACTGGTGCTGAACGGCGAGGTCACCGCCGGTGTGTTGCAGGTGACCGCCCAGGCGGCCACCTGTGACGCGGACGTCGAACACGCGGCGTGCCACCTGACCCGGCAGGACTGGGGCGTACCGGTCCGGGTGGTCGACGGCGCGGTGAACCGGCTGCCGCTGGTGCTTCGCGGCCTGGACGCCTGACGCGTGCGGAGGGGCCCCGTGCGCGCCCCTCCTCTCACGCGAACGGTGCCAGGGTCACGCCGGCGTCGATCAGGGTGGCGCGGACCAGTTCGGCGGCGGAGACCGCGCCCGGGGTGTCGCCGTGTACGCAGATCGAGTCGACCGAGCAGGGGATGACGGTGCCGTCCACCGCCACCACGACCCGTTCGACGGCCATCCGCACCGCCCGTTCGGCCACCTGCTCCGGGTCGCTGATCACGGCACCGGGGGTGCCGCGCGGCACCAACGCCCCGTTGGGCAGGTACGCGCGGTCGGCGAAGGCCTCGGCGACGACCGGCAGACCCGCGCCGACGGCCAACTGGGCCAGCGTCGAGCCGGGCAGGCAGAGGACGGGCAACTCGGGGTCGTACCCGGTGACCGCGGCGACCACGGCCGCCGCCTGAGACTCGTCGATGCTGGTCGCGTGGTAGAGCGCCCCGTGCGGCTTCAGGTAGCGGACCCGGGTGCCGAACAACCGGCAGAACGCGTTCAGCGCCCCGAGCTGGTACGTCACCTCGTCGCGTAGCTCGCCGAAGGCGTACGCGATGCTGCGCCGACCGAAGCCGGCCAGGTCCCGGTAGCCGACCTGCGCGCCCACCGCGACCCCCCGCCGCGCGGCGTCCTCACAGACCCGTCGCATGGTGGACGGGTCGCCGCCGTGAAAGCCGCAGGCGACGTTGGCGGAGGTGACCAGGCTCAGCAACGCCTCGTCGTCGCCGAGTCGCCAGATGCCGAATCCCTCGCCGAGGTCAGCGTTGAGGTCCATGGAATCTGACGGTAGTCCCTGGCCGGGCCTGCGCGAGCGGGGTCACGTCGGTGACCACCCCGATGACCGGGTATCCGCCGGTGGTCGGATGGTCCGCCAGGAAGATCAGCGGTTGTCCGTCCGCCGGCACCTGTACCGCGCCGAGCACGATGCCCTCGCTGGGCAGTTCGCCGGCGACCGCGCGGGGCAGCGGCGCGCCGGCGAGTCGCGCGCCGACCCGGTTGCTCACCGGGCTGAGGGTGTACGCGCTGCCGAACAGCCGGTCGATCGCGGTCGGTGTGAACCAGTCGTCGCGAGGACCGAGTCGCAGTGTCAACCGCAGCTCGGAGGGGGGCGTGGGGCACACGGTCAGGTCCACCGGCGCGGGTGCGCCGAGCGGGTCACCGAGCCGCAGCCGGTCACCGTCGCGCAGCGGCGGTGGGCCGAGCCCGGAGAGGGTGTCGGTGGCTCGACTGCCGAGCACCGGCGACACGTCGATGCCACCCGCCACCGCCAGCCAACTCCGTACGCCCCGTCGGGCGGGGCCGACCCGCAGCACCGTACCGGCCGGCACGGTGAGCGGACGTCCGGCGTCGGCGGGCCGATCGCCCGCCTGGACCGTGACCTCCGCGCCGGTGAGCGCCACCGTGGTGGCCCGGGTCAGCCGCAGGGTACAGCCGGTCAGGGTGATCTCCAGCCCGGCGGCGTGCTCGGGGTTGCCGACCAGCCGGTTGGCCAACCGCAGAGCTGCCGGGTCGAGGGCGCCGGAACGGGGTACGCCCAGGTGCGCCCACCCCGGCCGACCCAGGTCCTGCACTGTAGTGAGCGCCCCGGCGCGGAGCACCTCGATGGCAGCCGGGTGGGTCACGTCGCCACCAGCCGCACCAGCGTGCCCGGGCCGAGCCGAGCCGGTGGATCGGCGTGGACGTCGAAGAGGACCAGTTCGGTGCGGCCGACCAACTGCCAACCGCCGGGGGACGCACCCGGGTAGATGCCCGCGTACGGGCCGGCGAGGGCGACCGATCCGGCCGGCACCCGAGGGCGGGGTGTGGCCAGCCGGGGCAGCGCCAACTCGGCGGGCAGCCCGGTCAGGTAGGGGAAGCCGGGGGCGAATCCGCAGAACGCGACCCGGAACCGGGTGCCGGTCAACCGGCGCAGCACGGCGGGCACGTCCACGTTCCAGTGCTCGGCCACCGTCGGCAGGTCCGGTCCGTCGAAGCAGACCGGAACGACGACCTCCGCAACGTCGCGGTCGGCGGCTCCGGTGGTGGAGTCGCGGTCGACGGTTCCGGCGACGGCGTCGCGGTCGGCGGCTCCAGCGACGGCGTCGCGGTCGGCGGCTCTGGTGGTGGAGTCGCGCTCGGCGGCTCCGGCGAGGGCGTCGCGCTCGCCGGTCCTGGCGGCCGCCGCGGCGCTGGCGGGACGGTTCGTCGCGGCGGCGACGTCGCCCGCCCAACGGGCCAGTTGCTCGGCCGTGGCGCTCGGGTCGGGCAAACCGTCGAGCAGGACGGTGCTGGCCGCCGGCACGATCTCGACGGCGATCAGGTCGCCCTGCTCCCGACGCCGCCACAACTCGGCCCGCCACGCGTCGACCAGGTCGGCCTCGGGCACGTCGTCGTGGGGCGTGTCGTCGTCGTGGGGCGCATCGTCGTCGGTGGTGCAGTCGAGCAGGAGGGCGTGCGCCCCGACGGTCCGGATCCGCATCGGCTCATCTTCGCCGATGGACCGGGGTCGTGGTGTTCACGATGACGGTGCCGGGCGTCACCGACGCGACTACTTGAAAGTAACCTACGGTGCCGTAACCTGATGTCGTGACCACCTCCGCCCCGCTTCGCCTGAAGCCGGTCGACATCGGTAAGCCCCGGATGCGCGGCTGGCTGCACACGTACGCCTTCTTCGTCGCGGTGGTGTGCGGCATCGTGCTCTGTTCGATCGCCGCCAGCCGACCGGGGTGGGCGCCCCTGGTCAGTTGCGTCATCTACAGCCTGACGGTCTGCGGACTCTTCGGCACGAGCGCCCTGTACCACCGTCGAGTGTGGTCGGAGCGCGGCTATCAGGTGATGCGCCGGATAGACCACTCGATGATCTTCGTGTTCATCGCCGGCACGTACACACCGTTCTGCGTGATGCTGCTCGCGCCCCGACCGGCCACCGTGATGCTGGCCCTGGTCTGGGGCGGGGCACTGGCCGGCGTGGCCCTCAAGGTGGTCTGGCCGCACGCGCCGCGCTGGGTGTCCGCGCCGCTCTACCTGGCGCTCGGATGGGTGTCGGTGGCCATGCTGCCGGAGATCCTGCACGGCGGTGGCGTCGCGGCGCTGGTGCTGTTGATCGTCGGCGGCGCGATCTACAGCGTCGGCGCGGTCTTCTACGCGTTGCGGCGGCCCAACCCGTGGCCGACGGTCTTCGGTCACCACGAGTTTTTCCACGCCTGCACCCTGCTGGCGGCGATCTGCCACCACATCGCGATCTACTTCGCGCTGTTCGCCTGACCGGAACGTCCGGCACAGTCGAGGGACGAGCGAGCGCGCCCAGCCTCGGGCAACACCCCTCAAGATCCGCGCAACTTCGGGGAAACTGCTGCCTCAACACACCCGCAGGCAGCAGTTTCCCCGAAAGTGTGCGGATCTTGAGAGGGCGCGGGGGTGGGGCAGGGCGCGGGGGCGGGGCGGGGCGCACCCGCGAGCCGGGCGCGCGCAACGCGGCTGGGTCGGAACGCGAGCCGGGGCCCCGCGGCGCTGCGGGACCCCGGAGTGCGCGGGCGAGGATCAGACGGGGTGGCCCGGCCGACGAACCTCGCGGTACTCCCGCATGACCTGGTCATCCTGGACCGGCACGACGCGGTCGGCCACGACGCGCTCCTCGCGGACCGGGGCGGCGACCACCGTGCGGCGGCGGCTGTTCCAGAAATAGAGGGTGGCGAGCAGACCGGCGACGCCGGCCAGCATCAACACCCAGCCGACCACGGACAGGTCCAGCCAGCCCAGGTCGGCTTCCACGGCGAATGCGAAGATCGCGCCGAGCGCGATCAAGAAGATGCTGCCACCAATGCCCATGTCTCGCTCCTCGGCTCTAACCTGGCGTACGACGCGCCGCGGCCGTCGGTAGGGGTGCGGCAGGCATTGACTTACCCAGGCACGGAGATCGCCAATCGGGCAAGCTGGGGGCATGACGGACGCCGACCCCGACACACGGACACTGGTCCTGCTTCGGCATGCGAAGGCCGAGCAGGGTAGCGATGCGGCGGACGACGCCGAACGCCCGCTCAGCGCACGCGGGGAGTCCGATGCGGCGGCGGCTGGTGCCTGGCTGGCGCGGAACGGCCTGCTGCCGGACGTGGTGATCTGCTCGACGGCCAGGCGCACCCGGCAGACCTGGCACGGGGTGGCGATGGGGATGACCGGTTCACCGCCGGAGGGTGGTCCGACCGGTCCTCGACCGACCGTCCGTTACGAGCCGGGCGCGTACGACGCGCACCCGGAGGAGTTGTTGGCGCTGGTCCGCACTGTCGATCCGGCCGCCCGGACCGCGCTCCTGATCGCCCATAACCCGGGCATTTCTCTGCTCTCCGCGCTCCTCGATCCGGACGGGGCGGCCGAGGAGGGTCTGCGTACCGCCGAACTGGCGGTGCATCGTGGCCGCTTCGGCTGGGCGGAGCTGAGCCGGGCGGGAGCGCCGGTCACGGCGGGCCACACCGCACGCGACTGAGCCACCCGCCGGTCATCGGCGGGTGGCTCAGGGGTACGCGCCCAGGTCGTGCTCAGGACGGCGGGGCGGTCGGTGGAGGCGGATCCGGCGGCGGCGGCATCATCGCGGTGGGATGAGAGAGCCGGTTCTCCTCCACGATGAGGGTCCGGGCCCGCTTACGCCGGTCCTGCCAGAACCAGAGCGTGGTCAGCAGTACGGCCAGCCCGGCCAGGATGAAAACCCAGCCGACCGCCCGCACATCGATCCACCAGACGTTGGCTCTCAGCGCGAAGGTCAGGATCGCGCCGATCGCGATGAGAAAGATGCCGCTTCCTACACCCATGTGCGCTGCACTCCCCCGTGCGGTGGCTCTGGGCGTTCCCTTTCGAGGTCACGCGACGGTTACCCGCCACACAGCCGGCATACCCGGCCGGGCGGGCCACATACGTGCCGTGGCGGCTCGGCAGGCGCTACCACCGGAAACGGCGGCGGCCGGCGAGGCAGGTAGCCCTCGCCGGCCGTCGGTGCCGACCCCGGGTGGTGCGGACCCGGGACCGTCAGCCGTGCCGTGGCACGGTCAGAAGGCCTCCTCCGGGAGGTCCATGATGTCGAGGTCGGCACCCTCGATGATCCGCCGGTCGGCGCCGATGCGGGGCAGCACCTCGCGGGCGAAGAAACGGGCAGCGGCCACCTTGCCGGTGTAGAACGCCTTGTCGCTGTTGGAGACCTCGCCGGCCAGGGCCTTCAGCGCCACGTCGGCCTGCCGCTGGAGCAGCCAGCCGACGACCAGGTCACCGATCGCCAGCAGGAAGCGGCGGCTGCTGAGGCCGACCTTGTAGAGCGCCCGGGTGTCGCCACCCTGCGCCTCGCCCAGCCAGCCGGTCATCACGCCGAGGATGTTCTGAACCTCGGTCAGCGCCTTACCGAGCGCCTGCCGCTCCTCCTTGAGCTGGCCGTTGCCCGCCTCGGAGGAGATGAACTCCTGGATCTCGCCGGCTACCGCCATCAGCGCCTTGCCGTTGTCCCGGACGATCTTGCGGAAGATCAGGTCCAGGCTCTGGATGGCGGTGGTGCCCTCGTACAGAGTGTCGATCTTGGCGTCGCGGACGTACTGCTCCAACGGGTAGTCCTGGAGGAACCCGGAACCGCCGAAGGTCTGCAACGACTCGTGCCCGAGCAGCTCGTAGGCCCGCTCCGACCCGACGCCCTTCACCAGCGGCAGCAGCAGGTCGTTGACCCGCTTGGCCAGCTTGGTGGCCTTCTCGTCGCCGGCCGCCTCGGCGATCGCGACCTTGTCCTGCCAGGAGGCGGTGTAGAGGACCAGAGCACGAAGACCCTCGGCGTACGACTTCTGCAGCAGCAGCGAGCGACGCACGTCCGGGTGGTGGGTGATGGTGACCCGAGGCGCGGCCTTGTCCGCCTGCTGGATCAGGTCGGCGCCCTGCACCCGGCTCTTCGCGTACTCCAGGGCGTTGAGGTAGCCGGTGGAGAGGGTGGCGATGGCCTTGGTGCCGACGAGCATCCGCGCGTACTCGATGATCATGAACATCTGCCGGATGCCGTCGTGCTTGTCACCGAGCAGCCAACCCTTGGCCGGTACGCCGTGCTCGCCGAAGGTCAGCTCGCAGGTGTTGGAGACCTTCAGGCCCATTTTGTGCTCGACGTTGGTGGTGTAGACGCCGTTGCGCTCACCCAGCTCGCCGGTGGTCTCGTCGAAGTGGAACTTCGGCACCACGAAGAGCGACAGGCCCTTGGTGCCGGGGCCACCGACGCCCTCCACGCCGACCGGGCGGGCCAGCACGTAGTGCACGATGTTGTCGCTCAGGTCGTGCTCGCCCGAGGTGATGAAGCGCTTCACGCCCTCGATGTGCCAGGACCCGTCGGGCTGCTGCGTCGCGCGGGCGCGGCCGGCGCCCACGTCCGAACCGGCGTCCGGCTCGGTGAGCACCATCGTGGAGCCCCACTGCTTGTCGATGAAGAGCTTGGCCCACTGCTTCTGCCGGGCGGTGCCCTCGACGTGCAGCACGTGCGCGAACGACGGGCCGGAGGCGTACATCCAGATGGGGGCGTTCGAGCCGAGCACCAGCTCGGCGAGCGCCCACCAGAGGGCCCGTGGCGCGTTGGTGCCACCCAGCTCCGGCGGGAGGTCGAGGCGCCAGAACTCGGAGTCCATGAATGCCTGGTACGACTTCTTGAACGACGCCGGCAACGGCGCGGTGTGCGTGGCCGGGTCGAACACCGGCGGGTTGCGGTCACTGTCGGTGTAGCTGGCGGCAAGGTCCTCGCGAGCGAGGCGGTCGAGCTCGGCGAGGAAGCTGCGGGCGGTGTCGGCGTCGAGCTCCGAGTACGGCTCCTGGCCGAAAGCCCGGTCCGCACCGAAGACCTCGAACAGGTTGAACTCAAGGTCCCGCAGGTTGCTCTTGTAGTGGGTCATGCTCGCTGGCCCCGCTTCCGGACAGTGTTACCGATCAGTAACCCCAACTGTATTACTCGCGGGTAGCCAGCGACAAGCGGATCACCCGAGTGACGGCGATTACACATCTGCGGTGCCGGGTGGGCGGAATCAGCCCTCGGTGGCACCGACCTCCCAGCTCGGGACGGCCGCGGCCGCGCCGGTACGGGCACCGACGTACTCCATCAGCACCAGCGCGATGTCGTCGTCCAGACGGCCGTGGACCCACTCGATCAGAGCGGTCTCCAGTGAGGCCAGCCCGTTGGCGACCGTGCCGTGGCCGAGCAGCCGCCAGGCCCGGTCGGCGGTGGGGAAGAACTCGCCGTCCCGCCGCGCCTCGCCGAGCCCGTCGGTGAACAGCAGCAGCCGGTCACCGGGCTCCAGTCGTTCGACCCGGGGACGGACCACCGGCATGAACCCCAGCGGAGGAGCCGGGGCCGGCGGTTCCAGCGGGATCACCGCGCCACGCCGCAGCAGCAGGGGCGGCGGGTGTCCACAGTTGACGATGGTGAGCGTGCCGCCGCGTTCCTCGACCAGCGCCGCCGTCACGAAGTCCTCGTCACCGACGTTGCGGGCGACCGCGCGGTCCAGGTCGGCGACGACGGCGCGCAGGTCGGCCCGCTCGTACGCCACGTGCCGGTACGAGCCGAGAACGATGCTGGCCAGCCGGACCGCGTCCAGCCCCTTGCCCCGCACGTCACCGATGATCATGCGGACGCCGTAGGGCGTGTCGATCGCCTCGTACAGGTCACCGCCGATCTCGGCGGTCGCGGTGGAGGAGATGTAGCGACCGGCGACCGCGAGGGTGCCGACCTGCGGCCCGAGCGGGCGTAGCACCGCCTGCTGAGCGACCGAGGCGAGCCTGGTCAACTCGACGATCTGCTCCGCCTGCCGCTGTCGGACCGAGGTCACCGCCACCGCCAACCCGGTGGCGAGCGCGACCCCGACCACGCTGACCGAGGTCTCCAGCGACATCTTCGGCTCGACCACGGCGAAGGCGGCCCCGACCACCGTCGCCGCGACGCCCACCCCCAGCACCACCGGCCAGGAGGCCAGTGCGGCGGCTAGGAAGGGCACGGCCGCCAGCAGCGCGACGTAGTGCGCCACCCGGCCGTCCGCCGCCTCCACCGCCGACACGATCGCGAGCAGAACGAGGGCCGCGCCGAGGCCGGCGCGGGATCCGGGGCTCAGCGGGCGACGGCCCGGCTGGAGGAATCGCGTGGATACGACTGACAGTTTGCCTGATCCTCGTGAAACGGTGAATGAACCTGACCCGTCGTCTGAGGAGGTTCTGACCGGGCGGGCCAATCCGGCGCCCGAACCGACGTCACCCGTCCCGCTCAGCCGAGGACCTCGTAGCGGACGGTGAGCGCGCCGACGTCGACGGAGGCGGTGGTGGCGAACGCGGCCCGGGAGAGGTCCAGGCAGCGGCCGTCGATGAAGGGGCCCCGGTCGTTGATCCGCACCACCACCGACTTGCCGTTGGCCGGGTTGGTCACCCGGACCTTGGTGTTGAACGGCAGCGTCTTGTGCGCGGCGGTCAGTGCGTTCGGGTTGAACGACTCACCGTTGGCGGTGAGCTGCCCGTCCGAGTAGAACGAGGCACCACACGAGCCACTGTCCAGGACCTTCGCCGCCGCCGTGGTCTTCTTGGCGGTCGGGCTCGGCTTCGGCGACGCGGTGCGGGCCTTGCTCCGGGAGGCGGCCTGCTGGGATCGGGTCGCCGACGGGCTGGCAGACGCACTCGGGGACGCGCTGGCACTCGGCGAGGCGGCCGGCGAGCCGGGGGCGAGGCTGCCGGCGGCCGTGGTCGGGGTGAGGTCGAGGGTCGTCTGCCCCGACTGGGCGGAGCCGGAGGTCAGCTGCACGGCACCGAACGTGCCCCCGACGGCGAGGGCGACGCCGACCGCCGCGGTGGCCACGATGCCCGCCGGAGAGGAGAAGATGCGGGTACGGGAGTGCCTGCCTGCCACCGGCCCGGTCCTTTCGTCGACTGAACAAACCGGGTCGGACCGTAACGAGAGAAGTACTTCCGAAGTCAACGTGATCATGGTGCTATGCCCGCATTTGCACCAGTACGTTTAGCCGATCATCCGACCCGGGGTGGGCCGGGCGGCCCGGGTGCCGCAGCGCGTCCACCGACCGTGCCGCAGGATGGGCGGATGCCCGCTGAACTGACCGAACGCCTGGCCGCCCTGTTCCGGTGGATCGACCCCGGGCCGGGCACGAGTCACCTGGTCAGCGACATCTCCGGTTGGTGGCGGGACCCGGCGGTCCTGGCCGAACTGGGGCCGGCCCTGGTCGCGCCGTACCGGGCCACCCGGCCGACGGTGGTGCTCGCCCCGGCGGTCACCGGCCTGCTGCTCGGGCCCCTGGCCGCCACCGCGCTCGGGGTCGGCTTCGTGGCCGCCCACAAACCCGGCGACGGGCGACTGCCGGCCGGGCCGCTCACCTGGGCGCAGAGCCCACCGGACTATCGGGGCCGGCAGGTCGACCTGGCCGTACGGGACCGCCACCTCGGCCCCGGCGACCGGGTGCTGATGGTGGACGACTGGGTGCGTACCGGCGCGCAACTCCGCGCCCTCCACGACATCTGCGCCGCACGGGGCGCCGAGGTGCTGGGCGCCGCCGTGGTGGCCGTCGACTGCCCGCCCGCGATCGCGGCCGAGTTACGGATCACCGGCCTGATCGACGCCGCGGATCTGCCGTGTTGACCTCAAGCACGGTTCAGCTCCGACGATCGACTCATGAGCGACGGAACTCTCGACGAGGCATACGAACGACTGCACCGGACCGGCCCCGAATTCGAGGGGTGGCTCTCGAACCACGGGCCGATGGCCGTCGAGGCGCTGGCCCGAGACGGGCACCAGCAGCGGGTACACCGCTGGCTCGACGACTACCTCGGCCGACTCGACGAGTTGCCCCGAGGGCTGCACCCGATCACCGACTGGCGGAGCGCGCTGGGTGACGCGAAGCGGGCCGGTGACTGGCTGGCGTACTTCGACCGGCAACTGCGCGAACACCCGTGGCGCGACGTGCTCGGGACCTGGTGGCCCCGACTGCTGCCGGGTATCGCCGCAGGTGCCACCCACGGGGTGATCCGGGTCGGGCACGCCGTACGCGCGCTCGAAACGGACGACCAGACCCCGCCGCGGCTCACCGAGCTGGGCCAGGCCCTCGGCTACTGGGCCGCGCGTTGGCAGCCGGTCCCGGGCGCCGGCCGGATGCCCGCCGACCGCTCCGTCGACCAATCCGCAGGCCCGGAGCAGATGGATGTGGACGCGGCACTGGCCGGTCTACCCCGGATCGACGACCAGAGCGGGGGCGTCCGTGATCGGTTGGGACGGCTGCCTGGCGTACCCCGATGGGAACCGGCGCTCGCGGCGCTGCGCCCCGCGCGGAGCCCGGCCGAGGCGGAAAAGGGGCTCACCGCGTTGGTGCACCGCGCCGGTCTGAACTACCTGCGCTTCGGGCACGCCGAGCCGGTGATGCTGGTGCACGCGGTCACCGCGCCGACCGCCGTGCTGCGTACCCTGCCGGCTCTGGACCGGGCGCTGTGGGCGCCGAGCCTCGCCGCGGCCTGGGCCGCGACGGCGGCCATGACCTCGGTGTACGCCCCAGCCGACGGCATCGCGCCGCCTCTCGTGACCGCCGCGACCCCGGCGGAGGTCTTCGCCCGGGCGGCTCGGCACGGCGACGCACACGTGGTGAAGTTGGCCGACGCGGTGCTCGACGCGCACGCGGCCAGTGGCGACGACCGCCTCCTCGCCACCCCCGGCTACGCGGGGCAGCTGATCTGACCGGGCCGGGCAGAATGCGGCGGCGGTGCGGGGCGCACTGGCCTAGCCTCGGCAGGATGTGGCCTCGGATCGGTGAACTGCGCACCCTCGCCCTCGGCACCCCCGGCGAGCTGCGGACGACCCTCAACACCCTCGTGCTGGCCGGTGTGAAGACCGCGACGGCCGGTCGGCTCGCCGAGTACGCGGAGGAGGGCGAGGAGTTGGAGCACGTCGGCGAACGGCTGGCCCTGATCGACGACGACGCGCTGGTCGGCGTCGTGGAGATCACCGGAGTCGAGGTGGTCCGCTTCGCCGACGTGCCATGGGAGTTCGCCCAGGCCGAGGGCGAGGGGGACCGGTCGATCGAGGAGTGGCGGGCCGGGCACTCCGCCTACTGGGCGCGGCTCGGCACACCTGTGGACGCCGACAGCCCGATCGTCTGCCTACGCCTGCGGCTGGTCTCCGGCGGCGAGGGCGGCGTGGCCGGCGGCGACCTCGGCACCTGACGACCGGCTCAGCCGCGCAGCTCCGGGAGCAGTCGGGTCGCCACGTCCGCCAGCACGGTCTCGTCGCCCGCGTACCAGCTGCTGGCCCTCGGCCAGTGCGTCACCACGTCAGTGAAGCCCAGGTCGGCGGCCCGCCCGACCTGGTCGGCGAAGAACTGCGCGCTGCTGAGCGAGAACACCGGCGCGGAGTCCATCGAGAGGTAACGGTCCAGGGTCGCCGGATCCCGGCCGGCCTCGTCCAGCGAGCGGTCCATCCGCGCCGACAACGCCGACACGCTGCCCCACCAGCTCTCCAGGTCGTCGTCGTCACCGGTGCCGGTGGTCACCCAACCCTGGCCGAACCGGGTCACCAGCCGCATCGACCGCGGCCCGTTGGCGGCCACCACGAACGGCACCCGGGGCTGCTGCACACAGCCGGGATTGTTGCGGGCGTCCACCGCGGCGAACCAGTCACCACGCCAGGTCGTGCCGTCCTCGCGCAGGATCAGATCCAGCAGTTCGGCGAACTCGGCGAACCGGTCGACGCGCCGACGCGGTGGCAGAGTCTCGCCGCCGAGCACAGCCGAGTCGAAGCCGATGCCACCCGCACCGAGGCCGAGCAGCAACCGACCGTCGGAGACGTCGTCCACAGTGGTGATCTGCCGGGCGAACGCGGCGGGGTGCCGGAAGTTCGGCGACGCCACCAGGGTGCCCAGCCGGATCCGGGAGGTGACCGTCGCGGCGGCGGTCAACGTGGCCATCGAGTCGAACCACGGACCGTCGACCAGGTCCCGCCAACCCAGGTGGTCGTACGTCCAGGCGTGGTCGAACCCCCACTCCTCGACCTGCCGCCACCGACGCTGCGCCTCCGACCACCGCTGGTCCGGGAGGATCACGATGCCAATCCGCATGATCGCCAGCCTAGACCGGGGCACCACCGGGGGCCCGAAAGTGACGTGGATCACACTCCCCTCCGGTAGGGCTGTCGCGTCCGGCTCCGACCCTTCGGCGAGCGGCACCTGCACAGGTGTCCATCCGAGGAGAGGACCAAGCGCGATGACGAAGGTGACCGCACAGCTGTCGGTGTCGGTGGACGGGTTCTACGCCGGCCCACGGTTCGACGGCGACGGCGACTGGATGGACTCGGCGGAGAGCGCCGGGTTCTTCCGGGTCACCCGCTGGGTGACCGAGGTGTCGGCGTGGCGTGAACGACAGGGCTTCACCGGTGGCGAGCAGGACACCAACTCCGACGTGATCGCCGAGACGTTCGAGGCCGCCGGCGCGTACGTGATGGGACGCCGGATGGCCGACGGCGGTGAGGTGCCCTGGGGTGACGAGCCACCGTTTCGCGCACCGGTCTTCGTCGTCACCCACCGCCCCCGCGAGCGCCTGCTGCGGCAGGGAGGCACCAGCTTCACCTTCGTGACCGACGGGGTGGCCGGCGCCGTCGAGCAGGCGCGTGCCGTGGCCGGTGGCAAGAACGTCGCGGTGGCCGGAGGCGGCAGCCTGGTGCGGCAGGTCCTCAAGGCGGGTCTGCTCGACGAGTTGGAGCTGCACATCGTGCCGGTAGTGCTCGGCAGCGGCCTGCGACTGTTCGACGCGGACCTCGACCTCGCCGAGAAGGAGGCGATCGAGCTGACGCCGACCCGCGTCATCCAGACACCGGAGGTCACCCACATCCGGTACGCCGTGAACGGTCGAGCCCCGCTGATGCTCGACGATCGGGGCAGCGGCGGCGGTCCGACGGTGACCAGGTGACACGGTTGATCCAGGAGGAGACGAAGATGCCGCAACTGCTGCGGGTGCAGTGCTTCAACGTTTCGCGGGACGGGTTCGGCACCGGAGAGGGGCAGAGCCTGGAACGGCCCTTCGGCCACGCCGACCCGACTCCGCTGTTCTCCTGGCGGTCCGCCACCGCCAGCTTCGTGTACCGCACCGAGCCCGGTGGCACCCGGGGCCTGGACGACTACCTGACCCGGGACGCCGAGTGCAACATCGGTGCGGAGATCATGGGTCGCAACAAGTTCGGCCCACAGCGTGGCCCCTGGGAGAACCACGACTGGCAGGGCTGGTGGGGGGACGACCCGCCGTTCCACACGCCGGTCTTCGTGCTCACCCACCACGTACGTCCGTCGTTCACCCTGGCCGACACCACGTTCCACTTCCTCGACGCCAGCCCGGCCGAGGCACTGGCCCGGGCGAAGCAGGCAGCCGACGGCCGGGACGTACGCCTCGGTGGTGGGGTGGCCACCATCCGCGATTTCCTCGACGCGGACCTGGTCGACACGATGCACATCGCCGTCGCGCCCGTCGACCTCGAGCGGGGCGAGCGGTTGTGGGACAGCCCCGACGATCTCCTCGACCGCTTCCACCGGGAGTCGGTGCCCAGCGCCAGCGGAGTCACCCATCTCCTCTTCTGGCGACGATGATCGGCGACGCGGGTTGATCGCCAAAGATCGTGGAAGTTTCCGTCACGTCGTGACGGAAACTGTCCACCATCCTAGGGCAGGCGGGACAGCACCAGCATGCGATTGCCGTCGGGGTCCATGACTCGGGCGGACCGTTCGCCCCACGGCTGGTCGACAGGCTCCTCGGTGACCGTCGCACCACCCGATCGCAGGGCGGTCACGGCGGCGTCGCAGTCGTCGGCGTAGACGCACAGCTCCCACCGGTGCGAGTGCGCCGGATCGCCGGCGTCCGGGTCGGCGGCCAGGCCCAACTCGCTGTTGCCCAGGCGCAGCGCGACGAACTCCGGTTCGCCGTCCTCGGGGAACCGGTAGGTCAGCTCGAAGCCGACCACGTCGCGGTAGAACCCGATCAGTCGTGGCAGGTCAGGTGTCGTCACGATCGGAAACGCCTCGGTGAACACGGACCACCTCCACGCCGGACAGTAGCCGCGTCGGAGCCGGGGTGGAACCACCACGGTCGATCCCGGCGCTGTCGTCACCTGGTCGGATATCCGTGTCAGTGGTCGTGTCAGAGCCGCGTCAGGGGGGTGACAGACCGGCCGCCGATGGTAGACCGCATGACGAGTTCAGCGATTGCGGTCTCCGGACTGCGGAAGGCCTACAAGGACAAGGTCGTGCTCGACGGCATCGACCTGGACGTCCCGACGGGCACCATCTTCTCCCTACTCGGCCCGAACGGGGCCGGCAAGACGACGACGGTGAACGTGCTCACCACGTTGGTGAAAGCCGACGGTGGGACCGTACGCGTCGCCGGACACGACGCCGCCACCCAGGCCAAGGCCGTCCGTGCGGCGATCGGAGTCACCGGCCAGTTCGCGGCGGTGGACGAGTTGCTGACCGGTCGGGAGAACCTCCAACTGATGGTGGATCTCAGCCCGGTACCGGCCAAGGACGGCAAGCGGATCGTCACTGAGCTACTGGAACGGTTCGACCTGACGGAGTCGGCGCAGAAGCCGGCGTCGACCTACTCCGGGGGGATGCGCCGCAAGTTGGATCTGGCGATGACCCTCGTCGGCGACCCACGGATCATCTTCCTCGACGAGCCGACGACGGGTCTGGACCCGCGCAGCCGACGCACGATGTGGTCGATCATCCGCGACCTCGTCGCCGACGGGGTGACGATCTTCCTCACCACGCAGTACCTCGAAGAGGCCGACCAGCTCGCCGACCGGATCGCCGTACTCGACCAGGGTCGTCTGGTCGCCCAGGGCACGCCCGACGAACTCAAGCGCCAGATCCCCGGCACCCACGTCCGGCTCCGGTTCGCCACCGTCGCGGAACTCGACGCGGCCGCCCGGGTGCTCGGCGACTCCACTCGGGACGACGAGGCACTGGCCCTGAGGGTGCCCAGCGACGGCGGGACGGCCTCGCTGCGCGCCCTGCTGGACCGACTCGACGAGTACGCGATCAGTGCCGAGGGGTTCTCCGTGCAGACGCCGGACCTCGATGACGTCTTCCTCGCCCTGACGGGCACCCGCACCCAGGAGGTAGCAGCGAAATGAGCGCCAAGTCCCACTCGATCGTCATGTTGCGCCGCAACTTCAAGCACATCGCCCGCAACCCGACCTCGGTGTTCAACGCGGTGCTGATGCCCATCGTCATCATGCTGATGTTCGTGTACATGTTCGGCGACGCCTTCAGCGTCGGTGTCGACTACATCGACTACGCGACTCCCGGCCTGATGCTGCTGGCGGTCTGCTACGGGCTGGGAGCCACCGCGACCGCGGTGAACTCCGACATGACGAAGGGCATCATCAACCGGTTCAAGGTCATGCACGTCTCCCGGGGCGCGGTGCTGACCGGTCACGTCGTCGCCAGTGTGCTGACCAACCTGGTCGCCATCGCAGCCCTCGTCGGGGTGGCGTTCCTGCTCGGATTCAGCCCGTCGGCGACTCTCCTCGGCTGGCTCGGCGCGATCGGCGTCATCGTGCTGCTCGGCTTCGCCGCAGGCTGGCTCACCGTCGCGCTGGGCCTGTCGGCGAAGTCGCCGGAGACCGCCGGGCTGGCCTCCGTACCGCTGGTCATGCTGCCGTTCTTCAGCAGCGCGATCGTGCCCGCCGACAAGATGGGTCCCGGGCTTCGGGAATTCGCCGAATACCAGCCCTTCACGCCGATCATCGAGACCCTGCGCGGTTTCCTGAACGGCACGCCGTCCGCCGGCGACGTGATCCCCGCCCTCGTCTGGTGCGTCGCCATCGCGCTCGTCGGCTACCTGTGGGCGCGGTCCACGTTCACGAAGCGAGCGTGACCGCGACCAACTCTTTCCAGTGCGACCGAGTGCCCTCCAGCGCCGCCTCTGCGAAACCCCCATCGCCGAGGCGGCGCCGCACTGTCTGCTCGATCCGGACCGCGTCCGGGTGGGAACGATCCGGCCGTCCGCGTACGGCGGTGCTCGCCGCGAGCAGCCGCGCGGCCTGGTCGACCTGGTCACGCCGCAGGGCCAGGTCCGCGACTCCGACGAGCACCTGCGCGATCGTCGGCGCGTGCCCCGTCTCGGCCGCCGCCGCGCAGGCCGAGGAGCGCTGCCGGCGGACCTCGTCGAGGTCGTCGGCGACGTACCCGAGCAGGTCGTACGTCACCACCCGGATGTGTGCCTGTCCGGCCTCGTCGCGCAACAGGCCGGCCGCGACGTCGATCTGCCGGACCACCTCCTCGGCATCGCCACGCCAACGGGCGAGTTCCGCCTGCGACAGCGCCAACATGGCCAGCGCGCCGGGCCAGGTGACCCGTCTCGCGTACCGCCGCGCCTCGGCCAGCGCCGACGCGCTGGCCTCCTCGTCGCCCAACAGCCAGTACAGCTGAGCCTGTCGCGAGCGCATCCGGATGACGTCCTCGACGGTGCCGACCTCGGTCACCACCGCGATCGCCTCGTCGTAGTAACCACAGGCACTGGCGAACTCGCCGCGTACGGCGATCAGCTCCGCCAACTCGGTCAGGGCGAACGAGATCCCGAACCGGTCGCCGAGGGCCTGGAACTCGGCGAGCGCCGACTCGAAACACGCGTCCACCTCCGGCCCGTGCCGGCCGAGAAGGATCCGCATCTTGCCCAGTTGCAGCCGCGCCAGCGCGCGTACCCAGGGATCCTGCTCGTCGAGCAGTGGCTCCCACGCGGCCAGGATCGCGTCCGGAGCCCGCAGCATCCGTTCCAGCGGAACGACGAGCGCCACGCCCGGGTGGCTGCCGCGACTGCCTCGGCTGACCTCGTACGCCCGGTGAATCCACTCCGCGGCCTGGCGCTCGTCGCCCGGCCCGGAGTTCAGGAAGAGCACGACGAGTGCGTACACGGTGGCCCGGATCTCGTCGCTCACCTCGCCGGGCACCTCGGTGGCCGCCGTGACCAGCTCCATGCCCTCGGTCCGGTGACCGCCGAGCCACCAGTACCAGCCGGCGCCCGCGGCCAGCCGCATCGCCGCGTCCGCCTCACCGGCGGCGAGCGCGCCGCGCATCGCGGAAGCGATGTTGTCGTGTTCGGGTTCGAGGGTGGCAAGCCAGCTCACCTGGTCGGCGCGGCGAAGGTGCGGCTCCGCCGCCTCGGTGAGGGCGGTGAAGTAGGCCAGATGTGCGTGGCGCGCGCGATCCGATTCACCGGCCTCGGCGAGCCGCTGCGCGGCGTACTCCCTGATCGTGCCGAGCATCCGGTAGCGCGGAGCCTCGTCGCCCTCGGCGATCAGCAGTGACTTCTCGGCGAGCGCGGTGAGCAGTTCGAGCATCTCCTCCCGCTCGACCACGTCGTCGGCGCAGACCCGTTCGGCAGCTTCCAGACCGACCCCGCCGGAGAACACCGACAGCCGGCGCAGGACCGCCCGCTCGGCGTCGGTCAGCAGCTCCCAACTCCAGTCCACGACGGCGCGCAGCGTTCGATGCCGGGGCAACGCGGTGCGGCTGCCGCCGGTCAACAGTCGGAAGCGGTCGTCGAGCCGCCTGGCGAGCTGGTCGACGGACATCGTGCGCAACCGGGCCGCCGCCAGTTCGATCGCCAGCGGCATCCCGTCCAGCGCCCGACACACCCGCGCCATCGTCGCCGACGTGTGGGCGTCGACCGCCAGGTCCCTGCGCACCGCCCCCGCCCGGTCCCGCAGCAACCGGACCGCGGGAGAGGACTCGATCTCGGCCGGGTCGGCGTCGAGGGCCGGCAGGGCCAGCGGCGCGACCGGCCACAACGCCTCACCCGTAATGCCCAGCGGCTCCCGGCTCGTCGCCAGGATCCGCAGCCGCCGACACTCTCCGAGAAGCCGATGGGCGACCACCGCCGCCGACTCGATCACGTGCTCGCAGTTGTCCAGGATCAGCAGCGCCTCCCGCTCCCGGATCGCGGCGACGAGTCGATCGATCAGCTCCATGCTCGGTGCCTCGCCGAGCAGAGCATCCCGGAGCCCGAGCCCGGCGACCGTCGCCTGCACCACGTCACCGTCCGCACCGATCGCCGCAAGCTCGACCAACCAGACCCCGTCCGGCAGGTCGCCGAGCATCAGGCGCGCGGTCTCCGTGGCCAGTCGGGTCTTCCCCGAGCCGCCCGGTCCGATCAGCGTCGTGAGCCGGTGTTCGGCGACGAGCGCACCCACCTGGGCGACAGCGTCGTCCTTGCCGACGAAACTGCTCAACTCGGCCCGGAGGTTGGTCTTGCGGTTCTCCTCCCGCCGCCCCAGCTCGCCCCGCAGCAACGCCACGTGCACCGCCGACAGCTCCGGCGACGGATCGACGCCCAACGCGTCGGCCAGGGCATCGCTCGTACGCTGGTACACCAGCAGCGCCTCGTTGTCCCGACCGCTCGCGGCGAGCGCACGCATCAACAACATGACGAGCCGTTCCCGCACCGGATGCGCGGCCACCAGATCGGTCAACTCCTCGACCAGCTCCGGACCGTGCCCCAGGTCGATCTCCCCGTCGAAGCGATCCTCCACGGCGGTCAGGCGCAGCCTCTCCAGCCGGGTGACCGCCGCCTCGAACGCCGCGCTGTCGGTCACACCGACGTCCTGCATGGCCGTACCCCGCCACAGGGCGAGGGCCTCGCGGAGCCGACGGACCCGCCGCGGCCCATCGTCGTCGCGCGCCTGACCGACGAGGCGCTCGAACCGTACGGCGTCGACGAGATCGGGTGCCACAGTCAACTGGTAGCCGTCCGTCAGCCCCTCGATAGCACCGTCCGGCAGCAGCTTCCGCAACCGCGACACCAAGCGGTGCAGGGCGTTCGCCGCATCGGTGGGCGGGTTCTCACCCCAGATCCAGTCCACGAGAGTCGCCTTCGGGACCACGTGGCCCGGGCTCAGCGCGAGGGCGGTCAACAGCCCGCGCAGCCGCACGCCGGGCACGTCGGTGACGGTGCCGTCGTCGGTGCGAACCTCGAATGGACCAAGTAACCCGACCTGCACGTGGCAGATCTTGCCATGGACGTGAGAGCGACCCGCGTTGCCGAGGTCCGGCGACCGACCCACTCGGCGGCCCGCCCCCGAAGGTGTATGGATTCACCGTGTCTGCTCTACCGAGGCACGACGATCGCGGTCCGGGCGACCCGGATGGGCCAGGACGAACCTCTCCTGCGCGGCCGGCCTGACGTCGAAGGCCCTGACCGGGGCTGTCGTCCTGGTCAGGGCCTTCGCGGTGGAGCGGGTGACGGGAATCGAACCCGCACTGTCAGCTTGGGAATCACGTTGATTCACACCCTGAGTGGGCCAGGACAACTGGTAAAGGAGCACGAAGCGTTCGAGTCAAGGCCCATCTGAGTGTCAATCGTCGCCCCGTGTTAACCGCTGCATCGGGCACGTATCGGGCACGAAGCGCTGTTGCTGACTGTTTGTCGGCCGCTGTCATGATCGGAGTCGTGCAGGTACATCAGTACGTGTGCACACCTCGTTGACACCGGCCAGCAACCTGCCCGCTGGGGCCGGGTCAGTCATCGGTGTCTTCCAGCAGCCCCAACCCATTCCAATAAACCAACTTCTCGGCCTCTGATAGTCTCGTGTATACGATTACGGTTTCGCCCTTGTTTTCATTGCGCGCCACCCCGCCCAATTCGACCACTATCCAATCATCTACTGAAGCCAGCTCAACTCGCCATTCGTTGCGGCGACCCTGATACATCCTGCGAGGCAGCAATCGGGAGAGATCCCCTGTGCGCCCCCTAAGGGAGCTGTACAGCGCCACGGCCTTTAGTGCGATGTCCAGCAATTGCTCTAGCTCTTGTAGGCTTAGATCCCGCGCATTCAACTGTCGCTTCGTAGGGTCAATTTTAGGTCGCGCTCTTTTTTTGGCAATGGCTAGGGCGCGGTCGTATGAAAGTTTGACTACATCGTAGGTCAGATTCCCGACCACGCCGGCGCTTGCAGCCGCAAGTATCCACATAGTTGACGCGTAGACGAGGTTGTCTGGCGAACTGTACGTGTGCTGGGGAAGTGGCGCCTCTGTTACCTGCCGACGTAGCAGAAGCTTCCCATCTTCGGACACAATGTCATCCAAGGAGAGGTGCATGAACGGAGTTTCGTCGCTCATTCTCAAAGCCTCCTACCAGTGTTGCGTCTTTAGGAATGCATAACGACACATCGCTGATCTTCCTTGCAGGCACTTTGCAGCATAGCGAGGAAGCACACATTCCATCCCGTCTGCCGTCGACCCGCCCTCTTGGGGAGCGGGCCTCCGCCCGGCCCGCCACGTCAAGGCGGCCTTGACGCACGGTCGGACGCTGGCGGGTCGGGCGGTGGTCTGCTCGGCTTGCCCGGGTCGATGGCAGGCGGGATTGCCTACCGCAACCACCCACGGCCCGGCACCCGCCGACGGACCCCCTCCCATCCCAGAGCAGGAGCGCCCCCGCCGGAGGCGCAGTCACCGCAACCCCGCCACCGGCCGCCAGTTCGCCGACGCGGCCGGCGTGCGTCCCCCTACGCCGCGCGGGCTCGTGGCCGCGCGGCCCGGCCGGCTGCCGGCCCACCCCCACCCGGTCAAACACCGCCTGTCGTTCTGCGGCGGCCCCTTGGGCTTCCCGCTTCCGCGCCAGCCGCCGGGCGTGTTGCGTGGCCGGAGTCGGAGCGCCAGCGCAGCGACGGACGCGCGCCCAGGCGGCGGCGCGTGCGGCCCGTTCAGGGCCGCCTTGAAGACGTACAGAAAGTTCTCACCACCCGGCCGGCAGCCGGCTGCCCAGCGCATCTCTTCCGCAATGCCCTTGCGCTGAACGTTCAACGGACAGCAACAATGTAGGCGTGGCTCGTGATGACACGGATGAGGTTGGCGACGCGGAGTGGTGGACCACGTCCGACGTTGCGACCTTCCTTGGCGTGCAGGTTTCTACGATCACGAACTACCGGAAACGCCAGAAGATGCCAGCACCCGACTTGACGGTTGGCCGTACCCACATGTGGCGTCCCGCCCGCATCAGGTCATGGCAGCAGGGTCGTCCAAGACCTGGCGTCGGCGGTCGTCGTCAGTCTGACAAGCGAGATGCGAGCTAGACAGCATCGTCGTCACGCTGCCAGAGTGCGGACTTCCTCCAGGTAGGAAGCTACCTCGGCTTGCTTGCGATAGTTCTTGTCCAAGACCCCGGTGAGTTCTCGCGAGCACATCAGCAAAGACGGCAGCGACTTCCGGTCGCCGATGAGAGCCTGCCGCCCGTGAGACACTGCCGCCTCGACATCTCCTCTGCGGGCAGCAGTGACGCCGAGTGTCACTCGTGCCTCTGCGATTCGCATCGGCTTCCGGGGAATTCCGTTCTGGTCCGTTGACGAGTTGATGACCTCATTGGCGTACATCTCGGCCAAGCGGTCCTCGCCCACGATCCGATAGCAGTCCATCGCGTAGAAGTCGAACTTCGCCGGATCGACCACGAAGTGATGATCGGTGTCCTCCGGATAAGGCAACGATTCCAACAGTCGGCGGTGGCTAGCAAGCGCCGCTTTGGCCGCGTCCGCAAGCTGCCGTCGGGCCGGTATCAAGCTCGCTATCCAGGTCCGGACGGCGTTGACCGACCGGCACCGCACACCTTCGCCAGCAAGACCGACGCCGACCGGTGGCTCTCTGGTGTCGAGACGGACTTGAACCGGGGTACCTGGCGTAACCCCGATGTCGGCCGTGTTGCTCTCGGGGACTACCTCACCGAGTGGGTTGACCACCGGCCGGGGCTGCGTCCTCGGACCCTCGACCTCTACCGCTGGCTGCACCGGAAGTACATCGCGCCGAGCCTGGGCGACTGCTTCCTCACCGACCTGACGCCCGGTGCTATCCGGGCATGGCGCGCTGATCTCCTCGCTGACGGAGTGAGCGCCACCATGACGGCTAAGGCATACCGCCTTCTTCGCGCCGTGCTGAACACCGCCGTTGACGACGAACTGATCCGGCGCAACCCCTGCCGCATCCAAGGTGCGGGCATCGAACGGCCTAGCGAGCGGCCGACCGCCACCGTCGCCCAGGTCTTTCAACTCTCCGACATCGTTCCCGGACGCCTTCGCGTCCTCATCCTGCTGGCCGCCTTCGCCAGCCTCCGCTACGGAGAGCTGGCAGCCTTGCGCCGCCGCGACTTCGACCCGCGCTGTCGGACCCTGACGGTCCGCGCGACTCTGGTCGAGCGCCAGGACGGCACCCTGACTTTCGGCCCGCCCAAGACCGATGCCGGCCTGCGAACGGTCACCATCCCTGCGGCCATCCGTCGCGACGTGCGGACGCACCTGGCCGACTTCGTTGCCGAAGACCAAGACGCACTCGTCTTCACTGGTGCTGCCGGCGCAGTCCTTCGCCGCTCCAACTTCCAGCGCACCTGCAACTGGCGGGCGTCCGTGACGGCAGTCGGTCTGCCCGGCTTCCACTTTCATGACCTGCGGCACACCGGGAACACCCTCGCGTCACGGACAGGCGCGAGCCTTGCCGACCTCATGGCCAGGATGGGCCATGCCTCCACCCGAGCTGCGCTGATCTACCAGCACACCGCCCAGGAACGCGACCAGCACATCGCTGACGGCCTCAGCGAGCAGATCAAGAAAGACCGGGATCGGGCACGTAACGGGCACGCCAAGCCGAAAAAGTGACCGGAACGAATGAGGCCCAGGTCGGGAACATGTCCTGACCTGGGCCTTGATCGTGGAGCGGGTGACGGGAATCGAACCCGCACTGTCAGCTTGGGAAGCTGATGTTCTGCCATTGAACTACACCCGCAAGCGGCACCACTGTACCCGAGACGCGGGGACGGCGCACCCAGGCTCCCCAGCCCGCCACTGATCCACTCGGCTTCCTGGAAGTCGGGGCATCCGGGCCGCCGGGACACCACGACTTCACCGAAGCCGAGTGGATCACGAGAGGGGGTGGGCTGGGGTGGGCGTACACCTGGGGTCGTCTCCGGCCCTGGTCAGGCGGCCGTGCACTGGACGTCGCGGCTGATGCGGGTCGGGCGGGCCTGCGACACGGCGACCGGCGCGGCCGCCGCCGACGAGGCGTGCGGGTCGAGCCAGACCCGGACCGCCGGTCGGGTCGGCGTGACCCCCGGAACACCGGCGGTGTGCTGCTCGCGGCGGGTCAGCATGGCGACGTCGACGGTGAACTCGAACAGCCGCCAGTCGGCCTGCGGCTCTGCCCGGGAGCCCTGTGCCAGGCGTGCCACCCGGACCGGATCGGTCACCGGACGCGCCCGCCCCGCCAGGTAAGCCTCGTCGTCGCTCTCCTCCGGGGGGAACGAGTGCAGCGCGTAACGGCCGTCGCGTTCGAGGTCACGGCGCTTCGGGGAGTCGATGATGAAGCAGAACAGACCTTCGTCCGTGATGACCGGGGAGACCGGATGAACCCGGGGCCCACCGTCGGCGCGGACCGTGGCCAGGTAGCCGAAGCCCGGCCCGTATTGCTGGAGGAGAACGCGGATCCCGTCGGCGAGTCGGGGCTCGTCGGCGGCGAAATCGGACCAGGATGCCATGCCGACATTCTATCGAACAAATGTACGAGGAGCGACCTCGACGCGCTGGTCACCGGCACCGAATCCGGCCGGTTTCGACAACGCGGCTATGGTGGTCCGATGCTGCTCTCCGACCGCGACCTGGTCTCCGAGATCAAGGCCGGCACGCTGGGCCTGGAGCCGTTCGAGCCCACTTTGGTCCAACCCTCCAGCATCGACGTCCGACTCGACCGGCTGTTCCGGGTCTTCAACAACCACCTCTACACGCACATCGATCCGGCGATGCAGCAGGACGACCTCACCTCGGCGGTCGAGGTGCCCGACGGCGAGCCGTTCGTGCTGCACCCGGGGGAGTTCGTGCTCGCCTCGACGCTGGAGGTCATCTCCCTGGGCGACCAGCTCGCCGGCCGACTCGAAGGCAAGAGCTCGCTGGGCCGACTCGGGTTGCTCACGCACTCCACCGCCGGTTTCATCGACCCGGGCTTCTCCGGTCACGTGACGCTGGAGCTCTCCAACGTCGCGAACCTGCCGATCACCCTCTGGCCGGGCATGAAGATCGGGCAGCTGTGCATCTTCCGGCTCTCCTCGCCGGCCGAGCACCCGTACGGGTCGGTGGTCTACGGATCCCGCTACCAGGGCCAGCGGGGCCCGACGCCGAGCCGCGCCTGGCAGCACTGGCGCACCTGGCCGACCCGCTGAACCCGTGACGACGAGGGCCCGCCGCGACGGATCGCGACGGGCCCTTCGATCACTGGACGATCAGCCGGGACGGCCGTAGCTGTGGATCGGGCCGTCGTCGACCTTCTTCATCTTGACCGGCTGGCCGGCCTGTGAGGCGTGCACCACCCAGCCCTCGCCGACGTACATGCCGACGTGGTGGATGTCGCTGTAGTAGAAGACGAGGTCACCGGGGCGCAGGTCGCCCTTGCTGACGTCCTTGGTGACGCGACTCTGTGCGGCGGCGTTGTGGGGCAACGACACACCGGCCTTCGCCCAGGCGGCCAGCATGAGCCCGGAACAGTCGTACGAGTTCGGGCCCTCGGCGCCCCACACGTAGGGCTTGCCGATCTGGGCGCAGGCGAACTTCACCGCGACACCCGCAGCACCGCCGGGATAACTGCCGGGGCAGGGCGCCGGGCGCAACGGACCGCCGCCGCCGCTGCCGTACACCTTGAGGCGCAGCTTCTGCAGCCGGTCGATCTCTTCGTTGATCTGCTTCTTCTTCGCCGCCAACTGCGCCTCGGTGCGCGTCAGCTGGGCCACCATCTCGTCCAACGGCGCCTTCTGCGCGGCCAGCTCGTCACGCAGGTCGGCCACCTCGCGTACGTCCCGCTGCTGGTTGTGCGCGAACCGGTCGAGCATCTCGAGCTGACTGACCACCTCGCTGGGTGACCGGCTGCCCAACATCGCGTTGACCGTCGAGACGGTTTCGCCCTTGTACGCCCGCACGGCCAGCGCGCTGACCTTGTTCATCGCCGCGTCGACCTGCTGTTCGAGTGGGGCGATGCGGGTGGCCAGGGCGTCCGCCTGCTTGCGCTTGACGGCGAGGTCGGCCCGGGTGGCGTTGTGCCGTTCGATGATCGGTTCGAGCTTGTTCCAGTCCTCGTCGATCTGGCGCTCGATCTCGGCGACGGACGGGTCGGCGTGGGCCGCCGTGGCGCTGCCGGTCAGGACGACGGCGACGCCGACCAGGGCGGCGAGAGCGGTGGTGAAGCGGGACCAGCGTGGGCGCGGCACGATCGGCGTCGGGTCGGCTGCTGCCGACCGCTCGGACGACGGCCGCGGGGCATGGAGTGCCACCGGGGTTCCGTACTCCTTCTTCCTGACCGCCTACCGGGTTAGCTGACGGGTTCGGGCGGGAAGTCGGCGCCCTACCGCAGTGGCTGCGGATTCACCCCGAGGGACCTGGGTCCCCGGTTCGCTCGGAAACGACTCGGCGGTGTCGGTCCGTTACCGCCCGGGCTGGGCGGAGCTGCTATCGGGCCGACGAATGACCAGAGTAGAGACGCCTGTTACCGATCCGCAACCCGTGCGACGGTGACACTCCGTACCGGTTGGACGGAGCCACGGAGGGTGGGGAGGGGTCCGTCGACGACAGAGGGCCCCCGGTCGGACGACCGGGGGCCCTCTGCACGCTGGTGGATCAGCCGGGTCTGCGGAACCCGGCGACCGGCATCGTGTTGATGCTGGACACCTGCACCGGTTTACCGGCACGTGGCGCGTGCACCATCTGGTTGTTACCCAGGTACAGGCCGACATGCGTCAGGCCGGAGTAGAAGAAGACCAGGTCACCGGGTCGGGCGTCAGCTCGCGAGATGGCCTTGCCCTCGTTCCACTGGTCACCGGTGTGGTGGGTGAGGTAGATCCCGGCCGACTTGTAGGCGTACTGGGTCAGCCCCGAGCAGTCGAACGAGTTCGGACCGGTGGCGCCCCAGACGTACGGATCACCGACCTGCTGGCAGGCGGTCCGGATCGCCTTCTGGGCGGCCGAGCTGGTCACACCGTTGATGGTCGGGCAGCCCGCGGTCTTGACAGTGGTCTTGGGCATTGACGCCTCAAGCTGCTTGATCTCGGCGTCGATCTGCTTCTTCTTGGCCGCCAGATCGTTCTGCTGCTTGGTCTGGGTGGCGATCAGGGTGTCCAGCTTCTGCTTCTCACCGTCGTACTTGGCCCGCACGGCCAGCACGCCCTCGACCTCCTTGCGCTCCTGCGCGGCCAGGCGGTCGAGGACGGTGAGCTGCTCGGTGAGCGTGTCCGGCTTGACGCTGACCAGCAGCGACCCGATGTCGTGCGACGGGCCGGAGATGTAGTAGCGGGAGGCGAGGTCGCCGACCCGGTTGAGCGCCAGCTCGCTCTGCAACGCGAGCGGCTCGATCTTCTTCTGCAGGTCCGCCGACTTCTGTCGATTGACCTTCAGCTGCGCCCGAACCTTGTTGTACTGCTCGATCGTGGGCTCCAACTGCTCCCACTTCTTGTCGATCTGCGCCTCGATCTCGTCGACCGTGGGCTCGGCGTGCGCCGGCGCGGCGAGCAGACCGGCGCCGACTGCGGCGGCGGCGACCAGGACAAGCAGGCGGTGGGCGCCACGGCGGAGGCGCCCTGGTCGAGCAGACGTTTTCAGGTCGTGACGATGAGGGGGCATGGTTGCCACCGGCACCGACTCCTTTGCAACCGACCGCCGGGCGCCTCGCGTGAGGGAAGGGCCGAGGCAGACGACCCACAGCGGTCGGTGCCTCACATTAGGGAAGCTCGCAGCGGTAATCAAGGCGGGCATAGGAACCATCACTGTCGTGCAACTGCTTGCACACCAAGGGTATTGGTCATTCACCCAACGATTGCGGTCAATACATCGTCGAGGGTGACCACACCGAGAGGGCGCCGGCCGTCGCTGACCAGCACCATGTGCCGCCGCTCCCGGCGCATGGCCAGCAGCAGGTCGGCCAGCGTACGCTCCGGCGGCACCACCGCCAGCGGCCGGTAGACCTCGGCCGGCACCGGCGACCGGCGACCTCGCCCGGAGTACCCGAGCACGTCCTTGACGTGCACGAACCCGAGCACCCGGCGGGTCGACCGCTGTACCACCGGAAACCGGGACCGGCCGGTCCGCATCGCCAGCACCTCCAGTGACGCCGGCGACACGTCCTCGGCCACCGTGACCACCGTCGACCACGGCTGCAGCGCGTCCGCCGCCGTTCGACTGTGCAGGGCCAGCGCACCGGTGATCCGGACGTGCTGCTCCTCGTCGAGCAGGCCCTCCGTACGCGCCTGCGCGACGAGCCCGGCCAACTCCTCGGCGGTGAACACCGTCTTCACCGCCTCGGACGCCTCGATCCGCCAGAAAGCGAGCACCCGGCGGGCCGCCCACTTCATCGCGAGCAGCAGCGGTTTGGTGGCCACGCAGAACGCCAGCATCGCCGGGCCGAGCCAGAGCGCGGACACCTCCGGCCCGGCCAACGTGATGTTCTTCGGCACCATCTCGCCGACGACCGTGTGCAGGAAGACCACCACGCCCAGGGCCAGCACGAACGCCACCGGGTGTACCGCGCCCTCGGGCAGACCGGCCGCGTGGAACGGCGGCTCCAGCAGGTGCGCCAGGGCCGGCTCGGCGATCGCGCCCAGACCCAACGAGCAGACCGTGATGCCGAGCTGCGCGCCCGCGATCATCAGCGGGATCTGGTTCATCGCCGACAGCGCCCAGCGGGCCCGCTTCGACCCCGCGGCCAGCGGCTCGATCACCGTCCGCCGGGAGGCGATGAGCGCGAACTCGCTGCCCACGAAGAACCCGTTGCCGAGCAGCAGCACCGCGGTCACCAGCAGCTCAGTCATCGTCGTCGGGCTCCGCCGGGCGCAACACCCGGACCTGCTCGATCCGGTGACGTTCCACCTCGACCACGGTGAACTCCCAGCCACCCTCCTCGACCGTCTCACCGGCCAGCGGGATGTGCCCGAGCCGGGCCATCAGGAACCCGGCCAACGTCTCGTACGGCCCGTCGGGCAGCCGGAAACCCGTCTGCTCGGCCACCTCGTCGAAGCGGAGCACCCCGTCGACGAGCACCGTGCGCTCACCACCGGGCACGGTCAGCTCGACCGCACCGTGGTCGTCCACGCTCGCCGGGTCGAACTCGTCGGCGATCTCACCCACCAACTCCTCGACCAGGTCCTCGATCGTGACCACGCCGTCCGTTCCGCCGTACTCGTCCACCACGATGGCCAGGTCGGCACCGGCGGCCTTCAACGCGGCGAGCACGCCGTCCAGATCGAGGCTCTCCGGCACGTACACCGGCTCGCGGGCCACCGCGCCGACCATCGTCGACGCCCGGGCGGCCAGCGGAACGCCCAGCGCGTCGGGCACACCGGCCACCCCGGTGACCAGGTCGAGGGTCTCCTCGTACACCGGGAAGCGGGTCCGTCCGGTGCGCCGGGACGCCTCCAGCAGCTCGGCCACCGTGGCGGTGGCGCGCAGCGCGACGACGTCCACCCGGGGGGTCATCGCCTCCGCGGCCCGCTTGTCGCCGAACCGGATGGTGCGGCGCAGCAGCATCGCGGTGTCCGTCGGCAACGCACCGGCCCGGGCCGAGATGGCCGCCAGCAGTCCCAGCTCCTCCGGCGAGCGGGCGCTCGCCAACTCCTCCTGCGGCTCCACGCCGAACGCCCGCACCAGCCGGTTCGCCGATCCGTTCAACCCCCGGATCAGCCACCCGAACGTCCGGGAGAAGGCGTGCATCGGCCCGGCCGTGGCCAGCGCCGCGGGCATCGGCCGGGCCAGGGCGGCGTTCTTCGGCACCAACTCGCCGAAGAGCATGGAGATCAGGGTGGCCAGGGCCAACGCGAGGAACGGGGTGATCCGCCCGGTGTTCTCGCCGACCATCGGGCGCAACAGCGGGGTGAAGATCCGGGCCAGGGCCGGTTCGGCCAGGTAACCGGTGAGCAGCGCGGTGATGGTGATGCCGAGCTGCGCGCCGGAGAGCTGGAAGGAGAGTTCGCGCAGTGCCGTGCGTACCGTCAGAGCGGCCTGGTCACCCCCGGCCGCCCGCCGGTCGATCTCCGCGCGGTCGACCGTGACCAGCGCGAACTCGGCCGCGACGAAGAACGCGTTGCCCGCGGTCAGCGCAACGAAGCCGACCAGGGGCAACAGCATCGTCCAGAGTAGGCCGTCGATGTCGCCTCACCTCGGCGAGGATTCTTACACGACGACGGCGGCCCGCAGGGGGCCGCCGTCGTCGATGTTCACATCCCAGGTGTACGCGTCTCAGCCGCCGATCGGCGCGGTCTCCCGGCCGCCCTGCGGCTGCTCCGGCTTCACCGAACGGAGCAGCACGCTCGCCACGTCGATCACCTCGACCTGCTCGCCGGCGCCCTTGCCGTTGACCCCGTCGTTGAGCATCGTCGAGCAGAACGGGCAGCCGACCGCGACCGTCTTCGCACCGGTGGCCATGGCCTCCTCGACCCGGTCCACGTTGATCCGCTTGCCGATCTTCTCCTCCATCCACATCCGGGCACCGCCGGCACCGCAGCAGAAGGAGCGCTCGCTGTTACGCGGCATCTCGGTGAGGTCGCCCGCGATGGCGTCCCCGAGCACCTCGCGGGGGGCCGCGAAGATCCGGTTGTGTCGGCCCAGGTAGCAGGGGTCGTGGTAGGTGACGCCGCCGTCGACCGGCTGCACCGGGGTGAGCTTGCCGGTGGCGACCAGGTGGGCCAGCAACTGGGTGTGGTGGACCACCTCGAACTCGCCACCGAGCTGGCCGTACTCGTTGCCCAGGGTGTTGAAGCAGTGCGGGCAGGTCGCCACGATTTTGCGCTTGGCCTTCTCCCGGCCCTCGAACGCCTCGTTGAGCGTCTCCACGTTCTGCTGGGCGAGCATCTGGAAGACGAACTCGTTGCCGATCCGCCGCGCCGGGTCGCCGGAGCAGGTCTCACCCTCGCCCAGGATCGCGAACTTCACCCCGGCCTCGTTGAGCAGCGTCGCCACCGCGCGGGTGGTCTTCTTGGCCCGGTCCTCGAACGCCCCCGCGCAGCCGACCCAGAACAGGTACTCGAAGTCGTCCACCTCGCCGACCCGGGGCACCTCGAAGTCCAGGCCCTTGGTCCAGTCCTCGCGGGTGTTCTGCGGGGCGCCCCACGGGTTGCCCTTGTTCTCCAGGTTGCGCAGCATCACGCCGGCCTCGGAGGGGAAGCTCGACTCGATGAGCACCTGGTAGCGGCGCATGTCGACGATGTGGTCCACGTGCTCGATGTCCACCGGGCACTGCTCGACGCAGGCACCGCAGGTGGTGCAGGACCAGAGCACGTCCGGGTCGATGACACCACCGGACTCGGCGTCGCCGATCAACGGCTTGTCGCCCTCGGCCAGCGACAGCACGTCCAGGTGGGCGAGCTGGGCCTGGGTGGCCTTCTCCTCGCCGGTCAGGTCCTTGCCGCCACCGGCCAGCAGGTAGGGCGCCTTGGCGTACGCGTGGTCACGCAGGCTCAGCACGAGCAACTTGGGAGACAGCGGCTTGCCGGTGTTCCAGGCCGGGCACTGCGACTGGCAGCGACCGCACTCGGTGCAGGTGCTGAAGTCCAGAAGGCCCTTCCAGCTGAACTGCTCGACGTGGGCGACGCCGAACTGGTCCTTCTCCGGGTCGGCCTCCTCGAAGTCGAGCGGCTTGCCCTGGCTCGTCATCGGGCGCAGCGCGCCGAGGCCGGAGCCGGCGGGCTTGGCCGGCTCGCGCTTGAAGAAGATGTTGGGGAACGCCAGGAAGCGGTGCCAGGCCACGCCCATGGTCACGTTCAGGGAGATGACGATCAGCCAGGTCATCGAGATGGCGATCTTGATCAGCGCGGCGACGCTGGCCCCGTCCGACCAGTCGGGCAGCGCCGCGCCGACCGCGTGGCTGACCGGGGTGGCCCAGAGCGGGTACTCGAAGTGGTCGGTGGCGACCTTGAAGCCACGGATCAGCAGGCCGAAGATCAGGACCAGCAGCACGATCCACTCGACGAAGTAGCCCTGCCACATGGTCGAGCCGGTGAACCGGGACCGCCCGCCCGGCCGGGTCGGCCGGTTGCGAAGCCGGATCACCATCAGCACCAGGATGCCCACCAGGCCCAGCACGGTGATGATCTCGGTGACCAACCCGAAGACGGTCCAGTGCCCGATGATCGGCAGCCCGCCGGTCGGGGTGACCACCTCGAAGTACGCCTCGAGCACCAGCAGGGACAGCACGACGAAGCCGACCATCACGAACCAGTGCGCGGCGCCCACGACGCCCCACTTGAGCATCCGCGTGTGACCGGCGGTCTCCACCAGCATGGTCCTGGCCCGGGCGGCCTTGTCGCCGAACCGGTCCGGCGCGGGCTGCCCGAGCCGGATGACTGCCACCATCTGCAGGACCGCACGCACCGCAAGCCACACCGCCACGGCGGTGATGGCGGCCGCGAGGATCGTGGTGACGATCTGGACGCTGCCCATCGAGTTGGCCTCCCCGGTCTGCTGCCTGATGACCTCGCTGCGCTCGGTCATGCAATGCAGCCTACGCGAAGGTTACCCAGCAGTAACGTGAGTCATCTCGCAGTAGGCCGCGCTGCCTGCGCACACCATAGGTGGCTTCACCCGATCCTGCCGGGCAGGGTCTCGGTGAGGTGAGATGCGGCGGGGCCGCCGGGCGGCGGCACCGCGCCGGCTCAGCGCCAGCGGGAGAGCAGCGCCAGCGAGGCGACCATCGCACCGAAGCCGACAGCGAGGTTCCAGTAACCCCACGCCATCACCGGGTACTCCTGCTCGGACAGGTAGTAGAGCACCAGCCAGCCGATGCCGACGACGATCAAGGCGACCGCGGTGACCGGCAACCACACCGGGCTAGGCTTGCGCGACGACGCCGCCGTCGTCGGACGAACGTCCGTCGGCGGGGTGTACACCTTCTTCTTACGGACCTGAGACTTGGGCACGGCGCTCTCCAGAGGGGTGACGACCTCGTCCGGCCTGACAACCGGGCACGGGGGCGACGGTCCATGGCCAATAATGTTCGACAGCTAGCGTAGTCCCGATTGCCCGTCCGGACCATGAATGGGGTCAGGCCGGTGCACGGAGTGACCGAAAGAGGCGGGACTGTTCGCATCACCGGCGCCGCCGGGGGCGGACCCGATCCCCGACACGCGGAAGGAACGCTCGGTGGAGTACACATCCGGCGCAACCTCCTGGCAGAAGGTCCTCCGGCGGGCCGCCGCCGGGCTGCTGCCCCGGCGACCGCGCCAACGCCGACCGGGCTGGTCGATCGGGGTGCCCCTGATCGCCGCGGCGGCGGGGCTCCTCTTCACCACCAGCGCGACCACCGCCGACGGCACCGCCCTGCGCGAGGACCGGCGTCCCCAGCTCAACCAGCTCATCGAGGAACGACGCGAGCAGGTCGCGGCGAGCGAACGACGTGCCGCCACGCTGCGCGGTGAGGTCGAGCAACGGACGAACACCCTGGCCGGCTCCGATGCGCCGATCAAGAACCAGCAGAATCGCGCCCAGGGCAGCCTCCAGGCCGCCGGGTTCACCGCCCTCGGCGGTCCCGGCGTCACCGTGGAGCTGAACGACGCGCCGCAGCTCGACCAGACCCAGTCGGACGCCAGCAACGACGACCTGGTGGTGCATCAGGGGGACGTCCAGGCGGTGGTCAACGCGCTCTGGGCCGGCGGGGCGGAAGCCATGGCAATCATGAACGTCCGCGTGCTCAGCACCAGCGCGGTACGCTGCGTCGGTAACACCCTGCTGCTTCACGGGCGGGTGTACTCCCCACCGTTCAAGATCGTAGCAATCGGCGACCCCGCTGCCCTCCAGCAGGCCCTCGCCGGCTCTGAGGGAGTCCGGTTGTTCAAGGACGCGGTCGACGACTACCAACTCGGTTACAAGGAGACGGTTTCCACGGTGCGAGTGCCGGCATTCGAGGACTCGACCTCCCTGCGCTCGGCGACGGTGCCCAAGTGAGCGGGCCGGAGGAGCGCCGCGACGGGCGACACCGCAACCAGACCGACGAGCCGACCGACATCCTGCCGAAGGTCGACCGGCCTGAGCCGACACCTGGCCGGGCGACTCCGGCCGGCAACTGGCCGGAGCCGGTGCTACCCGCACGGCCGAATGCGTCGCGCCCGCCGGCCAGCCCAGAGCCTCCCCGGGCCGCCGAGCCTTCCCGCGCCCCGGAGCCGCCCCGCCCGAGCGCGGAGGCGCCGCCACGCTGGCCGGGCAACGCCGCACCGGGGCTCGGCCCGCAGGCAGGATCCGGCCGCCCCGCCGCGGCGACCACCGGCCTGCCGACGAGCCCGACCAACCAGGGCGCCGACCGGCCCGCCGTTCCCGGCAACGCCCCGAACCGCCCGTCCTGGCCCAACGCCCCCACCGGGCCGGCGTCCCCCGGAGCAACCCCCACCGGGTCGACGGCACCCAGCGCCGCCGCCAGCCAGCCGGTCCCGCCCGGAGCCGCACCCACCGGGTCGACGGCACCCGGCGCCGCCGCCAACCGACCGGTGTCACCCGGAGCCGCACCCACCGGGCCGATCGCACCGGGGCCCGCCAACCGACCGGTGTCACCCGGAGCGACCCCCACCCTGCCGGTCCCGCCCGGAGCAACCCCCAACCGGGCCGCTACGCCCGGGGCCGCCGCGACCCGATCCGCAGGTCCGACCCCGACCGGTTCGGCTGCGTCCGGTGGAACGCCCACCGGCGCGGCCTCCGGCTCACCGAACCGGGCCACCCCGCCCGCCCACTCGACGCCCTCGGTGACCGACTCGCCGACCGCGCTCATTCCCCAGGTCAGCGCCAGGCCAGGGCGCCCCACGGGTTCTCCGGCCGCGCCGGTCTCACCCGCCGGGCCCGACCGCCTCCCGCCGAGTGGTCCCGTCCGCGTCACTTCCGCAGCGGCGGGCCAGGTTCCCCCGACCGGCGCTGACCCGGCGGCCACCGCGCTTATCCCGGCAGTGCCCGTCACACCCGCCGCCCGGCCGCCGGCGATGGACTCGACGGCGCTGATGGGCGCCGTCCCCCGCGCTTCCGTCCCCGACGAGTCGACGGATGACGGCGACGACTCCAACGAGCCACCTCGACCTCGGCGCGGCGAGCGGGTCGTCCAACTCCGGCCGGAGCAGACCGGCGAGGGTTACAAGAGCGTCTACTCCGAGCTCACCCGGCCCTCGCTCGGCTCCCGGATCCGCACCGGCATCCGCGTCACCGGCGAGGTCCTGATCACCTTCGGCCTGGTGGTGCTGCTCTTCGCCGGCTACGAGGTCTGGGGCAAGTCGGCCATCGTCGACGCCCACCAGAACGACCTCACCAACCAACTGGCGCAGGAGTGGGGCCCGACCGACGATCCGACGGTGGTGCCGTCGGCCGGCCCGAGCGTCAAACCGTCGCCACCGGTACGCGGCAAGCCGATCGCGGGCCTCTACATCCCGAAGCTCGAGAAGAACTGGGTAGTGGTCGAGGGCGTCACCCAGGAGGACATCCGCTACGCCCCGGGCCACTACCCCGCCAGCGCATTGCCCGGCCAGGTGGGCAACTTCTCCGTCGCCGGCCACCGCAACCGAGCCACCTTCTGGCGGCTGGACGAGCTCAACAACGGCGACCCGATCGTGGTCGAAAGCAAGACCGACTGGTACGTCTACCGGGTGTCGCAGTCACGGATCGTCCGACCGACGCAGGTCGAAGTGGTGGCGCCGGTGCCCGGTGAGCCGAACAAGAAGGCAACCAAGCGGATGCTCACGCTGACCACCTGCAATCCGAAGTTCGACAACTACCAGCGCCTGATCATCCACGCCGAACTGGACCACACCCAACCCAAGTCGGCGGGCCGGCCGACGGAGCTGGGAGGCTGACCGATGTACGCCTTCATCTGGCGCAAGCTGCCGTTCGGCCTGGTCGGAAAGCTGACCGGCTCGGTGCTGCTGGTAGCCGCCACGGTGGCCCTCCTCTGGTATGTCGCCTTCCCGTGGGCCGAGCCCCTGCTGCCGTTCGACGACGTGCAGGTGGAGTCCGGGGTCCCCGCAGAGCCCGGCAACGACGGCCCGGTCACCGGAGAGACCCCGGCCGGCGACGAGCACGACCTGCCGTACGACACCGAGCGCAACAACCCGGTTCCGTCGTCCTCGCCGAGCAGGTGACCATGCGCGTACTGGTGATCGACAACTACGACTCTTTCGTCTTCAACATCGTGCAGTACCTGGGTCAGCTCGGGGTGGACTGCGAGGTCCGCCGTAACGACGAGATCGACGTCGCCGAGGTGGGCAGGCTGGGGGCGGACGGCATCCTGCTCTCGCCGGGGCCGGGCAGCCCGGACCGGGCCGGCATCTGCCTCGACGTCATCCGGACGTACGCCGGCGAACTGCCGATCTTCGGGGTCTGCCTGGGCCACCAGGCGATCGGCGAGGCGTTCGGGGCGACCGTGACGCGGGCCCCGGAGCTGCTGCACGGCAAGACCTCCGAGGTGCGGCATCATTCGGTGGGCGTACTCGCCGGCCTGCCGGACCCGTTCACCGCCACCCGCTACCACTCACTCGCCGTGCTTCCCGAGACGCTGCCCGACGAGCTGGAGGTGACCGGCTGGACCGGCTCCGGTGTGGTGATGGCGATGCGGCACCGCACGCTGCCCGTCGAGGGCGTCCAGTTCCACCCGGAGTCGGTGCTCACCGAGGGCGGCCACCTGATGCTGGCGAACTGGCTCGCCGGTTGCGGTCACCAGGAGGCGTTGGAGCGCGCACCCGCGCTCGCCGCCGAGGTCGACGCCCGCCGCCTCGCCGCATTCGCCAGCAACTGAGCTGCCGCCACGCGGGCCGGTTCAGCCGCGTAGCGCGTTCTGGAGCGCCGGATCAGCGGGCGAGTGCACCGCGGGCGCACGGCCCCGGGCCGCGTCCCACGCCGCCTTGCCACTGGCGAAGTAGTCCCGCACCGACTTCTCGGCGAGCAGGGCGCTGGAGCAGCCAGCACACCTGGCGATGACCCCGTCGGCGTCGAGGCCGAGGTGTCGGCACAGCGTCACCGCCCGGGACAGGTGGTAGGACTGGGTCACGACCAGGGCCCGCTGGACGCCGTACACCTGACGCGCTCGGGCGCAGCTGTCGTAGGTGTCCAGACCGAACGGGTCGGCCACGACGCGTCGCGGGTCGACGCCGCGCTCGGTGAGGTACGCGGTCATCACCGCCGGCTCGTTCCCTGACGTGCCGCCACCGTCGCCCGACACGAGGACCACTCTGGCTCGTCCGCTGGTCAGCAGCGCGGCGGCGGTGTCGAGGCGGCCGGTGAGCCGGTCGGATGGCCGCTGCCGATCCGCCGCCACCGCCGTGCCGAGGACGATCACCACGTCGGCGGAGGGCGCGTCGGCCTCGGCATACAGGTGACCACGGGCGGTGAGCGTCGTCCACAGCCACGGGAGGCTGGCGAGAACCAGCACGGCGACGCCCAGGACGGCCAGGCGGCGCAGGCGACGCCGCACCGGCACGCCGGAGGCCCCCACGTCGGTCATCCCGGAAGCCCGACCCCGAGGTCTATTCCCCGGAAGGGCGGCTCGGCGGGGGCGGGAACGGCAGACCGATCCCGCCCGCGCCACCGGGAGTGGTCGGCGTGCCCGTCGGTGTGCCCGTCGGCGTCGCGGTGGGCGTCGGGTCGACGACCTTCTCCGGGATGCCGATCTCGATGGTCACCGTCTTGTCCCTGGCCAGTGACGTGCCCGGGTTGGGGCTCTGCTTCTGCACCCGGCCGGCCTGGCTGGCCGGCACCTCGTCGCCATCGCGGACGTCGACCTTGTAGCCCGCCTCGCGAAGCTCCTCGACGGCATCGTCCCGCGTCGAGTTGATCACGTTGGGCACCTTGTTGACGTTGCCCTTGGAGACCTCGACGACAACCTCGCTGTCCTGCGCGACGGTGGTCCCCGAGGGCGGGGTCAGCTTGAGGACGATGCCCTCCTGCGCGGGGTTGTCGACCTTCTTCTCCTCGACCTTCAACCCCAGGTCCTCGAGTTGGGTCTTGACGTTGCCGAACTGCGCATTGACCAGGTTGCCGGGGATCCGCACGTCCGGCTTGCCGCCGCAAAGCTGGATGGTCACCGTGCTGGCCTGCTTCAACCGGGTGCCCGGCGCGGGGTTCTGCTTCGCGACGGTTTCCTTGGTGCAGTCGTTGTCCAGGACGGATTCGCCCACCTGCGGTTGCAGATCGGCACCACGGATCTCGGCGACCGCGGCGGCCTGACTCTTGCCGACCAGGTTCGGCACCGACTTGTTGGCTCTGCCCTGCTGCTGGCTCCAGAGCAGGGCGGCGACCAGGGCGATCACCGCCAGCACACCTACCGCGCTGAACGTCGCGATCAGCCAGGAGGACGCCTTGCGCTGGCGCGGGTCGCCGACCCGAGCCATCTGCCCGGTCTGCGGCCCACGGGTGGGAGCCGGGTGGTAGCCGCCCCCGCCGCCGGCCGGGGCCATCGCCACCGTCTCCGCCTCACGCATCACCGGGGTGGCCAGCACGGGCCGACCGGCGGCGGCGCGGAGCAGGTCGGCCCGCATCTCGCCGGCGCTCTGGTAGCGGTTGAGCGGGTTCTTCGACAGCGCCTTCAGGACGATCGCGTCGATCGCCGGGGTGACGTCCGGGTTGATGTCGCTCGGCGTCGGCGGCGTCTCCCGTACGTGCTGGTAGGCCACGCTGACCGGGCTGTCCCCGACGAACGGCGGGTGGCCGCACACCAGCTCGAAGAGCACGCAGCCGGCCGCGTACACGTCGGAACGGGCGTCGACGGCCTCGCCGCGAGCCTGCTCCGGGGACAGGTACTGCGCCGTGCCGATCACCGCGCTGGTCTGCGTCATGGTGGTCGCGCCGCTGGCCAGGGCCCGGGCGATGCCGAAGTCCATCACCTTGACCTGGCCGGTCTGGGTGAGCATGACGTTGCCGGGCTTGATGTCGCGGTGGATGATGCCGTGCCGGTGGCTGAACTCCAGCGCCGCGCACATGTCGGCGCAGATCTCCAGCGCCCGGCGCGGCTGCAACCGACCCTCGGCGCCGAGGACCTCCTTCAGCGTCCGCCCGTTGACGAACTCCATGACGATGAACGGCAACGTCTCGCCGGTCGGCGCGGTCTCCTCGCCGGTGTCGTAGACCGCCACGATCGCCGGGTGGTTGAGCGATGCGGCGTTCTGCGCCTCCCGGCGGAACCGCATCTGGAACGTCGCGTCCCGGGCGAGGTCGGTCCGCAGCATCTTGATCGCGACGTCCCGACCGAGCCGGAGGTCGCGACCGCGGTGCACCTCGGCCATGCCGCCATAGCCGAGCAGCTCGCCGACCTGGTACCTGCCACCGAGCAGGCGGGCCTGCGCTGTCATCGCGTCTGTCGTCCTTCGCTCGTCGTCGTCCCGCCGTCGTCCGGCTGGAGTCGTACCTCTCGACGGTACGACGTCGGGGTCGGATCGTCGCGTCCGTCGAGTCGTAGCGCGCCGGACGTCACGGCGCGCGGAGCCGGCCCGCCGGGTTCACCGGCCTGCGACTGCTTCCGCAAGCTGTAGGAAATCACGCCGGAGCAAACCAGGACCAGCACCGCCAACACGATGGCGAGAAGCACCATTCCGGGCCGGGACCGCTGGGGAGCAGGCGTCGGCACCGACGGGCCAGCCTGCCGGACGTACGCCGGGGGGTGTTCCTGGTGGGGCGGTGCCGACGGCACCGCGGCGGCGCCGCGCGGGTAGCCGTTCGGCGCGACCGGCGGGCGGCCGGGCTGGACGGCCGGCGCGATGGCGGTGGGGCGCGGCTGCTGGGCCGGCGCGACGGCGGTCGGCCTCGGCCCGGCGACCGGCGGGCGGGCATTCGGCGGACGCATGTGGTGGGCCTGCGGCACCTGGGCCCGGCCGGGCGCGGCGGGCGAGGCCGGCGCTGCGGAGATCGGCGCGGAGTTGGTGCCCGCCCTGGCCTGCTGGGAGAGCGTGACCTTGAGCTGGCGAGCGACCCCGGCGAGAGCGGCCGCGCTCGGCCAACGGGCGGCGGGATCCTTGGCCAGGGCCCGTTCCACCACCGCGCGCACCTGCGGCGGGATGTCGGCGGGCAACGGCCGGGGCTTCTCCCGTACGTGCTTCATCGCGATGTCGAGCGGATTGTCGCCCTCGAACGGTCGCCGACCGGCGAGGCACTGGTAGGCGACCACGCCGAGTGCGTACACGTCGGACGCGGGGGTGGCCACGCCGCCGGTCGCCTGCTCCGGCGAGATGTACGAGGCGGTGCCGAGCACCGACCCGGCGGCGGTGAGCTGACCGACCATGTCGGAGCGGGCGATGCCGAAGTCGGTCAGCACCAGCGTGCCGTTCGGCCGGACGAGCAGGTTGCCCGGCTTCACGTCGCGGTGCACGATGCCCTTCTCGTGGGCGGCGTGCAGCGCGTCGGCCGCCTGCGCGACGAGCGCCATCGTCCGGGCCGGGGTGAGCCGCCCGACCCGGCTCAGCGTGGATGACAGGGCGTCGCCCTCGACGTACTCCATGACCAGGAACGCGATCTGCTGGTCGTTGCCGAAGTCGTAGACGTCCACCACGCCGGGGTGGTTGATGGTGGCCATGGTGCGGGCCTCGCCGCGGAACCGCTCACCGAAGTCCGGGTCGTCGAGCAGCGCCGGGAGCAGGCTCTTCACCGCGACCGTCCGGCCGAGCACCTGGTCGGTGCCGCGCCAGACGTCGCCCATGCCGCCGCTGGCGATCCGCTCGTCGAGACGGTAGCGGTTGCCGAGCTGCACGCCGGGGCTGAGCATGTCAGCGACCCCCAGGGTCGGTGATGGCGGCGCGCATGATCTGACCGGCGATCCGGGCCGCCTCGGCGCTGCCCTTCGAGCCGGCCTGTTCGAGCATCACGCAGACGGCGGAGACCGCGTTGCCGTTCTTGTCCAGCGCGAAGCCGATGAACCAGCCGTGGTCGGGTCGGTCCGGGGCGGACTGCGCGGTGCCCGTCTTGCCACCGACCGTGTAACCGCTGATCGCGGCCTTCCGGCCGGTGCCCTTCTGGACCACGCTGACCATCATGTCCCGCAGGTCGGTGGCGACCTGTGGGCTGACCGGCTGACGCAGCTCCCGACCGTTGGCGGTGTAGTAGCTGGTGGTCCGGTCCGGGGCGAGCAACTGCCGGACCAGGTACGGCCGCATCTGCTTGCCACCGTGCGCGATCGATCCGGCGATCATGGCACCTTCGAGCGGCGTCATCCGGACGTTGTTCTGACCGATCGAGGACTGGGCCAGTGCCGCCGGGTCCGTGCTGCCGTCCGGGTTCTGCATGTCCCCGGTCCGACTGGCCGCCGTGGGCAGACCGTCCTCGCCGAGCTGACCGACGGTGAGGTCCTCCTGCTCGAAGCCGAACTGCTGGGCCTTCTCCTTGAGGGTCTCGGCACCGAGCTGCACACCGAGCTGGGCGAAGCCGGTGTTGCACGACTCGGTGACCGCCTCCAGCAGGGTGACCTTCGCCTCGGGGCAGATCGACGGGGCGGCGTTCCGGATCGGGGTGCCGGAGGTGGGCGGGGTGTAGCTGGAACCGGCCGGGATCTGCGTCGTCTTGGTGACGCCGTTCTCCAGTGCCGCGGCGGCCACGACGATCTTGAAGGTGGAGCCCGGTGGCAGCGTCTCGGAGAGCGCCCGGTTCTTCAGCGGTTCACCCGGGTCCTTCTCCAGCTTGTTGTACGCCGCCGTCGCCTCGTTGCTGTCGTGGCTGGCCAGCGGGTTCGGGTCGAAGCTGGGCATGGACACCAACGCCTGCACCGCCCCGCTACGCGGGTCGATGGCGATGGCCGCGCCCTTCTGCGCCCCCACCTCGTTGTTGCTCAGCTGGTCGTACGCCACGTCCTGGGCCCGCTTCGAGAGCGTGAGCAACACGTTGCCGCCACCGCTGTCGTCCCCGGTGAACATGTCCTTCAACCGGTCGCCGAGCAACTGGTCGCTGTTGCCGGCCAGGAAGTCGTCCTCCGCCCGCTCGATGCCCTGGTCAGCCAGGTTGACCGGCTTGTAACCGAGCACGTGCGCGTACTTGGCGCCGCCCGGGTAGGTGCGCAGGAACTTGAGGTTGCCGTTGGTCTCCTTGCTGGTGGCCAGCGCCGTGCCGCCCGCCTCGATGTTGCCCCGCTTGCGCTTGTAGTCGGCGACCTGGACCCGACCGTTGTAGTCACTGGTGCGGTACTCGTCGGCCTTCTGGAACTGGACCCAGTTGAGGTTGGCGAAGAGCAGGCCGAACAGGACCATGACGACGACGCCGACCCGGCGCAGTGGTGCGTTCACGGCTTGATCACCTCCGTGGGAGCGCCGTGAATCTGCTCCGGCGGGCCGCCGGCCGGCCGGGCAGCCTTGGCGGCACCAGCTCCCAGTGGCCGGCGGGCTCCGTCGGAGACCCGCAACAGCACCGCGATGAGCAGCCAGTTCGCCATCAGCGACGAGCCACCGGCGGACAGGAACGGGGTGGTCTGACCGGTCAGCGGGATGAGCTTGCTGATGCCGCCGACGATCACGAAGACCTGCAGGCCGAGGGTGAACGCGAGACCACCCGCGAGGAGCTTGCCGAACGAGTCCCGTACCGCGAGCGCGGCCCGCAGCCCTCGCTCCACGATCAGCAGGTAGACGACGAGCAGTGCGGAGAGACCGAAGAGGCCGAGTTCCTCACCGAGGCCGGCGAAGATGAAGTCGTTCTGCACCTCGGGGAGGATGTCCGGCTGGCCGCCACCCGGCCCCGCGCCGAACAGCCCGCCGGTGCCCAGGGCGAGCAGCCCCTGGACCAACTGGTAACCCTTGTCGGTCGGGTCGGCGAACGGGTCCAGCCAGATCTCGGCCCGCAGGTAGAAGTTCGCGAACGGCCCGCCGACCGTCGAACCGAGGACGTACGCGAGGTAGGCGCCGCCGAAGAAGAGGACCAGACCGATCAGCAGCCAACTGACCCGTTCGGTGGCGATGTAGAGCGTCACCACGAACATGCCGAAGTAGAGCAGCGAGGTGCCCAGGTCCTTCTCGAACACGAGCACCAGGAGGCTGACCAACCAGACGCCGACCACCGGGCCGAGGTCCCGTCCGCGCGGGAAGTCGATGCCGAGGAAACGCCGACTGGCCAGCGACAGCACCTCGCGCTTGCGGACCAGGTAGTAGGCGAAGAAGACCAGCAGCGCCAACTTCGCGAACTCACCCGGCTGGATGGAGAAGCTGCCCACCCGGATCCACAGCTTCGCGCCGTTGATCTCGGAGATGCTCGACGGCAGGACCGCCGGGAGCATCACCAGCACGATGCCGGCCAACCCCAGGGTGTACGCGTACCGGGAGATCGACCGGTGGTCACGCATGAGGGCGAGCAGGCCGGCGGCGAGGATCACCGAGACGAGCGTCCACGCCAACTGCCGCCCACCGATCCCGGCGAAGATCGCCAGGTTCTCCCGGTCGGCGACCGGGGCCTCGCCCAGGTCGATCCGGCGTAGGAAACCCACGCCGAGCCCGTTGAGCAGGGCCACCGCCGGCAGTAGCGCCGGGTCGGCGAACGGGGCGAGGAACCGGATGACCAGGTGCAGGCCCAGGAAGACCGCGCCGAGCGCGGCGGCGGGCATCCAGAAGTCCGCCGTGACGGTGTCCAGCAGGTTCGCCTCGACGGTCGCCCCGTACGCGGCCACCAGCACCATCGCGAGCAGCAGTAGGGACAGTTCGGCGTTGCGGCGCGACCGCGCCAGGCGTACGCCGGACTGCTCGCCCGCGGTGGCGGGCGAGGGTGCCGGTGTGGCCGCTACGGTCACGGGTGGAGTCCTCGGTGTCTCAGCCGACGCTCACTCAGGAGACCGGCAACCGGCCGGGTCGAGCGCCGGCGTGGCCGAGTCGGAGGGCGTGACGTCGGGTGTGGTGGTTGTGCCGGTCGCGCCGACGGCGTCGGTGGCACCGACGGTCGGGCTTGCGCTGACGACCCCGTTGGGGGTCGCCGACGGGTCGGCACTCGGGCTGCCGTTCGGAGTCGGCGTCGTGACGGCCTGCGGGGGCGACGGGGTGCCGCCGACCGGGCCGGTCGGGTCGAGCGGGCAGAGCGGCTTCAGGTTGGGATTGCTCGGGGTGTCACTGGTCAGCTCGGCGAGCTGCCGCTCGGCGTCCGGCTCGTTCTTGGCCCGGATGCCGACCTTGACAGTGTCCTGAGCGGCGACCGTGAGGTCGTCCAGTCGGGTGCCGCTGCGCCGGTGCACGGTGGAGAGGTCCATCCCGGCGATCTGACCCTGGACACCACGGAAGACGGCTACCTGCCCCTCCTCGGTGGCACCCACGTAGTACTGCCGCTGGGTGTATGTCCAGCCGCCGAAGCCCGCGCCACCGACGATGACCAGCAGGGCCAGCGCCATGGCGGCGGTCCGCACCGGGCGGCGCTTCGGCCGGTCCGGTTCGTCGTCGGAGGCGGCCGGCTCCTCAGGGGCGGGTGGGCGCGGCGCGGAGAGCGCCGAGGCCCGGGCGGCCGGCGTCGAGTCGTCGGCGGAGGTCGCCATGCCCCGGTCGCGGGCGGCGGCGCCGCCGACGATCGGGGTCGCCTCGACGATGTCCTGGTCGGTCGCGTCGGCGATGATCACCGTGATGTTGTCCGGCCCGCCACCGCGAAGCGCGAGCTGCACCAGCCGCTCGACGCACTGCTGCGGGTCGGCGTACTCCCGCAGGGTCTCGCCGATGGTCTCGGCGCTGACCACGCCCGAGAGGCCGTCGCTACAGATCAGGTAGCGGTCGCCGGGCAGGACCTGACGCACCGAGTACTCCGGGTCGATGTCCCGACCGTCCAGGGCGCGGGTGAGCAGCGACCGCTGCGGGTGGCTACTCGCCTCCTCGGCGCTGATCCGACCTTCGTCGACGAGCATCTGGACGTACGTGTCGTCCTTGGTGATCTGCGCGAACTCGCCGTTGCGCAGCAGGTAGGCCCGCGAGTCACCGATGTGGACCATGCCCAGCTTGCTGCCGGTGAAGAGCGTCGCCGTCAGCGTGGTGCCCATCCCCTCCAGCTGTGGGTTGGCGTCCACGGTGTCGCGGAGCTGTTGGTTGGCGGTGCCCACTGCCGAACGCAACGCATCGACGAGAGCGTCCCCTGGGACGTCCTCGTCGAGCGGCGCCATGGCACCGATGACGATGTTGCTGGCGACGTCACCGGCGGCCATGCCGCCCATGCCGTCGGCAACGGCAAGTAGCCGCGGCCCGGCGTAGACGGAGTCTTGATTGCCGTCACGGATCAGACCGCGGTCGCTGTGGGCCGCATAGCGCAGGGTCAGAGTCATGGCCGTAATTCGAGGGAAGTGCGGCCGATCCGGATCGGCACGCCGAGGGGGACGGGGGTTGGTCCGGTGACCTTAGCGCGATCGAGGTACGTCCCGTTAGTCGAGCCGAGGTCCTCGACGTACCACTGCCCGTCACGCGGCACGAGTCGGGCGTGTCGCGCGGAGGCGTAGTCGTCGGTGATGACCAGGGTGGAGTCCTCGGCTCGACCGATGGTGATCTGCGCTTCACCAAGAGTGATCCTGGTGCCGGCCAGCTGACCGGCGGTCACCACCAGCTGGTGTGCCGCCCTGCCCCGTTTCACCTTCGCCGGCTTCGCCGCCTGCCCGGTCGAGGCCCCCACCGCGCGTGGCGCGGCCACCAGACGACCGGACCGGGCGCCCGCGAAGAGATCGCGGCGGATCACACCGACCACCGTGAACACGAAGATCCACAGCAGGATCAGGAAACCGAACCGGGCAACGGTGATGACCAGTTCCGGCAAGGCGGATCAGCCGTCCACGCGGAAGGTCAGCGTCGTCGTCCCGAGCTGGACCATGTCACCGGGGTTCAGCGCGACGGCGGAGACCCGCTGCCCGTTGACCATGGTGCCGTTGGTCGAGCCCAGGTCGGTCAGCACGACCTGGCCCCCGTCGAAATCCAGCCGGGCGTGTCGCCGGGAGATGCCGACGTCGGGCAGACGCAGGTTGGCCTGGTCGCCGCGACCGATCACCGTGGACCCCATCTGGAGCGGGTAGGTGCGGCCGTCGCCGGAGACCAGCCGCACGTTGCGACCGCCACCGTGCCCCGGCGGCGGGCCGTAGCCGCCGCCCTGGTCGTACGCGGGGTAGGCGGGCGGGCCGGCGTCGTAGCCGGGTGCCGACACCGGGGCGACCTCGCCGCCGGTGTAGACCTCGGCCGTGACCCGGAACATGCCCGTGTCCAGGCCCTCACCTCGCTCGATCTCGACGATCACGTCGCCGTAGACCGTCCACGCCTGCTCGCCGATGAACTCCGCCTGCGACTGGGCCAACTCCTGGGCCAGCGCGGCGGCGTACGGCGCCAGCCGACTGTGGTCGAACGGCGAGAGATCGATCACGTAGCGGTTGGGCACCAACGTGCGCCCACCGGCCAGGATCGCCTTGTGCGCCTCGGCCTCCCGCTGCATGGCGTTGAGGATCTCCACGGGGTGGACCACCCCTTTGAAGACCTTGGCGAAGGCCCCTTCGACCAGGCCTTCCAGACGCTTCTCGAAGCGTTGCAGCACGCTCACCGGCTCCTCCTCGGGTCCCGAGGACATGATGGTATCCGGCCGGCGCGCGCGCAGCTCACACGCCGCTCGGCCGGCTGCTCCCGGCCCGTTCGGAAGGGCCGGGACCGTCGTGCTAATCTTTCGTCCGCCACGAACGGTAACCGGTCGTGGCGAGCGCCAGGGACAGCGTAGTATTCCCGAGGCCCGTTGGAGACAGCGGGACCGGGGCGGCTACAGTGTTCCGGGTCGTGCCACGGGGATGTGGCGGAATGGCAGACGCGCACGGTTCAGGTCCGTGTGCCCGAAAGGGCGTGGGGGTTCAACTCCCCCCATCCCCACCACAGACGAGGGCTCCGCTTGATGCGGGGCCCTTCCGTCATATCGGGACGTGCCGGACGTCACGCTATGCTGCGATGGATTCTGCCTCCGATGGACCGGGAGTGGCGTGTGAGTGTCGCGTTGGTGACAGGGTCGGGTGGCCTGATCGGCTCCGAGGCGGTCCGGCACTTCGCCGGCCTCGGCCTGGACGTGGTCGGCATCGACAACGACATGCGCCGGTACTTCTTCGGCGAGGACGGCTCCACCTCGTGGAGCCTGGAACGGCTCGGCCGTGACCTGGGTAACGCCTACACGCACTTCGCGGTGGACATCCGGGACCGGGACGGCCTGGAGCAGGTGTTCAAGAAGTACGGCTCGGACATCGCCGTGGTGATCCACAGCGCCGCGCAGCCGAGTCACGACTGGGCGGCCAAGGAGCCGTACACGGACTTCGACGTGAACGCCGGCGGCACGCTCAACATGCTGGAGAACACCCGCCTGCACGCGATCGACGCGCCGTTCATCCACTGCTCGACAAACAAGGTCTACGGCGACCGGCCCAACAGTCTGCCGCTGGTCGAGCTGGAGACACGGTACGAGCTGCCCGAGGACCACCGCTGGTACGAGGGCATCACCGAAGAGATGTCGATCGACCACTCGCTGCACTCGATCTTCGGCGCCTCCAAGGTCGCCGCCGACGTGATGGTCCAGGAGTACGGGCGCTACTTCGACATGAAGACGGCCTGCTTCCGGGGCGGCACCCTGACCGGCCCGGCCCACTCCGCGGCCGAGTTGCACGGGTTCCTGGCCTACCTGATGCGCTGCGTGATGGAGGGCCGGACGTACAACCTGTTCGGCTACAAGGGCAAGATGGTCCGTGACGCGATCCACTCCCGCGACGTGCTGACCGCGTTCGAGGCGTTCTTCCGGGCTCCGCGGTCCGCGGAGGTCTACAACCTCGGCGGCGGTCGACACTCCAACACCTCCCACATCGAGGCGTTCCGGATCGCCGAGGAGATCACCGGTCGCGAGGCGCGGATCAACTACGTCGAGCAGAACCGCACCGGCGACCACCAGTGGTACGTCAGCAGCATGGCCCGGTTCGAGGCGCAGTACCCGGACTGGAAGATCACCTACGACGTGCCGATGATCCTGCGGGAGATCTACGAGGCCAACGTGGACAAGTGGGTTCCCCAGTCGTGACCACGCCACGGACCAAACGCAATGTGCTCGGCGTCCTGGTCGACGCCACCGACTACGCCACGGCGACCGACGCGGTGGTGACCGCGGCGCACGAGCGTCGTCCGCTCGCACTGACCGCGTTGGCCGTACACGGTGTGATGACCGGGGTGCTGGACCCGGCGCACAACGCGCGGCTCAACTCCTTCGACGTGGTCACCCCGGACGGGCAGCCGGTGCGGTGGGCACTCAACCTGCTGCACGGCGCCGGGCTGACCGACCGGGTCTACGGGCCGACGCTGACCCTGCACGTGCTGTCGCGTTTCGCCGACGAAGGTCTGCCGGTCTACCTGTACGGCTCCACCGAGGAGACCCTCGCCAGGTTGATCCCGGCCCTGGAGCGGATGTTCCCCGCCCTGAAGATCGCCGGGGTGGAGCCCTCCAAGTTCCGCGCCGTCGAGCCCGGCGAGGACGCCGAGATCGCCGACCGGATCCGGTCCAGCGGCGCCCGGCTCGTCCTGGTCGGGCTCGGCTGCCCCCGCCAGGAGGTCTTCGCGTACGCCATGCGTCCGCTGCTCGACATGCCGCTGATGGCGGTCGGCGCGGCCTTCGACTACCACGCCGGGCTGCTCCGCAAGCCTCCACCGTGGATGCAGCGCGCCGGCCTGGAGTGGTTCTGGCGGCTCGGGCTGGAGCCGAAGAGGCTCTGGCGTCGCTACGTCATCCTGAACCCGGCCTACCTGAGCCGGCTGGCCGCTCAGAAGATCGGCCTGTGGAAGGCCCGGCCGCCGGCGCCGGCCCACGACCGGCCGGCCACCTTCTCGGTCTGACCCTGTACGCCACGAGGCCCCACCCGGACGTCCGGGTGGGGCCTCGGTCGTGGGAGACCGTCAGACGGTCAGGGTCCAGGTGTTGATGTAGCCGGTGTCGACCGAGTAGACGTCGCGAGCCTGAAGGCGCCAGGTGCCGTCGGCGGCCTCACCGGACACGTTGACCGTGTACGTGGTGTTCACGTTGTCGGCGCTGTCCGAGCTGCTGCTGTTCTTCAGCCGGTAGGAGCTGCCGTCCGGGGCGAGCAGGTCGACGACCAGGTCACCGCGGTAGGTGTGCACGATGTTCACCGCCACCGTGGAGGCCGACGAGGCGTTGCGGCCACAGCCGGAGATGGTGATCGAGCTGGTCACCGCCGAGCCGGCGTCCGGAATCGAGACGTCGGTGCCGTTGGTGCCGGTGCAGCCGGTGGGCGGCGGTGGGGTGGTGCCGCCGCTGCCCACGTAGAGCAGCAGGTTCGGCGAGCCCGAGCCGGGGTTCGACACCACGTTCGGGGTCGCGTTGGACACCAGTTGGTTACGCACCTGAGCCGGGGTCCAGCTCGGGTTGGCGCTCGCCACCAGGGCCGCCGCCCCGACCACGTGCGGGGTGGCCATCGAGGTGCCGCTGATCGTGTTGGTCGCGGTGTTGCTCGTGTACCAGGCCGAGGTGATCGACGAGCCGGGCGCGAAGAGGTCCAGGCAGGTGCCGATGTTGGAGAACGACGAGCGGGCGTCCGTGCTGGTCGTCGAGCCGACCGTGATCCCCTCGGTGGTACGGGCCGGCGAGGTGTTGCACGCGTTCGCGCCGTAGTCGTTGCCGGCCGCCAGGCCGTATGTCACGCCCGAGGCGATCGAGTTGCGGACGGCGTTGTCCAGCGAGCTGTTCGCCCCGCCGCCGAGGCTCATGTTCGCCACCGCCGGCTTGATCGCGTTCGCGGTCACCCAGTCGACACCGGCGATCACCCCGGCGTTGGTGCCGCTACCGGAGCAGTTCAGCACCCGGACGCCGACGAGTTGGACGCCCTTGGCCACTCCGTAGGCGGCTCCGCCGACGGTGCCGGCCACGTGGGTGCCGTGCCCGTTGCAGTCGTCGGCCGACCCGCCGTCGACCGCGTCGTAGCCGGAGGTGGCCCGACCGCCGAAGTCGTTGTGCGAGAACCGGATTCCGGTGTCGATGATGTAGGCGTGCACGTTGCTCGCCGTGTTCGGGTAGGTGTAGGAGCTGTCCAGCGGCAGGTTGCGCTGGTCGATCCGGTCGAGGCCCCAGGAGGGCGGGTTGGTCTGCGTGCCGAAGATCGAGACGGTGTGGTTCTGCTCGACGTACGCCACCGCCGGGTCGGCCGCGATCCGCGCCGCCGCGCTCGCGCTCACCTTCACCTCGAAGCCGCGCAGCGCCGCGCCGTAGGTGCGGGCCACCGTGCCGCCGTGGCGGCCGGAGAGCCGCTTCGCGGCGTCGCCGACCTTGTCCCGGGCGACGGCGCTGTCCTTGAGTACGACGATGTAGCTGTCCGGAACGGCGGTGGCGCCGCCCGCGGCCCGCACCACACCGACGGGTTCGGCGGCCAGGGCCGGGGTGCCGACGGCCAACACCGTCGCCGTGGCCACCCCGATCAGTACGGACCTTCGTGGAAGACCCATCTCCTACCTCCCTCTGACCGGCGACGGAACGTGACGCCGGTCCCAAAATCAATCGACGTACGCCGATCAAGCTGAGGGTAGGTCAGCCGTCGGGCACTTGAACATGTCGAAACGGCCATACCTTCGGGTGATGACCCCCTACGGGCCCGACGTCCGGGGCGAACAGGGGACAGGCCCGGATTCGCCGGACGTCGATCCGGGAAAGACTCTCGAACATGGAGAGTCAGCTCACCATCCTGTTCCCGGTCGCCGCCGTCTGGTTGGCCGCCGGCGTCGTTGCCGACGGCCTTCCTCGTCTCCGCAACACCCGTGCGCTCCGCCGACGTACCGGATGGTTGCTGGTTCTGACCCTCACCGGGCTGGCGCTCACCGCTGCCGTGCTCGGCGGCGGTCTGCTCAGCGCCGGCTCCGCCCCGGTCGACCGGGCCGCCGCCGGGCTCACCCTGGCCGTCGGTCCGGCGCTCGTGGCGTCGGTCTGCTCGGTACGGCGGATCCGCCGACTGTGGGCCGGATCGGGCGCCTTCGCCAACGCTCCCGCCACGCCCGCGCCGCACGGGCTGCGTGCCGCCGCGGCCCACCCGCTCGTCGGGCTGCCTCTCCAGGTGGCCGCCCTGGCCACGCTGCCGGCGGTGATCGCGGCGATCGGCACCGACCTCGGGGCCGACCCCAGCGTCACCGGGCCCGCGATCACGGTGGGCGCTGTTGCGGTCGCCGCCATCGCGGTCCGGCACGCACTGCGCCACAGCCGCCTGGCCGAGCTGGCCCAGCCGGACGCCGCCCGGTCAACGCGGGCGGCTGGCCCCCTGCACGTATAGCAACTCCAGGATCGCCCTGGTCGCCTCGAACCAGCGGTCCAGCCAGTCCTGCGAGGGCAGGTTACCCTTCGGCGGCAACTCCATCAGCAGGCCACGCAGCAACGGGTGGTCGGCGAAGGACTCAGTGGGCTCCATCGGCCACCCGCTCGGCGGGAACGACGGCTCGATCAGCGGATTCGGGTCCAACGAGGGCAACGAGAGCGGCGGATCCGCCGACTCGGAGGCCGCCTCCCGCCCGCTCAACTCCTGGTCGGTCGAGACCACCTCGGTCAGTACGGTGTCCCGACGGGCCCCGCGATACTTGCCACCGAATCGCTCCGGCTTGGCCGGACCGCTGGTGAGGTTGTCTGAACCGATCGTCGTCATCCGTCTCGCCTACTCGCTCGGTTGCGGGTCGGTGCGGCGGGTCGTCGACCAGCGCCGTACCGACCGGTTCAACGAGACGGGCGCGATGTGGCGACGGGATTCCCCCCGGAACCTCACCGGCACCGCCGTTCACCGGCTAGCCGGAGACGGCGGAGCCCCCGCCCGGCGGTGCCGGACGGGGGCTCGTTGACCACTCACTCAGACCGCGCCGAACGCACCACCTCGGGTGCCGGCGACGAAGGCGTGCCAGTCACCCGGTGCGAAGACCAGGGCTGGGCCCGCCTTGTCCTTCGAGTCCCGCACTCCGACCGCCCCCGTCACGTACGCCACCTCCACGCAGTTGTCACAGTTCGGCCCGCTCTTCGAGCTCTTGAACCATGCTGCCTGCGTCAGGTCCACGGGGAACCCCTTGGTCGCCATTTCCACAACGGCTCCTCTGCCAGTTTTGCGATGTGTGCGACGGACTCCTCCGGACGTATGGCCGCAGCGCGGATGTGATCGAAGATGAAGCTGTACTTCTGCAGTTCGTCGCTCTTCTCGAGGAAGAGCCCACCCGTGGCGTTCTCCGCGTACACAACATCCGGATCACCGGGCTCAGGGAAGCTGAGGATCGTGAACGTGCCGTCCATGCCGGCGTGCGCACCCACCTCGAAGGGCAGGATCTGCAGCGTCACGTTCGGCAACTCGGCCACCTCGACCAACCGCTTGAGCTGGCCGCGCATCACCTCGTCCCCGCCCACCGGCCGACTCACCACCGCCTCATCGAGCACCACCCACAGATCGACCGGATCGTCCTGGGTCAATAACGACTGACGGCCCAGACGGACACGCACCCTTTGGTGCACCTGATCGGCGGTGAAGTCCGGCCGAGCGGCGCGGATCATGGCACCGGCGTACTCCTCGGTCTCCAGAAGGCCCGGCACGACCTGCTGTTCGTACGCCCGGATCGAACTCGCCGCCGCCTCCAGCCCGACGTACGCGCCGACGAGCACCGTGCTGTACGGATGCCACCAGCCCTTCTGGCGGGCCTCCCGGGCGATCTGCACGAGCTCGTCGCTCTCGGCACCGACGACGCCGTAGATCCGCAGCATGTCCCGCACGTCGCGTGGGGTGGCCGTGGTGTGCCCGGTCTCGATCCGGGACACCTTCGACGCCGAACACTCCAACTGCTCGGCGACCACCTCGATGGTGATTCCGGCGGACTCCCGCTGGCGGCGCAGCTCGGCACCGAGCCGCCGTCGTCTGATGGTCGGACTGCGCCGCTCACTCATGGCGCGACCCGGGAGTCAGTGGTCCCCGCCGCTGGCTGCTCGACCCCACTCGGGCTACCTCCGGTAAACGCGCCACTGGCCGACACCCGCCGGGGGCGCGACCGTCGACCGGCGGGCGTTCGCGACGATGGGGGTGGTGCCGGTCCTCGGCCGGCCGCGACGGGCGAAACCGGTCCCAGTGTGCCGTCCGTACGCGGATGGCTTCAATAGGCCGTTCGCGCGACACGCTCACGTATCGGCAAAACTCGACGTGCAACTTGCATGAAGCACGTCCCTGATGCACTCTGTCCGTATGGCACGGATCACTCAGCGTCTCCGTCCGCTCCCTCGGAGTGGTGACCCCACCGATCCGGGGAAGTCGGGCACGACGCGGGTCCGGCCGACGACACCGAGACCTGCTCCGGGGTGATGACCCCGCCGCTGCAAGCCGGCAAGCTGCGGCGGCGGGCGCGGTTCCCGGAAGCAGCCGGGTGGTGGTCGGGTGGCGGCACGTCACCAGCGGGTACGGCCCGACCACCACCATCCGCACCACCGGTTCACGAGGCACGACCCCGTCGCCGGCCGAGACGTCCCCCGTTCAGGCACCGCCGGCAGCCCGCCGGCCAACCCTCCCCAGGAGCCCATGTGCTTCCCCGCACCGGTGACGTACTGCACGTGACTCGCGCGGCGAGTGTCCAGTTCCTCAGGCCGATCAAGTTCCGGGTGATCCGGGTGCTCGACTGGCCCACCTATGACGGCTGGCTCTGGCTCGACGGCTACGAGTTGAACGCCGCGGGCGACGCGGTCAACCGACGATCGATCTTCGTCCAGCGGGAAGGGCTGCAACAACTGCAGGCCGCCCCCGAGCCCCGTCCGCACACCGTGCGGGCCCGACGACCGGTCTCCCGTACCCCGGTCCGGGTTGGCTGACCCGCTCGATCCGCCACCGGTGGGCGTGCCGTCGCCATAGAATTGGTACGCCCACCCCGGCACAGTTCCACCCGCACGTCCAGGACCCTGACCCTGGGATGGTCATGGTCAATCAGCCCGCCCTGCGGCGGCACCACCGCTCCCGTATCGCCTACGCATTCGGACTACTGGCCCTCCTCGGGGCGATGACCACGGTGCTGGTCCTCGTCCGGGACCCGGCGATGTCGTCCACCCGGCTGACCACGCCGGTGCCCGCACCGGAGATCACCGTGATCGACGCCGACCCCCCGTCGGGCGACGACCCGTCGGTGTACGACGAACCCGGCTGGATCGGCGCCGACGCTCCGGGCAACCACGCCGGGACCCTCGAGACGCCTGGGCCGGTGGCCGGCCACGGCGCCGGCGGCCAGTCCGACGGCCGTCAGGAGCTCACCGAGGCAGCTCCGGCCGGACACCCCGCTGACGACGTCCGCCGGTCCCTGTTCTGGTCCGGGATCTTCGGTCTCACCATCTCGCTGGCCGGCCTCGGCATGGTCGGTACCCGCCGACGGATGTGGTGACCGCCGGTCACGGCGTGCTCGTCACCGTGGGGGTCGGCGTGGTCGGGCTCGCCCCGGTGGAGGGTCGAGCCTGGGACACGACCAGCAACACCTCGTCGTCGGTCGGCACCGGCGTGCCCGCCTCCGGTTCGGTGCCCACCACGGTGCCGGGCGGCAGTTCCGACGGGCGGTACACGACGCGGTAGGCGAGGCCGAGCCGGTCCAGCAGCCCTTCGGCGGTCGCCTGCGGCAGGCCGGCAAGCGGTGGCACCGGCACCTCGTCCGGTGCCGTGGTGGTCGGCGAAGTGCTCGGCGACTCGCTGGTCGGTGCGGCCGAGGTCGGGGATTCACTGGTCGGTGCGGCGCTCGTCGCGCTGACCGGGGGGAGCGAGGGGGTCGGCCCCGGGTCGTCGCGGTCGTCGTCCTGGTCGGCGAGCACCAACCAGAGCGCTCCACCGAGCAGAGCGGCGAGCAGCAGGGCGAGCACGCCCCAGAGGATCGGCAGCCACCAGCGCCGACCGCCCTGTTCCTCGACGTACCACTCACCGGCGGAATCGGCCGGTCGGGATGGCCGGACCTCGGCCCGCCCGGACCACGACGGCGGTATCTGCGCCGTCCGATCGGCCGGCTCGCCGCCGGATCGGTCGATCGGCATCGTCTCGTCCGGCGACTGACCGGGACGCGCCGGGACGGTCCGGTCGATCGGTGTCGTCTCGTCAGGCGACGGAGGAGGACGGCGATCGATCGGTGCCGTCTCGTCCGCACCGGCGGTGGGCCGGGCCGGTGGCGGTGACTCCGGCCGGTCGGCGGCCGGTGGCAGGGGTCGGGTCCGGTCGTCGTCGTTCTCGTCGGCGGGAGGCTCCTGGCGGTCGTTGCTCATCGCACGTCCCTTCCCGAACCCGGACGGGCGTCATGGCCCTCGACCGTCAACCTAGTCGCCCAGGGCGCCATCGGCGGGGATCAGCGTGCCGAGCCGCGCCGGAGGCGGCTCTCATCGGCGCGGGAAAGGGCTCCCATCAGGGGGTGGGTTTGCTGGTCGGCTGTTCGGCGTCGTCCGTGCCACACCAGATGCTGACCTCGTCGTTCCACCGGGCACTGCCGTCCTCGGCCGGCTCCTGCCGGGTGACCTTCCCACTGCGCCCGCTGACGTACCGCGGGTAGAGGCCCTCGTCGATCAACTCGTTGGCGGCCCTGTCGCAGTTGTCCCCGACCACGTCCGGAACCTCGGCCGCCGGTGCCGGGCCGGCCACCTGGAGCTGCACCGTCGTACCCCGGGTGACCTCGGTGCCGACGGCGGGTGAGGCGTTCTCGACAGTACGGCCGCTGCCGCCACCGAACACCAACCGCCAACCCAGCCGCTGCTTGCGCAACATCTCCCGGGCCTCGACGAAGTCGGCGCCGACCACCGGAGGCACGGTCAGGCCGGTCCCCTTGGTGGCGCCGGCGGAGGTCCGGACGGCCGACGGTGTGGCCCGGCCGGTGCTCGGCCGGGGCGTGACGGCCCGGTCGGTCGGCGAACCGGTCGTGCTCGCGACGGCGAGAGGCTCCTCCGAGGACGTTCCGCCGTCGCCGGCCAGCAGCCAACCACCGGTCGCGCCGACAGCGGCGAGCAGCACAGCGGCCAACCCGCCACCCAGCAACACGCCGGCCCGGCCCGCACCGGCACCGCCCTGACCACCGACGGCATCCTGTCGGCCCGTGTTCGTGTCCGTCATACCGCCCACCGCCTCATCACCGGCGACCGTACCGCCCGCCGCCCAACCTGTTGCGCCGACCGCCCGCACCGGCGGGTCGTTGCGACTCGCCGCGCCGACGACGGGACGTTACGCTGCCCGGCATGGCCAGACAGGGCTGGGGAGTATCGATCGTCACGGCGATCGGGGTCGCTGCCGGCGCGGGCGCCGCCCAACTGGGCTTCGGCTACGGGCTCGGCGTCATCGCCTGGACGCCCACCGAGGCCGGTGCCACCGACACAGCCTGGGCGGACGGCCTCGCCTGGGCCACCTGGCTCGCCGCCAGCTCGACCGTTCTCGGCGCGGTGTGCGCGCAGCGACTACACCAACGCGGCGCGCCGAGGCCGGTAGAGGCGGACTCTCCCGACTCGGCGACCACGCCGGCCACCCAGGCGGACACTCCTGAGTCCGCACTCGACACCACCGGCCCGGAGCCGCCCGCCGAGCGTGGCGGTCTGCTGCGCCGGGTGGCCCTCGCGCTCGGCGCCGGAGTCGGCGGCCTGGTGACGGTCCTGCTGATCGCCGTGCCCGCAAGGGTCGCCACCGGCGCGGACACCGGCGCTCCGCAACGGACCGCCGCCGTCCAGGCGACGCTGGGCATCCTGCTGGGCGTGGTCATCGCGATCTGGGCGCTGCGCTCACGAGCGGCCGCGGTCAACGTGACCACGACGGCCGCCTGGCTCTGGCTGCTCGCAGTGGTCTCGGTGATCGACGGGGTACGCGTCGGACGAGGGCTGACCGGTGCGCAACTGGGCACCTGGCAGTTCGACCCGGACCACTCCCGGTACTGGATCGGTGGTCAGCTCTACTGGCCCGGCGCGCTGCTGGCACTCGTTCCCGCGCTGCTGATCGGCGTGTTGGCCGCCCGGCGGGCAGCACGTTCGGCCGGACACCGGGTCGGCGCTGCGGCCTCCGGCGCCGCCGGACCGGTGCTTGTCGCGCTCGCCTACCTGACCACGCTGCCGCACTGGTCGACGTTGGGCCCCGCGCAGCTGTCCACCCAGCTCGTCGCCCCGTACGCGGTGATCGCCGGTGTCGGCGGCTCGGTGCTGGCCGCCGTTCTCGCCGAACGGGCCGACCGGAACCGGGCGGCGCACCGAGGCCCGACCTCGTCGGCGACGGCAGCCGACTCGACCTCGACCGATGCGACCGAGCCGACCCCGGTCACCGTCGGCGGGCCGGCCCCGACCCCTCCGACGGCAGCGGAAGCGGACCCGGAACCGCCGGTCTCCGGTCGGTCGAACGGCACCACGGGCCGCCGTCGCCGGGCCGCCACCGCCGAGACGACCGGGGCGGGTTCCACACCCGAAGAGGACGCGCCGCCCAGAGTGCCCGCGCCCCGGGCGGACCCGGACCTCACCGGGCCGGCCGACGAGGACCCGACACCGGCCACCCGCCGCCCCACCCGCCGCCCGGCCCGCCCCACCACCGACTGAAGGCCCGCCCTCTCCGGGTTGGGTCAGTCGACCGGCCAGGTGTGGACCGGTTCGTTGGAGCGCTGGAGTTCCGCGTAGCGCTGGACCATGTGGTGCAGCGCGGCCTTCCGGTCCATGCCGTGCTGCCGCTCCGCCGCCCAGACCGCCTCGGTCTGCCAGACGGCACCGTTGCGGCCGGTCCGGCAACGCTGCTCGATGATGCCGAGCAGTCGGTCCCGTTGGGCCGCGGCGACACCGAACCCGTCGAGGCCGGCCCCCGCGGTGGGCAGCAACTGTTCCAGCACCAGCTTGGTGACCGGCACGTCACCGAGCCCGGGCCAGTGCAGCACGGCGTCGAGGCCACGTCGGGCGGCGGCGTGGAAGTTCTCCTCGGCGGAGCTGAAGGTCAGTTGGCTCCAGATCGGACGGTCCGCCTCGGCCAGCCCGCGCGCCAGCCCGAAGTAGAAGGCCGCGTTGGCGAGCATGTCCACCACCGTCGGGCCGGCCGGCAGCACCCGGTTCTCCACCCGTAGGTGCGGGCGGCCGTCCATGATGTCGTAGACCGGCCGGTTCCACCGGTAGACGGTGCCGTTGTGCAGCCTGAGCTCCCCGAGCTGCGGTACGCCCCCGGCGTGCAGCACCTCCACCGGATCCTCGTCCTCACAGATCGGCAGCAGCGGCGGAAAGTACCTGACGTTCTCCTCGAAGAGGTCGAAGATCGAGGTGATCCACCGCTCCCCGAACCACACCCGCGGGCGTACGCCCTGGGCCTTCAGCTCGTCCGGACGAGTGTCGGTGGCCTGCTGGAACAGGGCGATCCGGGTCTCCGCCCACAGTTGGCGGCCGTACAGGAAGGGGCTGTTCGCGCCGACCGCCACCTGCACACCGGCGATGGCCTGGGAGGCGTTCCAGTAGTCGGCGAAGCTGTCGGGCGCGACCTGGAGGTGGAACTGGAGGCTGGTGCAGGCGGCCTCGGGGGCGATCGAGTCGGTGTGCGTCCGCAACTGCTCGACACCACGGATGTCCAACTCGATGTCCTCGCCACGGGCGCCGACGATCTGGTCGTTGAGCACCCGGTAGCGCTCGTTGGTGGAGAGGTTGTCCTCCACCAGGTGCCCCTCGGTGAGGGTGGGCAGGATGCCGACCAGGACGATCTTCGCGTCGGACCGGGCTGCCCGCTCGTCGGCCCGGGAGAGGCTGCCGCGCAGGTCACGCTCGTAGTCGGCGAAGCCGGTGCCCTCGATCAGCCGGGGCTCGGCGTTGAGTTCGAGGTTGAACTGACCCAGCTCCGTCTGGAAGAGCGGGTCGGCGATGTCGGCGAGGATCTCCTCGTTGCGCATCGCCGGCTCGGCCGCCGAGTCGACCAGGTTGAGTTCGATCTCCAGGCCGGTCATCGGTCGGTCGGCGTCGAACCCGAAGTCGTCGAGCATGAGGGCGAAGACGTCCAGGCACCGCCGGACCTTCTGCCGGTAGCGGACGCGATCGTCCCGGGTGAAGGCACCCTGCGAGACGTCCCTGCCCATGTGTCCTCCCGACAGCCGGCGCCGCCGTCCCGGAAGCGCACTGTGAACCACCCACGGTAAGAGCGCCCACCTGACCGGGGCCAGAGGCCGACGGCGGTGATCCGACATCGACCCGGGCGGCTCGTGGCGCCATCTGTACCCCGTGGCGGGCAGACGCGACCGGATGTCGGTGCGAACAAGTCGTGACAATTACCACGAGGTCGCCCGAGCGGCAGACGGCGCAGGGCCCGCGCCGACGCGGCGCGGGCCCTGCGTACCGATGATCCGGGAGGATCAGGCCTGACGGACGGCCTCACCCTCGATCTCGATCTTGATCTTGCGGCTGACCAGCACGCCACCGGTCTCCAGGGCGACGTTCCAGGTCAGGCCGAACTCCTCGCGGTCGATCTCGGTGCTCGCGGAGAAGCCGAAGATGTCCTGGCCGAACGGGCTGCGGCCGACACCCTCGAACTCCACCTCCAGCTCGACCGGGCGGGTGACGTCCTTGATGGTCAGCTCACCGGCGAGCACGAACTCGTTGCCGTCGCGGGACTTGACCCCGGTGCTGCGGAACTCGAGCGTCGGGAACGTGTCGGAGTCCAGGAACTCGGGGCTGCGCAGGTGCGCGTCCCGGTCGGCCTGGGTGGTGTCGATGCTGGCGGCCTGAATGGTCGCGACGACCGACGACTGCAGCGGGTCCTCCGCGACGGTGATGGTGGCGGTCGCCTCGTTGAACTCACCGCGGACCTTGCTCACCATCATGTGCCGGGCAACGAAGCCGACCCGCTTGTGCGCCACGTCGAGCGCGTAGGTGCCGGCCGTCGGGATGGTAAGGCCGTCCCAGTCGCGGGTAACCGCATCGATGCTGCTGGTCATGCTGCCGTCCTCCAGGAGATTGTTTAGTAGCCCAACGACTGCTCAAGCAACTATAACTGTCACAACATTCCCCCTGTCAAGTACTGCTAGGATGAACCCGTGACCAACGTCTTCGACGATCCCCGGATCACCGCCGTCGGCCTGCTCTTCGAGGCACATGCCGGGCTGTCCGCCCGGTTCAACGCCCAACTGGAGGAGCACGGCCTCTCCGCGGTCGAGTTCGAGGTCATCACCCGACTGGCCCGCTCGCCGGGCAACCAACTACGCATGACCGACCTCGCCGCGCAGACCTCGCTGTCGACCAGCGGAGTGACCCGCGTGGTGGACCGGATGGAACGTGACGGCCTCCTCACCCGTCGCGCCTGCCCGAACGACCGGCGCAGCTCGTACGCGGTGGTCACCGCCGCGGGGATGCAGCGTCTCAACGAGACGTTGCCCGGTCACCTGCAGATGATCGAGCAGTGGTTCACCGGCCAACTCGATCCCGAGGCGTTGGCAGCCCTCCTCGACGGGCTGCGACGGGTCCGCGACGCCGCGCACCCGTGCGCCACCGCCGGCAGCGACGACACCGCCTTCGCGGAGGAGACGGCGGCCACCCAGCCGTGAGCACCCCGAGCGACAGGGATACGCGCACCGGCAGAAAGACCGGCAGAATTGACCCCAGCAAGCTGGATGATTCGGGGCCAAGTCGACTTTCCGCCGTCGTAGCGGTGGCAGGCTTCCCACACCGGGGATCAACCGGGGGGTGAAGGCGCGGGCGATCAGCGAGGGGTAGCACCAAAGGGGGCTCATCGCCCGCGCCGCTCTCCCGACCCGGTCGTCCTCCGCCGCACCGCGACGTCTGCTCGCTAGACGGCGGCCGGCCCGTCCCGATCCGCCGCCAGCGCGTAGAGCAGTCCCGACTCGTGGGGCAGCAGCGCGATACCACTCTCCCGACAGACCCGGTCGAGCCGATCGAGCACCGCCGGGTCAGCGGTGCTCGCCGCCAGGCCCACCAGCGCCTCCACCACGTCCCGGCCATCCTGGCCCGCTTCGGCAGCGGCGGCGAACCATTCGGCAGCCAACTCCCGGTCACCACGGTGCAGCGCGAGATTGCCCTCGATCAGCGCACAGAGACCGACGTCCGGCCCCTCCCAGGCCGACGCCGAGTCACCGGAGCGCTGCCGCGGCACGGCCCGCCGGGACGGTGCTCGCGCCGATCCGGCCGCCGCGGCCTCGGCCATCCCGGCGCGCAGCTCGGCGAGCACCTCGGTCGCCTCAGCGGCACGCCCGTCCTGGGCCAGCGCCAACCCGATCGTCCCGAGTGTTCGGCGACGGCGTCCCGGGTCGCCCAGCTCGGACAACGCCGCCATCGCCAGCCGACCACGGTCGACGGCGTCCGCGTACCAGCCCTCCAGGCGGGCGACCTCGGCTCGACCGGCCCAGGCGAGCACCCGCAGCCGCTGCTCCCCGCTCTCCGCCGCGAGTCGGTCCGCCGCAGCGAGCCGGCGTCGGGCCGCAGCAAGGTCACCGGTCCGGACCTCGTGCCAGGCGAGGCTGTTCTGCGCCACCGCCAGATCCCGGGTCCGTCCGTCCCGGGCGGCCAGCCGCAGCGCCGCCTCGGCCTGCTCGCGAGCCTCGTCCTGTCGGCCGACGGCCGTCAGCAGCGTGCCGAGCACGGTGCGCGCCTCCAGCTCACCTGTGACATCACCGGCCTGCCGGAAGGTCTCCAACGCCGCACGTGCGGTCGGCAGCTCCTCGGCGCCCGCGCCGTGTTCGGCCGCGAGCCGGGCCACCCCGAGGGCGGCCCAGCCCCGCAGGATCGGATCGGCGTCGGCGGTACGCGGGTCCGCCAGCAACCGACGCAACCACTGCCGCCCGACGACGTCACGCCCCCGGAACCGCCACCATCGGGTCAGGCAGGCCGCCAGCCGCAGCGCGGTCAACGGGTCGTCGGTGGCCGCGTGGGCCAGCGACGAGCTGATGTCACTGGTCATCTCGTCCAACCGGTGCACCGCGTCGGCCGACCGGGGACCGACCAGGTCGACAGCCGTCCGCGCCACCAACCGTGCGATCACCTCCGCATGCCGACGCCGGATGCCGGTCAACTCGCCCTCACCCGCCGCCTGCTCGACGGCGTACTCACGGACCGCGTCCAGCAGCCGGAACCGGAACGATCCGGTGCCACGTACGCTCAGCAGCCCCAACTCGACGAACCGGTCCAGCAGCGGAACGGGATCGATCGCCACCGTGCCGTCCCGGTCGGCCTCGTCGGTGAGCATCTCCTCGGCCAGCTCCACCGACCAGCGGTTGCCGAACACGGCGAGCTGCCGCAGCGCCGACCGCTCATCCGGTGCCAGCAGTCGGTAGCTGGTCGCCACCGCCTCGCGCAGGGTGACGGTGGCCACCGCGGCAGGGGTGCTCGACCGTCCGGTGAACACCTCTGGGGCTTCCCAACCGGGATGGACGGTGGCATCGGCGGGAGCGGCGAGGTCGAGCACCCGGTCGCCGTACCGGTCCAGCAACTCCGTGAGGTCGAGGAGCCGACCCCGGGCGGCCATCAGCTCGATGGCGAGCGGCAGCCCGCCCAGGCGGCGAACCAGCGCGGCGAGCGCGGGCAGTTCCTCGGGAGTGGGTGTCTCGCGGCGGACCTGCGCGAGCCGGGCGGTGAAGAGCGCCACCGCAGGCCAGGATTCGAGAGTGGCCAGGTCACTGTGTACGACGTCCGGTGGTGGCACGTCGAGCGGCGCGACCGGCCAGACCCGCTCGCCGGGCAGGCCGACCGGATGCCGTCCGGTGACCAGCACCCGCAGCGAGGGCAGGGCCGCGATCAGCCGGTGCAGGGTCGCGGCGACCGGACCCGGGGCGCGTTCCACCGCGTCCATCACCAGGAGCGCGGGCCGACCGGCGAGCTGGGCCACGAGTTCCGCGGGTCGGGCCGCGCCGAGCACGGACACCGAGGCGGCGAGTACGTCCGGCCCGTCGGAGCCCTCACCGATCAGCACCCCGGTGACTCCGGCCGGGTGAGCCGGGGCCACCGCGTGCGCCACCGACGTCGCCAGGGCGGTCTTCCCGACTCCGGCCAGCCCGACCAGGCTCACCAGTCGCGGTCCGTGCTCGGCGGTCAGCATCGCGGTCAGCTCGGTGAGGTCGCGGTCCCGACCGGTCAACGCGACCGGCGGCGGCAGGGTGACCGGCCGACCGGAGGAGGTGGTGGTTCTGCCGCTGACCGCGAGCGCCGTCGCTGTGGTGTCCGTCCGGGGTGACTCAGCACCGGATCCGCGAGCCGCGGCCAGGAAGGCCGCCCGTTCGACCCCGGTCAACGCCAACGCCGCGGCGAGTAGATCCACAGTGGTGCGCTGCGGTCGGACCGCTCGCCCCCGCTCCAGATCACGCACCGTGCGCACACCCACCCCGGCCCGCGACGCCAGCTCGGCCTGGGTCAGGCCGGCGGCGCGTCGATGCTCGCGGAGCAGCTCCGGCAGGGCGGTACGGCCGACCGGGCTCCGCGACCCATCATGATCCGGAGTCATGGGGTCGAAGAGTACGGATGGACTCTGACGGTCGGCAGTCGAACGTCGGGCTATTGACGCCCACCCGCCGAAATCCGACAGCCGTACGGTCAGCCCGTCCGGGCCGTCCGTACGGTGGAATGTCTCAGAGGCCCAGGTCCCGGGCGATGATCATGCGCTGCACCTCGCTGGTGCCCTCGCCGATCTCCAGGATCTTGGAGTCCCGCCAGAACCGGGCCACCGGGTACTCGTTCATGAAGCCGTACCCGCCGTGGATCTGGGTCGCCTCCCGGGCGTTGTCCACGGCGATCGTGCTGGCGTGCAGCTTGGCGATGGCGGCCTGCCGCTTGAACGGCTCACCGGCCAGCATCCGGGCGGCGGCGTCGTAGTAGGCCAACCGGGCGGTGTGCGCCTTCAGCTCCATGTCCGCGATCTTGAACTGGATCGCCTGGTTGGCGCCGATCGGCTGGCCGAAGGCGTGCCGCTCCTTCGCATACTTGATCGACTCGTCGACACAGCCCTGGGCGAGGCCGACGGCCAGCGCGGCGATGGCGATCCGGCCCTCGTCGAGGATGCGCAGGAACTGGGCGAAGCCCCGACCGCGCTCGCCGAGCAGGTTGGCCGCCGGTACGCGGCAGTCGTCGAAGGTCAGCTCGTGGGTGTCCGAGGCGGTCCATCCCACCTTGGAGTAGCCCGGCGCGACGGTGAACCCGGGCGTGCCGGTCGGCACGATGATCGTCGACAACTCCTTGGAGCCGTCCGGTTTCGTGCCGGTCACCGCCGTGACGGTCACCATGGCCGTGATGTCGGTGCCCGAGTTGGTGATGAACGCCTTCGACCCGTTGATCACCCACTCGTCGCCGTCCAGCACCGCACGCGTCTGGGTGCCGGCGGCGTCGGAGCCGGTGCCCGGCTCGGTCAGACCGAAACCGGCCAGCGCCTCGCCGCTGAGCAGCTTGGGCAGCCAGGTCGCCTTCTGCTCCTCGGTGCCGAAGCGGTAGATCGGCATCGCGCCCAACGAGACCGCCGCCTCCAACGTGATGGCCACGCTGGAGTCGACCCGCGCCAACTCCTCCAGGGCCAGGCAGAGCGCGAAGTAGTCGCCACCCATGCCGCCGTGCTCCTCGGCGAAGGGCAGGCCGAACAGGCCCATCTTGCCCATCTGCCGGATCACCTCGTACGGGAAGGTGTGCTGCTCGTAGTGCTCGGCGATGACCGGGGCGACCACCTCGCGGGCGAAGTCCCGCACGCTCTCCCGCAGCGCCGCTTGTTCGTCGGTGAGCCGGAAGTCCATCTCATCCTCCTGTAAGGACGGTCCGCCGGACGCTCGTGACGCCGAGGCGGATCGCTGTGCGGGCCGGGCCGAGGATCAGACCGGGGTCACGCCGTGCCGGCGTCGGGAGAAGTGCCGGTCCTTGGTACGGGCCGCCGCGAACCGGCGGACCAGCTCGGTACGCAGGTCGTGGGGCTCGACGATGGCGTCCACCACCAACTCGCTGGCGAGCCGGACCACGTCGATGTCCTGCTCGTACTCGGCCCGCTTGGCGGCCACGAAGGCAGCCCGCTCGGCCTCGGCCTCGATGGCGGCGATCTTGTTGGCGTAGACGGCGTTCACGGCGGCCTCGGCCCCCATCACCGCGATCTTCGCGGTCGGCAGGGCGATCGTGGCGTCCGGCTCGAACCCGGGGCCGGCCATCGCGTAGAGACCGGCGCCGTACGCCTTGCGGACCACCACGCAGATCTTCGGGACCGTCGCCTCGGAGATCGCGGTGATCATCTTCGCGCCGTGCCGGATGATGCCCTGCTTCTCCACGGCGCTGCCGACCATGAAGCCGGGTACGTCGCTGAGGAACAGCAGCGGCACGTTGAACGCGTCGCAGAGCTGCACGAACCGGGTGGCCTTGTCGGCCGAGTCGACGAAGAGCACGCCGCCCTTGAACATCGAGTTGTTGCCGACCACACCGACGACCTGCCCGTCGAGGCGGCCGAAGCCGATGGTCAACTCCTTGGCCCAGAGGGCCTGGATCTCGAAGAAGGACCCCTCGTCGAGGAGGCCCTTGGCGTACCGCCGCATGTCGAACGCCTGCCGCTCGCTGGCCGGCACCAGCGCGGCCAGGTCGGCCTTCGCGGGCGCGGCGACGGCCGGCGCGGCCGGCGGCGCCTGGGTCCAGTTCGCCGGGAGGTACGACAGATAGGTCTTCACCACGTCGAGCGCGTCGGCCTCGGTCTTGCAGAGGAAGTGCCCGACACCCGACTCGGCGGTGTGCACCTTGGCCCCACCCATCGCCTCCAGGGTGGTCTTCTCGCCGGTGACCATCTCGACCATGCGGTCGGAGCCGAGATACATGCTCGCGTTGCCGTCGACCAGGGCCACCACGTCGCAGAACGCCGGAATGTACGCCCCACCGGCGGCGCTCGGCCCGAACAGCGCGCAGACCTGCGGGATCGAACCCGAGGCGCGCACCTGGTTCCAGAAGATCCTGCCGGCGCCACGACGGCCGGGGAAGAGATCGACCTGGTCGGTGATCCGCGCCCCGGCCGAGTCGACCAGGTAGACCATCGGCACACCGGCGCCGTACGCCCGCTCGATGATCCGGATGATCTTCTCGACGGTGCGGGCGCCCCAGCTGCCGGCCTTGACCGTGGAGTCGTTGGCCATCAGACAGACCTGTCGGCCGTCGATCGTGGCGGTGCCGGTGACCACGCCGTCGGCCGGCAACCCCTCGGCCATCGAGTTGGCGTAGAGGCCGTCCTCGACGAACGATCCCTCGTCGACCAGGAGCGCGACGCGCTCCCGGGCGAAGAGCTTGCCTTTGGCCGCGTTGGCCGCGTGGTACTTGTCCGCGCCGCCGGACCGGGCCCGCTTGCGCAGCTGCTCCAGTGCCTCACCGTCGAGCGTCACGCCGACTCCCTCGCCTAACGACCTGAACGATCGTTAGGCTAGCGCATCGGCACCACCCTCGGCGACCCACCGGGAAACCTCAGGGGAAGACATTGAAAAACATGAATACATGTCGCTAGGCTCCTGACACCCCTCCTCCCGGATTGGAGTCAGCGATGACCTCACGACTCAATCGGCTCGCCGTCGCGGTGCTCGCGACGACACTCGCCACCCTCGGCGTCACGGTCGCCAACCCCGCGCCCGCGTCCGCCGCCATGACCATCTGCTACAACACCAGCCAGGCAGGCAGCTACGCCGGCACCGCCAACCAGGCCGCCTCGATCTGGAACAACGCCACGGTCAACCTGACGCTCTCCGCGAACTGCGGCTCCAACCTGCGGATCTACCAGATCACCGGCGGCGGCTCGTACGCCGTCCGGACCAGCCTCGGCAACGGCCGGGTCTACATCGACACCCAGCAGGCCGCGCAGTACAGCCCGCTCCGGATCATGACCCACGAGATCGGGCACATCCTCGGCCTGCCGGACAACTACAACGGCAACTGCGCGCTGCTGATGTCCGGTGGCAGCGCCGGCACCAGCTGCACCAACCCCTACCCGAGCAGCGCCGAGGCGACCCGGGTGAGCAACCTCTTCGCCGGCACCCGCATCGCCACCGAGCGCAGCGCGGACCGTGCCGAGGCGGACATCTTCCGCGACAGCTGGCCGAGCATGCTCACCTCCGTGGGCTGATCGACCGGGTACGTCGGAGGGGCCGGCCTCGCGCCGGCCCCTCCCCGCGTTGCCGACCCTCCCCGTGTTCCCAGCCCCTCCCGCGTCTTCGGGGCACTCAGCTCGGCATCGGCGTCAGTCGGGTCCGTGGACCGGCCCGCAGCACCCCCGACGGCAGCTTCTTGCCGAGCAACTCCTCGGCCAACTCCGCCACCTCGACGAGGGCCGCCAGGTCGATGCCGGTGTCGATGCCCATGTCGTGCAGCATGTGCACGGCCTCCTCGGTCGCCAGGTTGCCGCTGGCCCCCGGCGCGTACGGGCAGCCGCCCAGGCCACCGACGCTGGCGTCGAACTCGGTCACCCCCAACTCCAGGGCGGTCAACAGGTTGGCCAGCGCCGTCCCCCGGGTGTTGTGGAAGTGCAGGAGCACCGGCACGTTCGCGTTCCGGTCGCGTACCGCGGTCAGCAGCTCACGGACCCGGCGTGGCGTGCCCATGCCGGTGGTGTCGCCGAACGCGACCCGGTCCGCGCCGTCTCGGACCACCCGGTCCACGATGCCGGCCACCCGCGCCGGGTCGACGTCACCCTCGTACGGGCAGCCGAAGCTGGTCGCCACGATCACCTCCACCCGGGCGGACGCTCCGTGCAGCAGGTCGATCAGCTCGGCGATGTCGTCCAGCGACTCCTCGGTCGACCGGTTGACGTTGCGACGGTTGTGCGTGTCGCTGGCGGAGACCACCACCTCGATCTCGGTGAACCCGGCGGCGAGAGCCCGCTGGGCCCCCCGGGTGTTCGGCACCAGCGCCGAGTAGCGCACCCCGTCGGCCTTCACCGCCCGCTGCCACACCTCGTCGGCGTCGGCCATCTGCGGGATCGCCAACGGACGCACGAACGACACCGCCTCGATCCGGCGTACGCCGGTGCCGGAGAGTGCGTCGAGCAGCCGAACCTTGGCGTCGGTCGGGATCGGGTCCTCGTTCTGCAACCCGTCCCGTGGCCCGACCTCACGAATGGAGACGAAATCCGGCAGGTCCGTCATAAGGGGTCACCTCACTGTGACGTAGTGCTGTGGCGGTCATCCCAGCATGCCACCCCGCCGAGCGGCGGGTTGATCAAGAGGTTTGCGTCATCAAGTGCGGAAATCCTGACGCAAACCTCTTGATCAACAGCGGGCGAGAAGGGCGGAGTCAGCGCATGCGGGAGACGATGCCCGTGTCGTAGGCGCCGGAGCGGAACTCCTCGTTGTCCAGCAACTCGGCGAAGAAGGGCAGGTTGTTCTTCGGGCCGACGACCTGGAACCCGGCGACCGCCTCCTTGGCGCGTCCGAGCACCTCGTCGCGGGTCGCGCCGCTGATGATCAGCTTCGCCATCAGGCTGTCGTAGAAGGGGGTGACGGTGTTGCCCTCGGTGTAGCCGGAATCCACCCGGACGCCCTCACCCGTGGGCTCCACCCAGGTCTTCACCACTCCCGGCCCGGGCAGGAAACGCTTCGGGTCCTCGGCGTTGATCCGCATCTCGATGGCGTGCCCGCGCGGGATCAACGCCTCCGGGTCGAACGTCGGCGCCAGCCCGGACGCCACCCGCAACTGCTCCTCGACCAGGTCGATCCCGTAGACGTACTCGGTCACCGGGTGCTCCACCTGCAGCCGCGTGTTCATCTCGAGAAAGAAAAAGTCTTCGGAGCCGGGGACGTCGCCCTCGGAGTCCCGCTGACGCGGGACCAACAGGCACTCCACCGTGCCGGCGTTGCGGTAGCCGACCGCCTCACCGGCCCGCACCGCCGCCGCCAGCAGGCGAACCCGCAGCTCCGGCGAGACCGCCGGGGACGGGGACTCCTCGACCAGCTTCTGGTTACGTCGCTGCACCGAGCACTCCCGCTCGCCGAGCGCCACCACCCGACCGTCGGCCAGGCCGAGGATCTGCACCTCGACGTGGCGCACCCGGGGGAAGTACCGCTCGATCAACACCGACCCGTCGCCGAACATCCGCTCGGCGAACGCGCGCACCTTGTCGTACTCGGTGCGCAGCGCGGCCTCGTCGACGGCGACGCCCATGCCCATGCCGCCGCCGCCGGCCGCGGCCTTGACCATCACCGGGTAGCCGATCTCGGCGGCGGCCGTCACCGCCGCGTCCAGGTCGGCGGCCGGGTCGGTGGTGCCCGGCGCGACCGGAACACCGGCCGCGGCCATCAGGTTCCGGGCATTGATCTTGTCGCCCATCGCGCTGATCGCGTCCGCGTCGGGGCCGACCCAGATCAGGCCGCTGGTCTCGACGGTACGGGCGAACTCGGCGTTCTCCGACAGGAAGCCGTAGCCGGGGTGGATGGCCTGCGCACCCGTCGCCTTCGCGGCGGCGAGGATCGCCTCGGTGTTGCGGTAGCTCAGCGCCGGGTTCGGCGGGCCGACGAGAACCGCCTCGTCCGCCTCGGACACGAACGGCAGGTCGGCGTCGGCCTCCGAGTGAACCGCGATCGTGCGGATGCCGAGCCGCCTGGCGGTCCGGATGATGCGGCGGGCGATCTCACCCCGATTGGCTACCAGCAGTGACTCGATCATGTTTCCTCCCGGCGTCCGGATGGTGGGACGGTGGTTAGGGAATCATGACCGACGAACCTTTGCCGAGCCGGGTTCAGGCGAGCAACGCGGCGAGTGTCGCCCCGCGCAGCAGCTCGGCCCGGCGACGCCGGTCCACCTCACCGCCGAGGAACGGAGTCGAGTTCATCAACCCGAAGGCGGCATGCGCGAGCACCCGCGCCTCGCCGTCCGGCATGCCCGGGTGCAGGGCGGTGAGCACCGTCACCCACTCCTCGACGTAGAGCCGTTGCAGACGACGGATCCGTCGCCGCGGCTCGTCCGGCAGGCGGTCCAACTCGTGCAGGTGCAACGCGATCACCGCCGGGTTGGCCAGCGCGAACTCGACGTGGAAGTCGATCAGCGACTCCAACACGCCGCGCGGGTCGTCCGGATGCCCGGCGGCGCGTTCCCGCCCGCCCGCCAGCAGGCCCTCACTGACCGGGATCAGCGCGGCGGCCAGCATGGCCTCCTTGCCGGCGAAGTGGTGGTAGAGCGCCGGACCGGTGACCCCCGCCGCCGCCCCGATGTCGTCCATCGACACACCGTGGTAGCCGCGCGCGGCGAACAGACCGACCGCGATCTCCAGGATCTCGTCCTTGCGGGACCTGCGCCGGCCCGCGCCCGCCGCACCCCGTGCCTGCTGCTCCACCGTCACCGGGCAAGCGTAGACCGCTACCTGAACACGGTGGGCCGCCGGTTGGCGAGCCGTTGAGCACACCTCGGCGCGGGTCGGCGCACTCAGTCGTCGTCCGGGTCGAGGTCGTGTTCCGTTCGCAGCGCGGCGGCCTCGGCGGGCCGGTCCAGCAGATCCAGGGCACGGGCCAGCAGCCAGGCCGTCTGGCGGACCGGCCGCGAGTCGGCCGGCAGCCCACCGAGAACCCGTCGCAGGAGCGGCTCCGCCTCCGCCGGCCGGTCCAGCCGGAGCAGCAGCTCACCGGCGAGGATCTCCACCTGGGCGGCCTCACCGAAAGCCTCGATCGACCGTAGTCGGTCGGGCACCCCGTCCAGCCGGGCCAGCGCCTCGTCCGGCCGGTTCTCGGTGGTCAGCACCCGCGCCCCGACCTCGGCGACCATCGCCAACTCGTACGTGACCGGTGGCTCCGGCCGCCCGGTCAGCGTCGCAGCCAGCGCGTCCGCCTGCTCGACGGCACGAGTGGCCGCGGGCCGGTCGTCCGCCCAGAACCAGGCGTACGCCTCCCGTCGGCGGGCCCGCAACTCGTCCAGCGGCAGGTCACCGAGCCGGTACGCCTCGGCGGCTGCGGCGAACCGCTGCGCGCCCGCCGCGTCCCGGTCCGCGTCGTAGAGGATGCCCCCGGCCTCCTCCAGCACCTGCCCCCGATACGGGAGGTTGTCCGGACCATCAAGGTTGCCGGCCAACTGCTCCAACAGACTCAGCGCCGGGTCGACCTCGCCCAGCCCGGCGTACACCCCGGCCAGCAGGTGCCGGCACCGGTCCGCCTCGGCTTGGGCGCCGAGCCGGTCGAGGCCCAGGACGGCCTCCTCGGCCACCTCGGCCGCCTCGCCCAGCCGACCCACCACCCGGTACGCGTTCGCCAACTCCCACCGCAGGAACGCGTCCCCGTCGGCTCCCCGCTCCACGCAGAGCGTCACCGCCTCGACGAAGTCGTCCACCGCGTCGTCGGCGCGACCGGCGGCGAGCAACGCGCGGGCACGGGCGACGCGAACCGCCAACTCCGCGTCCGCCGGTGCCGACCCCAGCGCCTCGTCGCAGGCGGCCACCGCCTCGGCCGGGTCGTCCACCGTCCGGGCGTACGCCAGGGAGGCCGCCGTGACCAGCTCGCCGACGCCCACCTCCCGACCGAGCCGACGCGATTCGGCGGCGGCGGCTCGCGCCTCGTCGAAACGTTCCGACTGCTCCAACAGGTGCGCTCGGTGCAGTGCCACCCGAGCCGCCAGGTACGGGTCACCACCCGCGTCGGCGGGCACCCGGTCCAGCGCCGCGAGCGCCTCGGCCCAGCGCTCCTGGTGGAGCAGCGCCAACGCCACCCGGTGGTGGGCGGCGGCCCGCTGCCGGGCGTCGCCGTCCCGGTCCAGCACCTCCGCGGCCTTCCGGACCAACGCCAACCCCTCGTCGGCGTCGTCGGACCGGGCCAGCAGCACGCCGAGCCGCCCGGCGACGACCTGGGCGGACACCTCGTCGCCCGCCGTCAGGTACAGGTCCAGAGCCGATCGGTTCGACTCGATCGCGCCGGGCAGGTCGTTGTCGTCGCCGTGCTGGGCGGCCCGCAACGCCATCCGCTGGGCGGCGGTACGCGCAGGCAGGTCGACCGAGCCGAACCGCTCGTCGTACGCGGCCAGCGCCGCCCGGAAGGTGACCTGGTCGTGCCGACCCCAGCTCTGCTCGGCGAGGTCCAGCAGCTCGTCCGGCCCGGCGCCGGCGGGCACCGCCGGTGCGGGCGCCTCGACGACACCGGCGCGCGTCGCGTCGCCGGCCGGAGAGCCCTCGCGGACCGGAGTGGTCGACTCACCCGCGCTCGGGCGGGGCGGGCGTCGGCGGACACTCGCTGACAACGGCAGGTGTTCTCCGCTCGGCCGCACCGCGAGCCGACGGGCGATCCACTCCGACTGGTGGGTGCTGCCGTTACGGGCGTCGAAGCGCTCGGCCAACTCGGTAGCGGTCCGCGTCAGTTCGTCGGCGAGCACCGACGCCGACATCTCGCCGGCCGGTCGGCCGTCGGCGGCGCGGCGGTAGACGGTAGCCGCGCCGCTCTGACCGGCCTGGCGCAACGCGGCGGCGGCCGTGGCGGCGAAGTGCATCGCGGCGGCCGGTGACGGTGCCCGGTCCAGCCAGTCCAGGTGCCGTTCGACCAGCTCCACCGCCCGTGCCTCGTTACCCGTCACCGTGCAGAACTCGACGTGGTCGCCGATGTCCCACAGGTTGGCGAGGTTGCCACGCAACCGGCGGTACGCCTCTCGGTGCGCGTCCCGCGCCGACTCGTCCCGCCCGGTTCGCAGGTACGGCAGGAGCAGCGCGGTGAGGATGGCTTGCGGCTGCTCGTTGCAGCTGAGCCGACCGGCGAGCACCGGTTCGGCCAGCGCGACGGCCTCCGCGTCCCGCCCGTTGTCGGCGAGGTAGGCCACCTGGCTGGTGGGGTCGCAACCAGCGCAGTCGGAGAGGTCGTCGCGCGGGGTGGTCTGCCAGAGCCGGTACCAGTGCGCGGCCGCCTCGGTGTCACCCACGTGGTCGGCTACCCGGAAGCGGTGCTTGTGGACGGTCTGCAGGCTGTGCCCACCGGCCCGGTAGCGGCGTTCCATGTCGTCCAACACCGCGTACGTGCGGTCGAGGGGCACCTCCGGGAAGTTCAACAGACCGGTGACCATGTACTTGAAGTGCCACAGCAGGTTGTGCGCGTGCCGCTGGTGGTAGGGCTGCGGGTCACTGTCGAACTCGGACAGACACCGGGAGAAGGTCACGAAGGACTTCGCCGGCTCGCCGCCGTAGATGTAGCCGGTGGTGGCCTGCATCCGGGTGACGAAGGCCAGGTGCCGGTCGTCGGCGGCGTCCACCCGGCGCAGCAACTGCTCGAGCGCGGCGATCTGCCCCGCCCCGTACGGCATGTCGGAGATGCCGCGCAGCGCCCGCCACAGGTCCTCGTCGCTCATGCTCGCTCCTGTCCTGGCACGGCCCGGCCGAGCAGGCCGAGGAAGGAATCGTTCAGCAGCGCCGCGTCGGCGGCGCGGATCGGATGGTGGCCGAGCAGCAGCGCCTGGCCGTACAGCGCCTCGACGGCGAGCCCCACCAGGTCCGGGTCGGCCAGCGCGGTGACCCGGCGGACCAACGGGTTGCGGTGGTTGAGCACCAACTGCGGACGGTCCGGTGGCGCGGTGGCGGCGAGCGCGTCCAGGACCCCGCCCCAGAGTTCGTCGGCCCGGTCCCGGCTGGCCGCCAACTGGTCGTTGAACGCCGCCGACCTGCTGACCAGGTAGAGCGCGGGCAGCGACACCGGGTCGTACGCCCGGATCACCACCTCGCAGCCGGACCGTTCGACGGCCCGCTGCGCGGCGGCGAGGAACGGCCGCAGCGCCAACTCCACCTGCGGGTCGAGCGCGTCGAAGCGGGTGGTCAGGTCGCTCGGCTCCAGCCGTTCGATGAGCACCGAGCGGTCCACCGCCGGCAGTCGCTCGATCAGCTCGGTGTCGTACGTGTAGCCGCCGTTGACGACCGCCAGGTCCTGTGCGGCGGCCACCGCGGCGAGCTGACGGAACTCGTCCAGGCTCGCCGCGTAGCGGAGCACGCCGTGGCGCTCCCGGAACTCGGCGAGGGTGAGCGTGCCGACGTTGGTGTCCATCGGCCACCACCTGTCGACCAGCCGGAGCATCTCGTCGTCGTGCAGCGCCAGCGCCTTCACACCCAGGTGGTGCACCTGGAGGAACTCGGCCAGCCGGTGCGGGTCGTGCCGGGCCAGCCGGACCAGCCAGCCGCGTACCTGGTCGCCGAGCGCCTCCCGGGTCGCGGTCAGCAGGGTGTCCTCGTAGAGGGCCTCCCGGCTGGCGGTGGGGCGCAGTTCGGTGGCGTCCACCACGCAGTGCGCGAAGAACGCCCAGTCCGGCAGCAGCCCGTCGGCGTGCTCGGTGAGCAGCATGCGCTTGAGGTAGACCCGGTGCCCGGCACGGGCCGCCGGGTTCACCGGTGCGGGCAGGATGACGGCGACGCCGGTCAGCCCGGCCTCCGGCACGGTCAGGGGCAGCACGTCGAACGGGTCGACGCCGAGCGTCTCCCGGGCGTACGCGACGAGTGCCGCCCGGTCGACCGGCGCGCCGGGGGTGGTCGGCCAGGGCGGCTCGCCGGTGGTGGTGACCACGTCGCCGACCCGGACGGTGACCGGCAGCAGCGCACCGAAGAGGCGGGCCAGGTCGGTGACGGTCGGGGTGGTGAACCACTGCTCGGCGTCGCGGCGGGGCACCAGCGTGACCGTGGTGCCCGGTTCGGCGCGGGCGGCGTCCGGCGGTGCGAGGCTCACCGCGTACCGGCCGTCGGCGTACCCGGTCCAGTGCACGGTGGGGTGGTCGCCGTTGCGGGTCGACACCTGGATCTCGTCGGCGACCAGGAAGCAGGAGAGCAGGCCGATGCCGAACTGGCCGAGGAACTCGTGCCGGGAGAAGCCGAGTTCGTCCCTCTTGGAGCTGCGGCCGATGGTGGCCAGCAACTCGTGCACCTGCGCCTCGGTCAGACCGATGCCGGTGTCGTGCACCCGCAGCGTGCCGTCGCCGGTGGTCTCCGGAGTCTCGATGCGGACCAGGGCGGGCGCATCCGGCTCGATCGAACGCCGCGCGGTGATCGCGTCCACCGCGTTCTGCAGCAGCTCCCGCACGTAGACCCGCGGACTGCCGTAGAGGTGGTGGCTGAGCAGGTCGACCACGCCACGGAGGTCGACCTGGAAGGTGTGGTCCACGTGCGTCTCTCCCCGGTCCCGACATGCCGGCGCCCACCGTACCGATGATCACCGACACGCGCGTCCCCCTTTCGCCCGGCGGCTTGACCCTCGACCCGGTCGAACCCACACGGTCGCCGGATGACCTCCACAGCTCTGGGCCGGGACTTCCGGCTGCTCTGGTCCGCCGCCGTCTCGTCGCGGTTCGGGGACGCGCTGCGTACCCCCGCACTGGCCCTGCTGGCCGCGACGGTGACCCGCGATCCGCGGATCATCGCGGCGGTCACCGTGGCGGGTCAGGTGCCACCGCTGCTCTTCGGCCTGCTCGGTGGCGTGTACGCGGACCGCTGGGACCGTCGTCGGACGATGGCAGTGGTCGACGGGGTACGCGCCGCCGTGGTGGCGGCACTGGCGGTGGCGGTCGTCCTCGACCGGGCCGACGTCCCGGTGCTGCTGGTGACGGCGTTCGTCCTCGCCACGCTGGGCACTCTCTTCGACTCGGCCTCGTTCGCCCTGCTTCCCGCGCTGGTACCACCGGACGCGTTGCCCCGGGCGAACGGTCGGCTGCAAGCGGGGTCGGCGGTCGCCGGGGGTTTCCTCGGGGCACCGGCCGCCGGTGTCCTCTTCGCCGCCGCACCGGCCCTCCCGTTCGCCCTCGACGCCGTGACCTTCGCGGTGGCCGCGCTGCTCGTGCTGGCCCTGACCCCGACGCCGGTGGCGGTCCCGCCGACGCGGCCCGGGGCACGACGCGAATCGGTGTGGGGGGAGATCGTCGAGGGGCTGCGCTGGCTGCACGGGCACCGGACACTGTGGCGGGTCACGGTGCTCGCCGCCGCGAGCAATCTGGCGATCAGCGGGATGATGGCCGTGCTGGTGCTCTACGCGCTGGACGTGTTGCGGGTGCCACCGGCCGGGTACGGCCTGTTCGCCGCCGCCGCCGTCGTCGGGGGCCTGGCGGGAGCGCTCGGGGCCGGTCGGCTCGCCGCCCGACTCGGCACGGTCCGGGCGTTGGGCGTGGTGCTCGCCGCGGAGACCGTGGCGTTGACCGGGTTCGCGCTGGCCCGACATCCGGTGCCGGGCGGCTTCGCGTTGGCCGTGTTCGCCGCCGGCACCGTGGTGTGGAACAGCCTGTGGGCGTCGTACGGGCAACGGAACGTGCCGGGCGGGCTGCTCGGCCGGGTCGGTGCGGCCCAGCGGATGGTCGGCTTGCTCACCGCGCCGGTCGGCGCGACGCTCGCCGGGTCGGCCGCCGCCGCGTTCGGCACGGTGCCGGTGGTGGGCGCGGCCGCGGGTGTGTTCGCGCTGGTCACCGTCGCAGCGTGGTGGGTTCTACGGCCGGTCCCACCGGCCTAGCTCACCGGCTCAGCTCGGCGGCCGGGGTCACCGGCTCAGCTCGGCGGCCGGCTTCCGGTGGGACAGGCCGGACAGGCGCAACGCGATCCGCCGACGGACCGGTGGCATCGCACCGATCAACCGGAGCAGCACGTCACGGGCCGGTCGGCGGGCCGGGGAGACGGTGGCCAGCCGGGTCAGCCCGGCGGCGAAGCTCATCACGTCCTCGGCCATCGGTCGCTGCCGCGTCGTGTAGTCGTCGAGCAGCGAATCCGGGCCACCGTCGAGCACGTCGGCCAGCGCGGTGCCGACGGCGACCGCGTCGCAGATCCCGAGGTTCATGCCCTGCCCGCCGGCCGGGCTGTGCACGTGCCCGGCGTCCCCGGCCAGCAGCACCGATCCGGATCGGAACGTGTCGGCGATCCGGTGGTGCACCCGGAACCGGGAGCCCCAGAGCACCTCGGTGACCAGGTCGGGCCGTCGCGCCGGGCCGCGTTCGTCGAGCAGCGCCTGAAGGTACGCCCGGTCCGGGGCGGGTGGGGCGGCCGCCACGGCGGCGACCAGTCGGACCACCCCGTCCGGCAGCGGCGCCCAGATCAGCGGGCCGGGGCGGGCGAGGAAGAGCGCCGCCTCGTCGCGCGGCAGGACGCTGCGCACCCGTACGTCGGCGAGCACGAAGGACTCCTCGTCGGTCGGGCCGGTGAAGCCGATGCCGGCCGCCTGCCGCACGGTGCTGTGCAGGCCGTCCGCGCCGACGACGAACCGGGCGCGCACCGGTTCCCCGTCGACCTGGGCGAGCACCCCGTCGCCGGTCTCGTGCAGCCCGGTCAGTCGGCTCGGTCGTCGCACCCGGACGCCGAGGTCGGCGAGCTGCCCCGCGAGCACCGCCTCGGTCACCGCCTGGGAGACCAGCAGCGCGTAGGCGTAGCGGGACGGCAGCTCGTGGAACGGCACCGTCAGCAGCACCCGGTCCCGGTCGCGCACCGTGAAACGCGGCGTCCGCACCGCCTGGGCGATCAACGGCGCCGCCGCGCCGATCCGGTCCAGCACCTCCAGGGTGTACGCGTGCACGACCGCCGCGCGGGATGTCGTCGGCGGCTCGGCCAGCTGGTCCAGCACTGTCACGTCGACCCCGCGCCGAGCCAGCGTCAGAGCTGCGGCGAGGCCGGTGGGCCCGGCACCCACCACCAGGACGTCGGTGTTCATCGCCACCTCCAGACGATCGCTGCCAACACTTGTTGGCAAACGCTTGTTGGCGACGTTAGGACCCTGCTCATTGCGTGTCAACAGTTGTTGGCATACGGTCGTTGACATGACAGTGCCCGCTCCGCCGACCCCACCCCGCCGATCGGACGCCACCCGGGCGGCGATCCTGCGCGCGGCCCGGGAACGATTCGCGGCGGACGGCTACGAGCGCGCCACGATCAGAGCCGTCGCCGCCGACGCCCAGATCGACCCGTCGATGGTCATGCGCTACTACGGCAGCAAGGAGGGGCTCTTCGCGGCGGCCGCCGAGTTCGATCTGCGCCTACCCGACCTGACCCCGATCCCGCCCGACGAACTCGGCGAGACGCTCGTCCGGCACTTCCTCAGCCGGTGGGACGGCGACGAGACACTTGTGGCGCTGCTGCGGGCCGCCAGCACCAACCCCGGTGCCGCCGAACGGATGCGCGACATCTTCGCCAACCAGCTCACCGCGGCGGTGGCCGCCTTCGGCACCGACCCGACCACGACCGCCCGCCGTGCCGGGCTGGTGGCCAGTCAGGTCCTCGGCCTCGCCTTCACCAGGTACGTCGTCCGCCTGCCGCCCATGGTGGACATGCCACCGGAAGATCTGGTCTCCTGGGTCGCACCGACTCTTCAGCGCTACCTGACCGGAACATCGGGAAGCTGACCCAACCTTTTCCCTCCCCCCGTGCGTCTGGCAGGTGACGCGCATCGGGACGGCCGGGAAGGAGGGCGGATGGCACCCAGGGGTGACGACGGGCGCGACGGCTACCTCGCCTTCGTGGAGAGCCACCAACACCGGCTGCTCCGCGCGGCGTACCTGATCTGCGGCAACCGCCACCAGGCCGAGGACCTGCTCCAGGACGCCCTGCTGAAGCTGGCGCTGCGCTGGGGATCGGTCCGTAACGCCGACCCCTCCGCGTACGTGCGGGCCATCCTCTACCGCGACTCGGTGTCGTGGTGGCGTCGCCGACGGCGGGAGTGGCTCAGCGCCGCACCGCCGGACCAGGTGGCCCACGACCGGGACGGCGCGTTGCGGCTGACGTTGCACGACGCGTTGGGCCTGCTGCCCCCACGGCAGCGGGCCGTGCTGGTGCTGCGCTACTACGAGGATCTGACCGAGGTCGCCACCGCCGAGGCACTCGGGGTGACCGTCGGCACCGTGAAGAGCCAGTGTCACGCGGCGCTACGTCGACTCCGCGAGGTCGCCCCGGACCTCGCCCGGGACACCCGACCGAGCCAGGGCTCGGCCGACGTGGCCACCGGTCTGGAGGTGAACCCGTGAACGAGCAGGACCTGCGCCGACTGATGACCGTCAGCGTCGAGGACGTGCTGCCCAGCCGACCGGCCACCGCCGGATGGGAGCGGGCTCGCCGCACCCGGCGTACCCGAAGGGCCGTCGCGGCGGCGGCGCTGGCCGTGGCGCTCGTCGGCGGTGGCACGGTGGCCGCCCTGCGCTCGTCCGCCGATCCTCCGCCGGTCATTCCGGTGGCCCCGACCGTCGAACCCACCCACTCCGGCCCGGTCCAGCGACCACCCGACGATCTGACCTACCTACCCGACCCGTTGAACCGGCTCGGCAGCCCGGCGACGGTGCCGCTCTCCGAGCGGCCGGTCCAGCGGGCACGGGCGCTGTTCCAACCGGTCGACGAGGAGAACCGCGCGAACGGGCCGGTCCGGGTTCTCGGCGACGACGGCGTGGTGCGCAGTCTCGACGTGGTGACGCTGGCGCCCACCCGCGACGCGAGCGGCAACGAGGCACTCGCCGTGAAGCCGGGAGTGCTGTCGCCGGACGGCCGATCGGCCGCGTTCGCCCAGAACGACGAGCTGATCATGGTCGACCTCACCACGGCGGCCGTCCAGCGAATACCGCTCGAGGGATACCTGGAGTTGGTCGTGTGGGCGCATGACCGGGTGCTGGTCGGAGGCGACGACCGGACGTACGCCGTGGACCGGGTCACCGGGGTCGCCGACAAGATTGACGTGTCGGCCTGGGTCGTGGCCGCACCCGACCCGGAGGCCGGCCGCGAGGCGGCGCTGATCGAGATGATCGGCGAACGGGACGCCCTGAAGCTGCGCAGCAGGACAGCCCGCGAGGCGGACATCCGTTCCGAGCAACCCGTCACCCGCGGTGCGCTGCCCTCGCCGTACGCGATCAACGAGTTCTACGGCCGAGGCTGGCTGCACGGCGAGCGGTTGGCCAGCGCGGCGTGGATCACCAGCAGTGAGATCGACGGCGCCGAGGGGGTGGCCGTGCTGGACGCACGGACCGGCGCCGTGTCCCATCTGCTCGACCTGGGCCGGGATCGGGGCAAGGGCTGCTGCGAGGTGCTGGGCTGGGACAACAAGGGCTCAGTGCTCCTCCGGCTGGAGCCGGCTGCCCTGGCCCGTTGGAACCCGGAGACCGGCGAGATCACCGGCATCGTCCGCGACCTGCGTGGGGCGATAGCACTCGCCGGCTGACGGCCGTCCCCGCGCGACCGGGGCAATCGCGCGGGGACGGCCGTACGGCTCCTACGGCGAGGCTGCCGAACCCGCTCAGGCGGCGAGGCCGCCGGGCTGGTCGCCCTTGACCACAGGTGCCCGGACCAGGTTGCCCCACTCGGTCCACGACCCGTCGTAGTTGCGCACCTGCGGGTAACCCAGCAGGTGCCGCAGCACGAACCAGGTGTGGCTGGACCGCTCACCGATCCGGCAGTACGCGATCACGTCGTCGTCCGGGCTGAGCCCGAGCTGGTCGGCGTAGATCGCGCGCAGCTCGTCGGCGGACTTGAAGGTGCCGTCGTCGTTGGCGGCGGACTTCCACGGCTTGCTAACGGCACCGGGGATGTGCCCGCCACGCAGCGCGCCCTCCTGCGGGTAGTCCGGCATGTGCAGCGTCTCGCCCGTGTACTCGCCCGGCGATCGCACGTCGACGAGCGGCCGACCGGCGGCGATGTGCGCCATGACCTGCTCACGGTAGGCCCGCAGCGGCGCGTCGTCGCGCAGCGGCACCGGGTAGTCGGCGCGCGGTCGAGCCGGCTTGTCGCGGGTCACCTCGCGGCCCTCGGCGATCCACTTCTGCCGACCGCCGTCGAGCAGCCGCACGTCGGCGTGGCCGAAGAGCGAGAACACCCAGAGGGCGTACGCGGCCCACCAGTTGAAGTTGTCGCCGTAGAAGACGACGGTGTCGCCCCGCCCGATGCCCTTCGCGGCACACAGCTCGGCGAAGCTCTTGGCGTCCAGGTAGTCCCGGGTCACCTGGTCGTTCAACTCCAGGTGCCAGTCGACCTTCACGGCACCGGGAATGTGGCCCGACTCGTAGAGCAGCACGTCCTCGTCGGACTCGACGACGACGAGGCCCTCGTCGCCCAGGTGCTCGGCCAGCCACTCGGTGGTGACCAACCGTTTCGGGTCCGCGTACGACTGGAGGCGGGGATCGGGATCGCTCGGCACAGACATGATCCCCAAACTACGCCGCGTCGCGGCCGCACGGCCCGCCATCGGGGATCGGGAACGACACATGTGGCCGGGAACGCCAACCCGGAGCCGGTCGTTCTGTTCCGAGGATCAGTCGACGATCGGCCCGAGCAGCGGGCGCTTGGCCGTCACCGTGTCGCCGGATGACCGGCCGGTGAGCCGCCTCCGCACCCACGGCGCGAGGTGCTGACCGGCCCACCGCAGGTCGGCGGCGCGGGCGGCCAGCCACGGCGACGGGGCCGGGTGCGGAGGAACCATCAGCCACTCCTCGTCGCAACCCACCCCCAGCGCGTTCAACACCTGCCCCGCGACCCGCCGGTGACCGGCGGCGGAGAGGTGCAGCCGGTCGGTGCTCCAGAGCATCGGGTTGAGGAAGGTGTCGTCGGCGTACAGGTCGACCATGATCGCGCCGTGCCGCTCGGCGGTCTCACCGACCGCCTGGTTGAGCAACTGCACCCGGGGAGCGACGAGGCGCTGGCCGGGCAGCCGGGCCATCACGTCGGCGAACCGGAACAGCAGCACGTCGGCGCCGCCGGAGCGCAGTTGCCGGACCACCTCGTCGAAGCGGGCCACCAGGGTGTCCGGGTCGAAGGTGCGACGCAGCACGTCGTTGCCACCGGCCGCGAAGCTGATCAGGTCGGGCTTCATCGCCACCGCCGCCGGCACCTGCTCGGCGACCACGCTGGGGAAGAGCCGGCCGCGGATGGCCAGGTTCGCGTACCCGAAGTCGGGGCCGGCCTCGGCGGCGAGCCGGGTCGCCACCAGGTCCGCCCACCCCCGATAGGTGCCGTCCGGGTACGCGTCGTCCATCCCCTCGGTGAAGCTGTCCCCGACCGCGACAAAACTGCGCCAGCGCACCCGCGCCCCCTCACGCCATTCGTTGCCTGCGGCGACCAGTCTGTCACCGCGTGCCCGGCGACGAGTGCCGCCAACCCGACGACGTGGCGCAGGTCATCGATCCCGCGCTGGCTGGCCAACCTCACCGTCGACCGGTCGTCAGCGGGGTGACCGCCGCCAGGGTAGCGGCCACCCCACCGACCACACCGGTCAGCCGAGCGCTGTGAGGATCTGCATGTTCCGGAGGCTGGCCGGCTCCGGCTGCTCACCGACCTTCTTCCCGTTGTCGTCGACGAGGAGCAGGGTGTAGCTGTCGTCGCCGCGTAACCGAACCACCATCGAGCCGTCCGGCTGGAAGAAGACCTGTCGCATCTGCCGGCCGCCCAGCGGCAGAGTGACGGCCTTGCCGGTCCGCGTGTCCAGGACGGCGTTCGCGATCAGGTCACGGCCGGCGTCCCCGTAGGTCTCGCTGTCACGGTCGATCCGGAACAGTGCCAGCCGTCGGCCGTCTGGTGACAGGCTGGCGATGTCGAAGCAGACGTATTCGCTGCTCTTGCCGCCGAGGCCGGGGATGGTGCGCCGGTCGGCGCCGGTCCGGTCGGTGATGACCACCCCGCCCGACGTGCCGTCGGCGAAGGCCAACGTGCCGTCGGCGGCCCAGACGGCGTGGCAACCGTCGAAGACGGGCAGCTCTGAGTACACCCCCGACGACACGTCCAGCAACCGTGCGCCAGCCGAGGCACCGGCCGCGGGGTTGAGTCGTACGGTCAGTTGCCGGGAGTTCGGCAACCAGGCGGGCGATCCGCAGTTGTTGTCGGCCCCTTCGCCCAGCTTCCGTCGCCCCGAACCGTCGACGTCCGCGACCCAGAGGTCGCCGTTCTCCTCCACCCACGCGGCCCGTCGACCATCCGGCGAGACGGTCGCGTTGGTCAGGGCCACGACGAAGGGAAGGTCGAGCAGTCGGTCGGGAGTCTTCCCGGGCTGCCACGAAAGGAGATGACCGGTTGCCGGGTACTCGCCTTCGGAGCTCGCCGGCCCGTACACCAGCCGGCCGAAGGTGACTGTCGTCCCCGCCGACCCCTCCGGTGGCGGGGCCACCGGAGAGTCTTTGGTCGGTGGTGGCGTCGGGTCCGGTGTGGGCGACGGGCTGGCCGTGACCGACGGGCTGTCGGCGGGCAGCGGGGGCGGGGACTGGTCGGGTCGGATCGCGAAGGCGGTGCCGGCCGCCGCCGCGATCAGCACCCTCGGCGTTGCCGCGGTGGTGCAGCCGGTTCCAGGACCGGTGCGTACGGGCCAGCGCCGACTGGACGAGGTCCTCCGCCAGGTGCTGGTCGCCGGTGAGCAGGTAGGCCGAGCGCAGCAACGCCGGCGTGCGAGTACGGACGAACGAGTCGAACTCACTCAGTAGAGGGTCCACACGGGCCGATCCTTCGGGTAGTGAGCTGGGGGTGATGTGCTGCCTTCCCTGACGCGAGCCGGCGCGACGATGGTTGCCGCCCGCGACGCCCAGGTTCACGTCACCGGAATCGCCCCGGCACGTCCGAATTGGTTCGCCCGGCCGGTCGGCTCGGCCCTAGGCTGCGCCCATGCTGCTACGCATGTCGACCCTGTTGCTGCGGACCCTGCGCGAGGATCCGGCCGACGCGGAGGTGCCGAGTCATCGGCTGCTGCTGCGCGCCGGTTACATCCGTCGCGCCGCGCCGGGCGGCTACACCTGGCTGCCGCTGGGCAAGCTGGTGCTGGACCGGATCACCGAGGTGGTCCGCGACGAGTTGGTAGCGATCGGCGACCAGGAGGTGCACTTCCCGGCGCTGCTGCCCGCCGAGCCGTACCGGACCAGCGGCCGGTGGACGGAGTACGGCGACGACATCTTCACCCTCGCCGACCGGCGCGGCGCCGAGCACCTGTTGGCACCCACCCACGAGGAGATGGCGGCTCTGCTCGTCAAGGATCTGTTCACGTCGTACCGGGACTTCCCGGTGACGCTGTTCCAGGTGCAGACGAAGTTCCGGGACGAGGCCCGACCCCGGGCCGGTGTGCTGCGCGGCCGGGAGTTCCTGATGAAGGACGCGTACTCCTTCGACCTGGACGACGCGGGGCTGCGCGACGCGTACGCGCGGCATCGCGTTGCGTATCAGCGGATCTTCGACCGGTTGGGTCTGGACTACACGGTGGTGCACGCGATGTCCGGCGCGATGGGCGGCTCCGCGTCGGAGGAGTTCCTGGCGACGACACCGGTCGGCGAGGACACCTACGTCGGTTGCACCGCGTGCGACTACGCGGCGAACACCGAGGCGGTGACCACCCGGGCGCCCACCGCTGGTGATCCGAGCGCGCAGCCTCCCGTCGAGGTGCACGACACACCGGAGACGCCGACGATCGCCGGCCTGGTGGAGTTCGCGAACGCCCGTCGGTTGGGCGGCCGGGACGGCTGGACCGCCGCCGACACGCTGAAGAACGTCGTGCTGTCCGTCAGCCAGCCGGGCGCGGACCGGGCCGAGCTTCTGGTGATCGGGCTGCCGGGTGACCGGGAGGTCGACCTCAAGCGGGTCGGTGCCGCACTGCACCCGGCCCAGGTGGCCGTCTTCGAGGAGTGGGCCGAGCATCCCGAGTTGGTGCGCGGCTACATCGGGCCGCAACTGCTCGACAAGTTGGGCGTCCGTTACCTGGTCGACCCTCGGGTGGTGACCGGCTCGGCGTGGCTGACCGGGGCGAACGAGCCGGGCCGACACGCGACCGACGTGGTCTGCGGGCGGGACTTCACGCCCGACGGCACGATCGAGGCGGCCGAGGTGCGCGCCGGCGACCCCTGCCCGACCTGCGACGACGGCGAGCTGACCATCCGGCGGGGCATCGAGATCGGGCACATCTTCCAACTCGGCCGCCGGTTCACCGACGCCTTCGCGGTCGACGTGCTCGGCCCGGCCGGCAAGCCGGTCCGGCCCACCATGGGTAGCTACGGCATCGGGGTCTCCCGGGCGGTGGCGGCCGTCGCCGAGCAGCACCACGACGACCGTGGGTTGGCCTGGCCGGCAGCGATCGCGCCGTGTGACGTACACCTCGTGGTTGCGGGCAAGGGCCCGCAGCTCGACGCGGCGCTGGAGCTCGGCGGACGTCTCGCCGCCGCCAACCTTCGGGTGCTCGTCGACGACCGCACGCACGTCTCGGCCGGGGTCAAGTTCACCGACGCCGAGCTGATCGGCATCCCCCGGGCCGTCGTGGTCGGCCGCCGACTCACCGAGGGGTACGTCGAGCTGCGCGAGCGGGCCGGCGACGGACGCTCCGAGCTACCCCTGGAAGGGCTGGTGGAGCGGCTTGTCCACGAGGTACGCCAGGAACGTGGAAACCTGGTGTAGCTGCCGCGTCACAGGGTAGTGCTGTCGGATCGGTGGAAACGTCTTCGGAGGCTCTCGTGACCGAATACCGGGTCAGTGACGTGATGACCAAACAGGTCGTGTACCTGCCGGTCGAGACCACCCTGGACGAGGCGGCCAGGGTGATGAAGGAGGCGGACATCGGCGACGTGGTGGTCACCGACGGCGCCAGCCTCGCCGGGATGCTCACCGACCGTGACATCGTGGTGCGGGCCGTGGCGGAGAACAGCTCCCCCGCGGCCACCACCATCGGCTCGATCGTCACCCGCGAGGTCGTCATGATCGAGCAGCACTGCACGGCGGGTGAGGCGGCGGCGCTCATGCGGGACCGGGGCATCCGACGGGTGCTGGTCTGTGACAGCGATCGCAAGCTGGTCGGGATCGTCTCGCTCGGCGATCTGGCCATGCAGCTCGACCCCACCAGCGCGCTCAGCGAGATCAGCGAGCAGTCACCCACGGTGTGAGAACGGCCGGCGGTAGCCTCGACGCATGGCTGACATGCCGGCCCGACTGGCCGAGATCGTCGACGAGTTCGCCGCCGCCCCGCGCGACCTGGTGCTGGAGATGCTCCTGGAGTACGCGGACGTCATCCCGGTGCTGCCGGAGGGCACCGTCGAGCGCGAGGGCATGGAGCAGGTGCCGGAGTGTCAGACGTCGTTCTTCCTGCGGGCCAAGGTCACCCCGGAGGGCACCGTGACGACGATCTTCGACTGCCCGCCGGAGGCACCGACCACCCGGGCGTTCGCCGGGATCCTCGCCGAAGGGCTGGCGGGTTCGAGCGCCGAGCAGGTGCTGGCCGTGCCGGACGACCTCTACCAGCGGATGGGCCTGGCGCAGGCGATCAGCCCGCTGCGGATTCGCGGCGGCACGGCGATCCTGGGCCGGCTGAAGCGCCAGGTGCGGGAACAACTCGGCTGACCGCGAGGTTCCTTCCGATCATGGAGATCGAGATCTACGCGGACGTCATCTGCCCGTGGTGCTACATCGGCAAGCGCCGCCTGGACGAGGCCCTCGCCGGTTATGAGGGCGAGGTGACGGTCCGTTACCGGCCGTTCCAGCTCGACCCGTCGCCGGTACCCGAGCCGCTCCCGCTGGTGGAGGCGTTGGCCGGCAAGTTCGGCGGCCCGGAGCGCGCCCGGCAGATGGTCGCCCACGTGACCCAGGTCGCGGCGGGTGACGGCCTGCGGCTGGACTACGACCGCGCGGTGATCGCGAACACCTTCGACGCCCACCGGTTGGTCTCGTACGCCACCGACCGGGGTCGGGCGGCCGAGATGGTGGAGGCGCTCTACCAGGCGCACTTCAACAACGGCATCGACGTCGGCTCCCGGGAGGCGCTGGCCGCGCTCGCCGGTGACATCGGCCTGGACGCGGCCGACGCACGACGGTTCCTCGACTCCGACGAGCGCGTCGCCGACGTCGAGGCCCAGCTCGCCACCGCCCGGGACCTCGGCATCACCGGCGTGCCGATGTTCGTCCTCGCCGGGAAGTACGCCGTCTCCGGTGCGCAGGAGGTGCAGACGTTGCTCGCCGCGATCGCCGAGGTCGAGCAGCGCGAGGCCGCAGCCCACTGAGCGGTCGCAGCACCCGGCACCCGGCACCCGGCACCCGGCACCGATGATCACGATGTTTCACGTGCAACGACATCGATGCCGGTGGCTGGTCAGGCCGGCCTGGCCAGCCCTTCCACCACCTGGGCACCGGGCAGCGCGCCCAACGCCGGCCCCGGCAGTGCGATCTTGCTGTGCCGTACGCCGGAGCCGATGATCACGTGTGGGGTGGCGATCACCCGCGAGTCCACCAGGATCGGCCACTGCGCCGGCAGCCCGATCGGAGTGATGCCGCCGTACTCCATGCCGGTCAACTCGACCGCGTCGGCCATCGGCGCGAAGCTCGCCTTCCGCACGTCGAGCGTCCGGCGGGCCACCCCGTTCACGTCGGCCCGGGTGGTGGCCAGGACGATGCAGGCCGCGTACCGCACCACGCCGTCACGCTTGCCCGCCACCACCACGCAGTTGGCCGACACGTCCAGCCCCACCTCGTACGCCTCGCAGAACGCGGCCGTGTCGGCGAGGTCGGCGTCGATCGGCGCCACCAGCACGTCGTTGACGTCCACCGGGGCGTCGGCGGGCCACTGTGCGATGGCCTCCGCCACCGGCGGGGCCAGCAGGTCGAGGCGGGCGCGGGCCGGTTCGGTCTTCAGCGTTCCCATCACGGGTGCGATCCTCGCATCCGTGCTGCCGAACCGCCCGACGGCTCCCGGGCCGTCCCGCGACACCACCGGCCCGGGCCGGACCGCCCCGCTGCTCAACTGCCGGCGAGGAACGCGTTGTCGCGCATGAAGGAGCGGTCGCGAGCGGCCGCCAACTCCTCCTCGCGCCGGGCCCGGGCCCGTTGCAGCTCAAGGTCCTCCATCGCGTGCCGGACACCCAGCCGGATCACGCCGTAGAGGAAGACGAAGCCGAAGACGTAGAGGATCACCGTGGTGACGACAACGAACATGGCGTCACCGTAAAGCGAACGTGAACCGTTGTTGCTCTCATTTCCGGCCGGTTCCCCCGTACGTGTCAGCGAGGTGATCGGCCCAGGTACGGACGCCCCGGGGCAGTGCCTCGGTGACGAGACCACCGGCGCGCAACTCGCGACCGAGCCGCCCGGGGATCCGTACCGGCAGCAGGGGTCGGCGCGAGCCCCGGGCCGCCCGCCAGGCGCGGACCGCCTCGTCGAAGCGAAGCACCTGCGGGCCGCCGTACTCCTCGATGCCGCCCAGCGGACCGGCGACCAGCCGTGCCGCCAACCGCGCCGCCACCTCGCCCGGGTCGACCGGTTGGGCGAGCACCGCCCGGTCGCCGATCACCGGTCCCAGCCGTGAGCTGGATTTGAGCAGGTCGTCGAGGAACTGCGGGAACTGGGTGGCCCGCAGCACCGACCACGGCACCGGTCCGGCCGCGACCACCTGCTCGGCGGAGAGTTTGTGCCGGTAGTACGGGATCGGCACCCGATCCACCCCGACGATCGAGATGTAGACGAGGTGCCCCACACCGGCGGCGGCGGCGGCCACCACGAGCCGCCGGGTGCCCAGCACGTCCACCTGGTAGGTCTGCCCGCCCTGCGGAGCGGACGCCAGGTGCAGCACGGCGTCCACCCCGGACACCGCCTCGTCCAGCCCGTCGCCGGTCACGAGGTCCGCCACCACCCACTCGACGTCGGAGCCGGTACGCGGTTGCCGGCTGGTGGCCCGGACGGTGACGCCGTCGTCGTGCAGCCGGGCGAGCACCGCACGCCCGAGACGACCACCCGCTCCGGTGACCAGAACCCTCATCTCGTCCTCCTCGCTCCGGCCGCGAGCCGCGGCACACCGTTTCGATCGATGAGCCGTCGGCCCACTCGGTGTCGACGGCACAAGCGGTACTCCCGTGACCGGGTGTGCGGCGGCTCACCCGGAGCGGACCAGGTCCAGCACGGTCAGCAGTGCGAAGAACGCGATCACGATCTCGTTGACGATCCAGGCGTGCCCCTCGGCCCATTCCCGCATCCGGGTCAGCACCCGTGCCGCCTTGTCTCCGAGCAGCAGCAACGCCAGCAGGGGCACGGCGAGCAGGAGCACGGTGACCAGCACGAACGGCACCAGGTGCCACCACGGCAGGTTGTGCCGGGCCACGCTCGCGCCGACGGCGGCCATGGTCAGGTCGTCGGTGGGTGTCACCACGAAGAGCAATGCGCCCAGCCGCATCGTTTGCCGGGGCTCGGCGCGCTCGATGCTGCCCAACCATCTCGGTGGACCGGACCGGTCACGGCGTACCCACACCACCGCGGCCAGGCAGACCAACAGCACGAGGACCACGAGGTCGATGGCGGGACCGCGGTCGATCTTGCCGGCGACGGCGCTGGCGTCGGCGGCCAGGCCGCCCACCCAACGGGTCAACAGCCAGCTCACCGTAACCCCGGCCGTGACGACCAGCCCGGCGCCGCCGAGGAAGGCCAGCGACGCCGCCCGGGGCCGGTTCGACGAGGCGAGGAAGACCGCCACGACCAGTTGGGACCCGGCGACCATCACCACGGCGAGCGGCAGGATGGTCAGGAGGTTCATCGCCCGTCATCCTTCCGGCCCGACCGGCTCGGATGCGGCCGTTTCCCCGGATCACCCGATCGGTCGGGTGCTCCCGCCCACCACGACGCGGCCGGCCAGCAGCGCCCCGAGCAGGGCGAGGCCCGCCGCCACCACCAGGGTCGCCGTGTAACTGGCCGGGCCGGGGGCGCTACCCGCCGCCAGCACGGCCCCGGTCAGCGCCAGCACGGTGGCCGCGAAGAGAGAGTCGCCCAGTTGCAGCGACGAGCTGTTGCGGCCTTGCTCACCCGGGGCGGACAACTCCAGGGTGAGCACCGACAGCGACGGGTAGAGCAAGCCCATGCCGAGACCGGCGACCGCCCAGCCGATCACCGCGACGGTCACCGGCAGCTCCGGCCGGACGGCCAACGCCACCGTTGCGGTGCCGACGGTGATGCAGGTCAACCCGGCGCGCGGCAGGCTGGCCCGGGAGGCCGGCACCGGAATCCGGCCCTGCAACCAGGAGCCCACCGACCAGGCCAACGCCCCGACCGTGAGGACCAGCCCGGCCGCGGTCGGCGAGAGGCCCCGCTCCCGGGAGAGCATCAACGGGATGACGACCTCGGCGCCCACGAACGCCGCCGACGCCAGACCACGCAATCCGACGACGGTAGGCAGCCCGCGAGCGGCTCGGAGGAACCCGGCCGGCAGCAGACGCGGGGAGCAGACCACCAGACCCACCACGGCGACCACGATCAGCACCAGGGCGGAGACGTCGCGCTGCTGACCCCCGATGTGCAGCAGTGCGGCGCTCACCGCGGCACCGAACGCCCAGACGATCCGCGCCGCCGCGCCGGCCGGCGGACCGGTCGTCACGCTCCGGCCCAGCGACCGAAGGCCCGGATGGATCAGCAGGACCGCCGGCACGGCCACCGCCGGGACCGCCAGGAACACCCACCGCCAGCCCAGGTACTGCACGATCAGGCCCGCGACCGCGGGTCCCACCAGCGACGGTACGACCCACGCCGCAGCGAACGCCGCGAAGATCTTCCGATGCAGGTCCTGCGGGTACGCCTGCCCCACGATCACGTAGAGCGCCACCGAGAGCAGCCCGGAGCCGAAACCCTGCACCGCCCGCCCGACGACCAGCGCGCTCATCACGGGGGCGGTCCCGGCGATCAGCAGACCGACCACGAACCAGGCGACGCCGTGCCACATCGGCCCCCGAGGGCCCCGTGCGTCGCACCAGATACCGGACACCACCATGGCCAGCACACCCGTGGCGAACGATCCTCCGAACGCGATCCCGTACAGCGCCAGCCCGTCCAGGCTGCGGGCGACGGTGGGCATCGCCGTACCGACGGCCAACGCCTCGAACGCGAGCAACGAGATCAACGCGACGCTGCCCACGGTCATCGCCCGCAGTCGGGGCGCGAACAGCCCCGGTGCTGCGGGTGCGGCTGTTGGTGTGGTCGACATCCAGCGAGGATGCGACCTCAACCCTGATTCATGTCAAACCCTGGTGATCCGGCTCTCGTCAGGCGTCCTGCAACGCCTCCCCAACCCCGCGCACGAGGCCGGAAAAATGTTGGTCGGCCAGGAGGTGACCGGCGGTGATCACCAGGGCGATCGGCCACTCGATGACCTGGAGCGCGGCCAGCGCCCCGAGCCCCGCGTAGTAGACGATCTTGTCCGGTGGTGGTACCGCCACCTCGCCCAGCATCGGCAGGTCGACCCGTCGCTGATACATCTGGACGTTCTCGCGCGAGCCGTTGAGGTGTCGCGTCAGCGTGCTCATTCCGGCCTCCCCGTGTCCGGTGATTGTCGTCGGATTCCACACCCCACCCCGTCCATGCCCCGGCCTCGGCGGAAAGTTGCGCCACTGGCGGGGCATAACGGACGGCAGGTCGGGAAGCCAGGCCGCCGGACGCGAGGCGGTGGGAGGACTAGATGGCCGGCGTGCCGCACCTGTTCGGCGAGGCGGCGCGGACCGTCAACTCGGCCGCGACCAGGCTGGCCCGGACCGTCGGGCTGAGCCGTCGTCGGGTCTGGTCGCGGCCGGGCCGGCACCACATCGAGGTCCACGGCGTGTGCCAGGACGGCGGCAACCGGCTGGCGCGCCAGGTGGAGGACGCGCTGGAGCGGATGCCGGGAGTGGCCTGGGCCCGGGTCAACGCCCCGTCCGGCCGGGTGGTGGTCGCCGTCCAGAACCCCGAACCGGCGATGCGTGACCTGATCGCCACGATCAGCCGGGTCGAGCAGACCTGCGACCACGAACCCGACCCGGAGATCCCTCCGCCGCACCCACCGGAGGAGGGGCCCCGAACTCCGCGCACCCTCGGCGGCCTCGCCTCGGACGCGCTGGGCCTCACCATCTCGGCGGCCACCCGGATCCTGCCGTTCGCGCCGCTGCCCGGTGAGGTTTCCGGCCTGCTGGCCGCTGTGGATCTACAGCCGAAGCTGCACGAGTTCGTCGGCAAACGGCTGCGCTCCGACCCCCGCGCCGACATCCTCTTCCCCCTGGCCGAGGCGGTGGTGCAGGGTTTGACCGGTCGCTGGACCGGGATCGTCCTGGACGGCGCCCAGCGGGTGGTGCAGTGGGGCGAGGCGCGGGCTCAACTCTCCGCCTGGGAGCGCGCCGAACCACGGCTCACCGGCCACCCGGACCGCGCGACGGCCCGCTGGCCGGTGATCGACCGCCCTCGTCCGAAGCCGGACGGCCCCGTCGAGCGGTACATCAACAAGATGCTGGCCGCGGGCGCGGCCGCCGGGGCGGCGGCGATGCCGTTCGCCGGGCCCAAGCGGGCCACCGCGCTGGGCCTGGCCGCCCTTCCCAAGGCACCCGGTAGCGGGCGCGAGGGGTACGCCGCCCAACTCGGTTGGATGCTGGCCCGGCGTGGCGTGATCGCCATGGACCGCAGCGTGCTGCGGGAACTGGACCGGATCGACACGCTCGTGCTGGACGCGGCAGTGCTCGGCTCGGACCGGGGCGTACTGGCCGATCTGGCCCCGGCGACCGGAGCGGACGTCGACCAGGTGGCGGAGCGGGCCTTCGCGCTGTTCGACCCGGACCACCCGGCCGCGTCCCGCACCGCCGACGACTGGCGGCTCGGACCGCTGGACCAGATGCCCGCGAACGACGGTGCTGACATCCCGGACGGCGACCGGCTGCGGGCCGCCGGGGGTCAGCTCCTCGGTCTGCGACACGGGGACCGGCTGGCCGCGCTGTTGCGGGTCGAGCCGGAACCCGCGCCCGGTGTCGACGGCCTCCCGGCCGCCGCCCGCAGGGCCGGCCTGCGGCTGGTCGTCGCCGGTGGGGACGAGCAACGGTACGCCTTCGCCGACGCGCTGCTGCCCGGCGGCGACCGGTTGACCGAGTCGGTACGCGCGTTGCAGCGCGACGGCGCGGTGGTGATGGTGGTCTCCGCGGACCGCAAGGCGCTCGGCGCGTCCGACTGCGGTCTCGGGTTCACCACCGCCCCGGACGAGTTGCCGCCGTGGGGGGCGCACCTGCTGGTCGGCGGCGACCTGCGGGTGGTGGCCCTGGTGATCGAGGCGACCGGGGTGGCCCGGCGGTTGGCGAAGCAGAACATCCGGCTGTCCATGGCCGGCAGCGGTCTCGGTGCGCTCGGCGCGTTCACCGCCCCACCGACGCAGTTGCCGCACAAGGCGCTCGTCGCCGTCAACGGTGCGGCCGGGTTGGCCTTCGCGAACGGGGTCTGGCGAGCCCGTCGGCTGCACGACCGTTCGGACACCCCGGCACCCGTCGCGACCGCCTGGCACCTGATGCCCGTCGGCACCGTCCTCGACCAGCTGCGCAGCACGGCGGACGGGTTGACCGGCGCGGAGGCGCAGCGCCGGCACCACGCAGCGGCGGGGGACGGCGACTCCGGGCCCGGTACCGGTGGTTTGATGCGCGCCTTCGTGGAGGAGTTGTCCAACCCGTTGACCCCGGTGCTGGCCGCCGGTGCGGTGCTCTCCGCGTCGTTCGGATCGCTTGTCGACGCCGCGCTGGTGGGCAGCGTCGTCGGTGGCTCCGCCCTGATCGGCGCGGTCCACGAGCGGAACACGGAACGGTCGCTGGCGGAGTTGCTGTCCCGGTCGGCGGTGACGGCACGGGTCCGTCGGGACGGCGCCGAGCAGGTCGTCGCCGCCGGGGACCTGGTCCTGGGTGACGTCATCGCCCTCGAACCGGGCGACTCGGTGCCCGCCGACTGCCGGGTGCTCGAATCGGTGGGCCTGGAGGCGGACGAGTCCTCGCTGACCGGGGAGTCGTTGCCGGTCGCGAAGTCCAACCGGCCGGTGGTGGCCGCCGCGATCGCCGACCGCCACTCGATGCTGTACGAGGGAACGACGGTCGCCGCCGGACACGGAACCGCCGTGGTGGTGGCGACCGGATCGGACACCGAATCCGGCCGCAGCCTCGCTCTGGTCCGGCAGGCTCCGCCGACGAGCGGGGTGGAAGCCCGGCTCGGCTCGTTGACCAGCACCGCCATCCCGTTGGCCGCCGGCTCGGCGGTGGCGGTGGCGGGTGCGGGGCTGCTTCGGGGCGTACCCCTGGCCGAAACGGCGGCGACCGCCGCGAACCTGGCCGTGGCGTCGGTGCCGGAGGGGCTGCCGTTCCTGGTGAGCGCGGCGCAGCTGGCCGCCGCCCGGCGCCTCGCCGAGCACGGCGCGTTGGTCCGGAACCCGCGCACCATCGAGGCGCTGGGCCGGGTGGACGTGCTCTGCTTCGACAAGACCGGCACTCTGACCGAGGGGCAGTTGCTGCTGGCCGGGGTCGGCGACAGTGCCGGCGACCGGTACGCCCCGGTGGACCGGCTGGACGACCGACTCCAGTTGACGCTGGCCGCGGCGTTGCGGGCTACTCCGGCGGCGGCGAACCCGGAGGAGTTGGCGTTGCAGACCGACCGGGCGGTCCGGCGGGGTGCCGGGGATGCCGGAGTGGTGGAGCAGACCGGCGCTCCCGGTTGGCGGGCGACCGGAGGGCTGCCGTTCGAGCCGTCCCGTGGCTATCACGCGAGTATCGGCGAGACCGACGGCCACCTGCTGCTGAGCGTCAAGGGTGCTCCGGAGACGGTCCTGCCGCGTTGTTCGGCGCGGCGCATGGACGGCACCCAGCAGCCGTTGGACGACGCCGGCCGCGCCGAGCTGGAGCGGATGCTCGCCGACCGGGCCGGGGCGGGAAACCGGATCCTCGCCGTCGCGGAGTGCCCGGTGACCGACCCGGAGGTGACCGACTCCGACGTGCGAGGGCTGACCTTCGTGGGTTTCCTGGCCCTGGCGGACGGGGTTCGGGAGAGCGCCGCCCCGGCGGTACGCCGGATCCGGCAGGCCGGTGTGCACACCATCATGATCACCGGTGATCATCCGGCCACCGCCGAGGCGATCGCCGCCACCATCAGCGAACACGACGAGCAGCGGGTCGTCACCGCCGGTGAACTCGACCGACTGGACGACGACGCGCTCGCGGACCGGCTGGCGAACACCGACGTGGTGGCCCGCTGCACCCCCGCCCACAAGGTGCGGATCATCCAGGCGTTGCAGAAGTGTGGGCGGACCGTCGCGATGACCGGCGACGGCGCCAACGACGCTCCGGCGATCCGGCTGGCCGACGTCGGCATCGCTCTCGGTCAACGGGGCACCCCGGCGGCGCGTGCCGCCGCCGACCTGGTGGTCACCGACGACCGGTTGGAGACCATCATCGCCACCCTCGTCGAGGGGCGGGCCATGTGGTCGTCGGTGCGCCACGCACTCAGCATCCTGGTCGGCGGCAACCTCGGCGAGATCGCGTTCAGCGTGCTCACCGCCGCGGCAACGGGTCGTTCCGCGCTCACCGGGCGACAACTGCTGCTGGTCAACCTGCTGACCGACCTGGCACCGGCGCTGGCCATCGCGGTCCGGCCACCCGCGTCGGACCGCACCGACAGGTTGCTCCGGGAGGGTCCCGACCTGGCGCTCGGGGAGAGCCTCACCAGGGAGATCGGGCTGCGGGCGGCAGCCACCACGCTGGGCGCGACGGCGGGCTGGACGTTGGCCCGGTACACCGGCCGCCGTCAGCGGGCCGGAACGGTCGCCCTGGTGTCCCTGGTCGGCACCCAGCTCGGTCAGACCGTCCTGGCCGGGGGCACCAGCCCGACCGTACTGGCGTCCACTGCGGCGTCGCTGGGGGTGTTGGCCGTGGTGGTGCAGACACCCGGGGTGAGCCAGTTCTTCGGTTGCACTCCGCTCGGGCCGGTCGGCTGGACCATCGGGGCCGGGTCGGCGCTCGGCGCCACCTTCGCCAACGGCGTGCTCACCAAGCTGGTGGAACATCTGCCGGAGGCACGGCCCGACACCGCCGCGCCCTCGCTTGAGGCCGAGCACGCGGATTGACCACCGCTGGTGGCGCTCGCGCCCCTGACCGCAAGTCGTATCGTCACCGCCCACCGACCCGGAACGGGTTCCGGGCGGGCCCCTGCTCGGCCCAGCACAGACCGCCCCGGAACTCCACCCCTGGAATGCCCTCGCCGAGCCGGCTGATGTCCACCACACCCGCCAACGAGGTCACGAGGTCCGACCGAAGTTCCTCGACGGCCGCTTCCCGACCGTCCTCCTCCGCGGACCAGTCGATGTCGGCCGCCCGCAGGTCGGCGATCGCGTGACCGGTGACCGCCGCCGGATCGGTGACGAGCACCTCGACCCGACAGTAGATGTGCACGGTGACGGGGGCTGGCTGCTCATCCATCGGTGGAGCATGACAAGTGGCACGCACGACGCGACAGGTCATTATCGAAGCGGATCGGGGAGCGGCACTTCACCCCTGATCGCCTTCTCAGCCAGGTCGATCCGCTCACGGTGAAGTCTGCTGTCGTCCAGCGGATGACCAGGAACGTTGATGCAGCGTTGACCCGACAGGGCACTGCACACTGGACACAGCAGAAAGAACCCGCTCGACGGCACCAGTTCGACACCCTGCGCCAGGGCGGACCTACCGATCTTGACGATCGCCTCGTACAGGTCGTCGTCCTGGTGCCGGGTGGCGGCAGCCGCCGCCTCCCGCATCCCATCCCAGAATTGTTCGACCGAATCCGGTTCGTCCACGTCAATACGCACGGCCGCGGATCCCCGCCCCCGGTCCAGGTAAACGTAGAACCCCACTCGGTCGATAGTCGGTGCCGTCGATGCGGAACGGGCCCTAGCATGTCGGCATGGCGACCCGGCTCGTGCAGATCAACATGAAGGCTCAGGACGACTCCGCGCTCGGCGAGTTCTGGGCGAAGGCGCTGAGCTGGGGAGTTTCCAGCGAGGCACCCGGCGTGACCAACCTCGAACCCGAGGGCTTCGTCTATCCCGACCCCGTCGCCGTCTGCATCGACCTCGTCGTCTCCCCGGAACCCAAGACGGTGAAGAACCGGGTGCACGTCGACCTCGCCACGACCTCGGCCGACCATCGGCAGCAGGTGGTCGCCCGGCTGATCGACCTCGGCGCGACACCTGCCGACGTCGGCCAGGGCGACGTTCCTTGGACGGTCCTGGCCGACCCGGAGGGAAACGAGTTCTGCGTGTTGGAACCCCGACCGGTCTACCGGGACACCGGGCCGATCGCCGCGATCGTCGTCGACTGCGCCGATCCGCGTGCCATGGCCCGATTCTGGGGGCAGGCCACGGACTGGACCGTGCACGAGGTCACCGACCGCCAGGCGGTGCTGCGCTCCGCCAAGGGCGTCGGACCATACCTGGAGTTCATCCGGACACCCGACGTGAAGACCGTGTGGAACCGCGTCCACCTCGACGTCCGCCCGTACCCCGGAGACGACCTGGAAGCCGAGGCGACCAGACTGAGTGCCCTCGGCGCCACCGTGGTCGACCTGGGCGAGGACGACATCCCGTGGAGGGTCCTCGCCGACCCCGAAGGCAACGAGTTCTGCCTGCTCACCCCCGCCTGACCGACCCCTCGTTCGTACCCCGGCTCGATCTGCCGTCAACCGCCATCGCCCCTAGCATCGGGCACGGCGACCGACCGCTCGGCGCTGCCGTACCGCCGACGACGACGGGTCTAGCATCCCAGGTCATGCGTGGGTTCTTCGCGGTTGAGGGTCGAAAGCTGTCCTATCTGGACTTCGGTGGATCGGGCGCCCCGCTCCTGGCTCTGCACGGGCACTACAACGAGGCGTCGGCGTTCGCACCGCTGGCCGAGGCGTTGGCACCCCGCTGGCGGGTGATCGCGCTCGACCAGCGCGGGCACGGAGCGTCGGACCGTGCCGAGAGCTATGAGCGTGACGACTACGTATCCGATGTCGCCGCGTTCCACCAGCATGTGGATGTCGGTCCTGCGGCGGTACTGGGCCACTCGCTCGGCGGAGTGAACGCCTACCAGTACGCCGGGCGGTACCCCGACCAGGTCACCGCGCTCATCGTCGAGGATGCCGGCGCGGTCCTAGACGTTGATTGGTCGTTCACGACCAGCCTCCCCCGTCACGCGCCATCCCGCGACGCGCTGACCGCGGCCCTCGGCGCGGCGGCACCCTACCTGGCATGTTCCTTCCGTCAGCGCAACGACGGCTGGGGCTTCTCATTCGACATCGATGACACGGTGGCGTCCCAGAAGGCACTCAACGGTGACCACTGGCAGGATTGGGTTTCGGTGACCTGCCCGACTCTCCTGATTCGTGGAACGCGTAGCGATGAACTGGCGGCCGACCACGCTCGCGAAATGGTCGCCCGTCGCGCCGGCCACGCTCGCCTTGCCGAGCTGCCCGCCGGTCACGTGGTGCATCACGACGCTCAAACACGGCTCGCCGACACTGTTCGCGCCTTCTTGTCCGGATCCGGCTGAGCCAGGGGAGTTCGGTACGGCTTGATCACTGATCCGTGCGGCAGACCCTCCGGGCGCACGGAACAGGGGTTGGCGTTCGTGCCGCCGAAGACGCACTGGTCGAGCCTCCACTGCCGCATGGCCGGGCTGGATTGGCTGCACCTACCCGACCTGCGGTACGCCTCGGCCACGTTCTGCCGGCGCGGGCTCGCCAGGCTGCCTCGGCCATTGACCGAATTCTCGGCCAGGAGGGGACGGCATGACCGACTTGGCTGTACAAATGGCTGTACTCAGATCGAGATCAACCGGGGAAAGTGCTGGTGGGCCGGAGGTATCACCATGCGAACCACGTCGCCACGATCACCGGTGATCCGCTCCCGCTACGCCGCACCGCTCCTGAGCCTGATCGACAGTTCAAGGCCAGACGTCGGACCATCTGACGAGCAGCTCCCCGGCGAGCTTGTACAATTTATTGTACGTAACGCTGTCAACGCCGGCTGAACTTTGACCCCTCTGTTCCGGCCGAATTTTGACCCCCTCGCTGGTTGTTGATGTTCAGTCGTTGGTCTTGGTGGCTGCGGGAACGCGGCCGAGGTCGCGGTCTTTAAGCCGGTAGCTGTCGCCCTTCATCGAGATGACCTCGGCGTGGTGGACGAGGCGGTCGATCATGGCTGCGGCGACGACGTCGTCGCCGAACACTTCGCCCCAGCGGCCGAAGGGCTTGTTGCTGGTGACGATCAGCGAGGCTCGTTCGTAGCGGTTGGAGACGAGCTGGAAGAACAGGTTCGCCGCTTCGGCTTCGAAGGGGATGTAGCCGACCTCGTCGACGATCAGCAGCGGGATCCGGCCGAGCTTCACGAGCTCGTCTTGCAGTCGGCCGGCGTGGTGGGCGTCGGCGAGGCGGGACACCCATTGGGCGGCGGTGGCGAACGCGACCCGGTGTCCGGCCTGGCAGGCCCGGATCCCCAGGCCGATGGACAGGTGGGTCTTGCCGGTGCCGGGCGGGCCCAGGAAGACGACGTTCTCCTTCGACGCCACGAAGTCGAGGGTGCCCAGGTGGGCGATCGTCTCCCGCTTCAGAGAGCGTTGGTGCTCGAAGTCGAACTCCTCCAGGCTCTTGCGGGCGGGGAACCTGGCTGCCCGGATACGTCCCTCGCCGCCGTGGGCTTCGCGGGCGGCGACTTCGCGTTGCAGGCAGGCGGCGAGGAACTCCTCGTGCGTCCATGACTCGGCCCGGGCCCGCTCCGCCAGGCGTTCGACGGAGGCAGCGAGGGACGGCGCCTTGAGGGCGCGGGTGAGGAACGCGATCTCCGAGGCGACGTTGCGGCTGGTCTTGGCGACCATCACGCAGCCACCTCGACGTCCAGGCCGAACATGCGGTCGTAGTCGCTCAACGGCCGGCGTTCGACCTGGGCGTCGACCGCGGTCGTCGGCTTGTGTTGGGCAGCGACGCGCAGGTCGGCGGCGGCTTGCCGGTGGGCAGGGTCGGTGATGCTCTGATGGCTTGCCCAGCAGCGGTCATGTCGGGCCACGGGCCGGCCGTCGGAGACCACCGTCACGTGGTCGCAGTCGGCGGTGACCTCAACCCGCCTGCCGACCACGGATGGGTGCACCGAGTAGTCGTTGCCGTCCAAGCGGACGTAGTGATCGCGGGGCAGCCGGGTGGCCTGGCGCCAGCCGACCACCGGCGCGACCGGTGGCAGTGACAGCATCGCGGCCCGGTCGGCGTCCCACCGGTCCAGCGGGCGGCAGCCCAGCATCCGGTGTTGGCGGTTGTTCGCCCCCACCAGCCAGTCGGTGAGCTGGGTGTTGAAGTCGCCGGGCGAGGCGAAACGGCGTCCGGGCAGGAACGAGGTTTCCAGATAGCCATTGGCCCGCTCGACCAGGCCCTTGGCCTCCGGGTCCGCCGGTCGGCACTGAATCACCTTGATGCCGAGGGTGCCGCGGAAGGCGTTCATCGCCTCGGTCAGCTGCGGCCTGCCAGCCCGCCACTGCCCGACGGCGGACTCGTTGTCCCACACCAACGCCTTGGGCACCCGTCCCCAGCCGGAGATCAGCGTCCAGTGCCCGACCAGCAAGTCCGGTGACTGCCGGGTCGGGATCATCACCGCTGACAGCCACCGCGAATACCCGGACACCATCACCAGCACCGGCGGCCGGCCGACCTGCCCGAAGCCCAACGGCACGTCCGCCGGCGGGAACCACAGATCACACTGCGCCAACTCGCCCGGCAGATACTCCGTCCGCTGGGCCGGGTCCGGGCGGCGGAACAACGGCCGCAACTGCTGCACCCGATCGGCGAACACCGTCTTGCCGCGGGCCCACCCAACCCGCTCCATGATCACCGTCGTCGGCATGTCCGGGAACTCCGCCAACAACGCCCGGATCTGCGGCTCGACCGCGTCCACGATCGAGCCCTTCGCCGCCCGCTGATAGCGAGGCGGCTCATGACTGGCCAAGGCCTTACGCACCGTGTTCCGCGAGACCCCCAACCGGCGACAGATGGCCTTGATCGCCATCCGCTCCGCCCGGTGCAACCGACGGATCTCCGCCCAGTCCTCCACGCTCAGCACCTCCCGATGCTTCCGGAAGGGGTCAAAATTCAGCCGGAACCACGGGGTCAGTTTTCAGGCGGAGCCGACAAACGCTTGGAAGGCAGCAGCATGCGCACCGTTCCCTACTCAGAAGTCCGGCAGAACCTGGCCAAGATGCTCGACCATGTCGTGGACGACGCCGAGGAAGTGGTGGTCACCCGTTCCGGCCGGGAGGCCGCGGTCATCATCTCGCTGCGCGAGTACGAGTCGTTGAAGGAGACGGCCTACCTGATGGCCAGCCCCGCCAACGCGCGCCGTCTGAATGAAGCCGTCGAAGAGCTGCGCAACGGGGGTGGGGAGATGCACGACCTGATCGACCCCGACGCCGGTTCAGGCGAGGCGTCGGCAGCGTGAAGGTCCAGTTCGCCAGCCGAGGCTGGGAAGACTATCTGACCTGGCAACGAGATCGTCAGATGCTCAAACGAGTGAACACCTTGATCGAGGACATCCGACGCAACGGCCACCAAGGCATCGGCAAACCGGAGCAGCTCCGCGGAAACTGGGCAGGATTCTGGTCGAGACGCATCGACCAGGAACACCGCCTTGCATACCGGATCATGGACGACACAGTGCAGATCGCGCAGTGCCGCTACCACTACGAATGAGGTAGAGGACCACGCCCTCAGCGGAGGGACACCGCCCTGCGGCGGCTGCGTACCGTCGTCATGCGACTCGCCGTACGACAGGTGGAAGTGCCCAGAGCGCTGCGCCGATCAGATCCGCAAGCGTTGATCGGAGTGCGGCTGCCGTCGGACGGCTGTTACGAGCCGCCGATCAGTCGGGCTGGCGCGACCAGGACAGGGGCCATGCCTCCAGGCGAAGGACGATCTGCTGGAGGCTTGCCTCAAAAGCCTCGTCGCCAAGACCGCGCTTTCGGCGACGGGACCACAGCTCGCTCAGGTCGTCCTCGATCTCCCCTAGCTCCATGAGTCGATCGGCGGATGCAAGAGCGTTCTCAATCAGCTCGTCCCGACTGCCGGACCTGATGGTCAGCTTGTCGGCAAATACGGCGAGCGTGCAGCAGCGCCCCGGCAGCGATGCCGCGCCCGGCCGCCTCAACGGCGCGCAGGGTTGCCTCCGGGCCTTGGACGATTTCGGTGAACAAGCCAAGTAGCCGTGAGTTGCGCACGAGCGACTCGTCAGCCATCGTCCGCACCTTCGCTGTGTCGCTCACGCCGCTGCGACCCTGGCCGGTCTACCGCTGTACTTTGCTGCTGCACCGGCCTCGATCACGGCAAAATACACCGACGGGGCGTTGACTTGCGGGAGAGTGGAGCCCAGGGGACTCGAACCCCTAACCCCTGCCTTGCAAAGGCAGTGCTCTGCCAGTTGAGCTAGGGCCCCGTGTGTGGGCGTCGGATCGCCCGTAGGCCGAACGTCAGCGCAGGTCGGGCGCAGTGGTCGCCTCGTGCCACAGGGCGCGCTCGTCGTTCGAGGCCTTGATCTTGTTGAACACGACGGCGGCCACGCCGACGACGCCAGCCAGAATCAGCAGCTTCTTGAACATGCGGGCGACCCCTTGCGCTCGACTGACCGTCGGACGACATGCGGTGGGGCTAGCTGGAATCGAACCAGCGACCTCAGAGTTATCAGCTCTGCGCTCTAACCGACTGAGCTATAGCCCCGCGTTGCGACGAGCAAGATTAACCCATCCGCTCAGCCAGCCCCAAATCGGGGTCCAGCCGGACGAGCCAGGCCGTCGACGCCTGCACAACCTACCTGAGTACGGGACACCGGAGCGACCGCATTGCGCGGTGCCCCGGTGTCCCGGTCGCTCAGTCCCGCTCGGCGAGGGTCAGCTCGATCCCGCCGACCAGGTCGGCGCAGACGTTGTAGACGAACGCTCCCAGCGTGGCCAGCGCGGTGAACAACACCACGTTGACCAGGCCGATCAGCGCCGAGCTGAGGATCACGCCCTTGGCGGTGATCTGGAAGCCGCTGGTGCTCTGGCCACCGCCGGCGTTCACCAGGTCACTCAGGCTCTCGTTGACGCTCTGGAACACACCCATCGCGTCCAACGCCAGGTAGAGCACCGACGTGGCGACCACCACGACGATGAAGAGCACCACCGAGACGGCGAACGCGAACTTCATCACGGACCACGGGTCGATCCGCTTCAGGTTCAGCCGGGCCCGGCGCGGTCCGCGGGAGGCGGCCGAGCTGACCGAGGTACGCGCGGCGCGTACCGCGTCACCGACACGCGCCGCCCCGACGGCGGACGCGTTGCCGATGCCCGGCGGCAGTCCACCGCCGCTGGCCGGGCGGCCGGCGGTGCCGGTACGGGCCGTGTCGGGCTGCGGCGATGTCATGCCCGGTGTGATCCGCGGCTGGGTGCCGGTCGCCCCGGTCGACGCCGCCGGCCCGGACCGGACGTTGATCGGCTGGGTGGTCGCCGGACGCGCCGAGGAGGACGCCGTCGCCGAACCCGAGGGGGTGGTGGCGGTCGACGACGTCGGCGCGTCGGCACTGACGGCCTCGGTCTTGTCGGCCGACCCGGCATCTTCAGCGGGCGGCTCCGGCGGGGGTGTCATGCCCGGAGCCCTCGTGAATTTCGGGGCAGGCGCGTCGGCGGGGACCGTCGCCCGGCCCACGGCCGCGCGGCCGGTCGCTGGTGTGCCGCCCTTGGCGGCCTCCTCGTCGACCGGGTTGGCCGAGGTCCCCGTGTTCCCCGACTTCGCCTGTGTCTCCGTCATTCAACTAGTCCTGTTCGTCAGGCTCGTCGGCATTGCGAGCAATCGCCACGATAGTCACGCCGTCCGGGAGGTCCATCAGCTTGACCCCCATTGTGTTCCGGTCACGCGTACGGCGTACAGGCTTCACCGGAGTCCGAATGACACCACCATTGCTGGTGATCGCGAACAGCTCGTCGTCCGGATCGATCACCACCGCGCCGACCAGACCACCGCGCCGCTCGGTGATCTTCGCAGTCAACACGCCCTTACCTCCCCGGCCCTGCACCGGGTATTCCTCGATCGGGGTGCGCTTCGCATATCCCCCGTTCGTGGCCACCAGAACGTCCAAACCTTCTCGGACGACCTCCATGGCGAGCAGGACGTCGTCGTCCGTGAAGCGCATGCCGATCACGCCCGAGGTGGCCCGGCCCATCGGCCGCAACGCCTCGTCCGACGCGTTGAACCGGATCGCCTGTGCCTTCTTGGAGACCAGCAGCAGGTCGTTCTCCGGCGCAACCAACGCAGCACCGACCAGCTCGTCCTCATCGCGCAGGTTGATCGCGATGATGCCGCCGGAACGGTTGGAGTCGAACTCCTCGAGCCGCGTCTTCTTCACCAGGCCGTTCTTCGTGGCCAGTACCAGATAGGGGGCTACCTGGTAGTTCGGGATCTCGA